>JBAXFU010000053.1:0-22374 GCA_037139735.1 Phycisphaerae bacterium
GAGGTTCTTGGCGAGGTTCTTGGCGAGGTTCTTGGCGAGGTTCTTGGCGAGGTTCTTGGCGAGGTTCGGACGGCGAACGACGCGACGACACACCAACGGGCCGCTCGGGGGCCCAGCAAAGGAAGCAAGCGATGGCAGCGGCAGTGAAGCAGAAGAAGGCGGTCAAGCAGGCGGGTGGCCTTTCGGGCACGCGTCAGGGCGTGGTCGAGTCCGATTCCCGTCACCAGACGCGTCGCGTGGTGATCAACTACCTGACGATGCACCCCAAGTACGGCAAGTTCGTTCGTCAACGCACGATCCTGCAGGTGCACGACGCCAAGAACGAGGCCCGCACGGGCGACGTGGTGGAGGTGGCTCCCTGCCGCCCCATCAGCAAGAGCAAGCGGTGGACGCTGGTTCGCGTGGTCGAGCGTCGCGCCGATCAGGCGGCGGCGATCAAGAGCGTGGCGGCGTTGCAGCCCTGATCGGGCCCATGTGCGTCACGACGGCGCCTCGAGGGGGTCGCGAGGGTTGGTGGTGGGGGACGAACGGATCGATCTGGACACGTCCCGAGCGGCCATGCGGCCGGCGGGCTAGAGGAAAGCAAGGTTCGGCATGCTGCAGCAAGAAACCAGGTGCGAGGTGGCGGACAACTCGGGCGCGAAGATCGCGTACGTGATCCGCGTGTACGGCGGCTCGACGGGCTCGGGCCGCTTCACCCGGCGGATTGCCGGCGTGGGCGATCGCGTCTTCGTGTCGATCAAGAAGGCCTTGCCCGGCGCCGACGTCAAGCCCGGCGACAAGAGCAAGGCCGTGGTGGTGCGGACCACCAAGGCGACCCGTCGTTCGGACGGCAGCTACATCAAGTTCGACAGCAACGCCGTGGTCCTGATCCAGGACGACGGCAACCCCAAGGGCACCCGAATCTTCGGGCCGGTGGCCCGCGAGTTGCGAGACCGCAACTACATGAAGATCGTCTCGCTGGCCTCCGAAGTCGTCTGATGAAGTCTTCGGGGGCGGGCCGTACGCGGCGAAGTGTTTCGAGTCGGGTGCGAACGTCGGTCGGAACAAGCAATCACGTCCGAGCGGGGGTCCGAAGGACCCGGTTCGGCGAGTCAGTTGGAGCAAGCAATGCCTGCACACGTCAAGAAGGGCGACACCGTCTACATCCGCTCGGGCGACCACAAGGGCGCGACCGGAGAGGTGATCCGCGTGATCACCAAGTCGCAGAGCGTGGTGATCAAGGGGGTCAACCTCCGCACCAAGCACATGCGTCCCAGCCAGCGGAACCCGCAGGGCGGCGTGGTCACGATCGAGGCGCCGATCCACATGAGCAAGGTGAGCCCGGTCGTGGACGGCAAGCCGGTTCGGGTTGGTTTCCGTGTCAAGACCGACGGCTCGAAGGTTCGCGTGGCCCGCAAGGGCGGCAAGGACCTCTCGGAGTTGAGCGTGGTGCACGGTCCCCGCAAGTGAGCGTGGGGGTGGTGGCGGGGGACGTGAAGGTTCAGTCTGTGTCGCCGGCGAGGTCCGGCGGCGAGGGCAAGCAGTCGACGTCCGGGGGATGGGTCCCCGGCGAGAAGAAACGAGTGTGAGCGATGTCGAAGGAAGACTCCAAGAGGAAGCCGGCCAAGTCCGACAAGGCCCCCAAGTCCTCGGGCGGCAAGAAGAGCGCCGAGGCCGAGGCCATCGAGGCCGCCGCGAGCCAGCCCGCGAAGACGCCCCCGCGCCTCAAGACGATGTACGAGGAGCAGGTGCGGGCCAAGGTGGCCGAGGCCTTCGGCATCAAGAACCCCATGAACATGCCGCGGCTCGAGAAGATCGTGCTGAACGTGAACATGGGCCGCCACATCGAGGGCACGAAGATCCCGCCGCACGTGAAGTCGACGGTGCTCGACACGCTCACGAAGGTGACGGGCCAGAAGCCCGTGATCCTCAAGGCGAAGAAGAGCGTGTCGAACTTCAAGGTCCGCGAGGGTCTGGAGACGGCGGCGATGGTCACGATCCGTCGCGAGCGGATGTGGCACTTCCTCGATCGCCTGATCAACCTGGCGACGCCCCGAATCAAGGACTTCCGCGGCCTTGGCGACAAGGCCTTCGACAAGCAGGGCAACTACGCCATGGGCCTGACGGAACAGGGCGTCTTCCCCGAGATCAACATGGTGGACGCCCCGTTCACCCACGGCATGAACATCAACATGTGCTTCCGGAACAGTTCCCCCAAGCTCAGCCGCTTCGTGCTGGCCGAACTCGGGCTGCCCTTCGCGAAGCCGGACCAGAAGTAAGAGATTCGCACGCAACCCGACGAGGGCAGGTCGAACGGACGACCGCTCGGAGAAAACACGATGGCCACCAAAGCCCAGTTCGCCAAGAGCAACCGCAAGCCCAAGTTCAGCACCCGCACGGTGCGCCGGTGTCAACTGACCGGCCGAGCCCGAGGCGTCTACCGGAAGTTCCGGATCAGCCGCATCATGCTCCGCAAGCTGGCGCTGGAAGGGAAGATCCCCGGCATGCGCAAGGCGAGCTGGTGATCGGCCCTTCCTCCCACCGCGGCATATGGACGCGGCGGAAGGCGAAAGCCGGCGGTTGCATCTGTTGGTTGAAGGAAGCTGTTGGTTGAAGGAAGCTGTTGGTTGAAGGTAGCTGTTGGTTGAAGGTAGTTTGATCCGTCGGGGTCGAAGGGCCGCGGCGAACGCAGGATTCAGGCACACGCAGTCGGCACGTCGGGCATGCGACCTTTGCGGGTCCGACGGGCAGAGGAATCGAACGAGGTACCCATGGCAATCGGTGATCCCATCTCGGACATGCTCACTCGGATGCGCAACGCCCTGCGCAACAGGGCCAAGACGGTCATCTGCCGCAACAGCAAGGTGGTTCGCGGCGTGGCCTCGGTGCTGCGTGACGAGGGCTACATCGACGGCTTCGACCTGGTCGAGGACGGCCGCAGCGGCATGCTGAACATCCGCATGAAGTACAGCAACACCGGCGAGCCGGCCCTGCACCGCCTGACCCGCGAGAGCAAGCCCGGTCGCCGCGTCTACCGCGGCTGCGACGAACTGCCCCGCCCTCTCCAGGGTCTGGGCATCGCGATCGTGAGCACCCCCAAGGGCGTGCTCTCGGACCGCAAGGCCCGCGAGGAGCGAGTCGGCGGCGAACTGCTGTGCACGATCGAGTGAGCCCGAAGGGTTCGTCGGCGGCAGTTCGTCTGGACGTAGATGCATCGGTTGGAGTCGGACAACGAGTGTGATCGCGGAAGCCCCGCCGCTGGAAGGGTCCGGCACCGGGCGAGCCGCACGCGAAGGAGCAGTGAAGCATGTCTCGAATCGGCAAGAAGTCTGTGGCGGTCCCGGCGGGCGTGAAGGTGGCCGTGAAGGACGGCGCCGTGAACGTCGAGGGGCCCAAGGGCAAGCTGAGCATCCACGTGCCGGCGGCCGTGACCGTTCAGGTCGATGACGCGGCCAAGGCCGTGAATGTCGGTCTGGCCGATGGCTTCACCGCGCAGGACAAGCAGGCCAACGCGCACTGGGGCAGCACCCGGGCGCACATCAAGAACATGATCCAAGGCGTTCACGCCGGCTACGAGAAGCGTCTCGAGGTCGTGGGCGTCGGCTGGACGGCCGCGTTGGCGGGCAAGGAACTGAAGATGACGCTCGGCTTCGCCAACGCGATCGTCATGTCGGTGCCCGCGGGCCTGACCGTGAAGGTGGACAAGCAGTTCGTCAGCGTCAGCGGCCCGGACAAGCAGCAGGTCGGGCAGTTCGCGTCGGCGATGCGTTCGCACCGCAAGCCCGAGCCGTACAACGGCAAGGGAATCAAGTACGTCGAAGAGGTCGTTCGTCGCAAGCAGGGCAAGCAGTTCGGCGCCTGATGACGGCGATGCGTTCCGGGCATTCCGGCAGGGGGCCGGTCCGGCACGTTGGACCCCCGAGCAAGCACAGCAAGGACACAGTCATGGACAGGAACTCACTCAAGACGCTTCGCCGCTCCCGTCGCCGCATCGGCATCCGCAAGCGGGTCATCGGCACCGCCGCCAAGCCGCGGCTGGCCGTCTACAAGTCGCTCAACCACATGTACGCCCAGCTCATCAACGATCTGGACGGCGTGACCGTCGCCGCGGCGGCGACCAACTCGAAGGAGCTCAAGCTCGACAAGACGGGCAACAGCGACGCCGCCGGCAAGGTGGGGGAGCTGCTTGCCCGCCTCGCGACCGCCAAGGGAGTCAGCGAAGTCGCCTTCGATCGAGGCGGCTTCAAGTTCCACGGCCGCGTCAAGGCGCTCGCCGAGGGTGCTCGCAAGGGCGGCCTGAAGTTCTGAGTTCCTCCCGCTCCACCCACCCGTTTCCAGCCAACCAACGCCACTGATCGCGAGAATGACCATGAAGCCCGAGATCTTCGACGAGTCCAGCCACATCGAATCGTCCAACATCGGCGTCGACCGCACGTCGTCGACCGTGAAGGGCGGTCGCCGCTTCGCCTTCGGCGCCCTGGTGGTCGTCGGCGACCGTCGCGGCAGGGTCGGCTTCGGTTACGGCAAGTCCAACGAAGTCCCCGCGGCCATCGAAAAGGCCGAGAAGTACGCCAAGAAGGCGATGATCAGCATCCCGCTCGTGGGCAGCACCATCCCCCACGAGGTCGAGGGCACCTTTTCCGCCAGCAAGGTCCGCCTCATCCCCGCCGCCCCCGGCACGGGCGTCGTCGCCGGCGGCACCGTCCGCACCATCCTTGAGAAGGCCGGCGTCACCGACTGCCTCACCAAGTGCTTCGGGTCGACCAACAAGCGCAACATCGTCAAGGCCGTCTTCGACGGACTTGAGCAGCTGCGGCTGGCGACCTCCGTCGCCACCCTCCGCGGCCAGCACCTCGGCACGACCTCCATCGAGGCCAAGATCGAACGCGGCAAGCGGTTCATGCCCGCCACCAGCGGCAAGGACAAGGCCCGCGGCCCCGTCAACACCGTCGACGACGGTCGCGGCAAGGGTCGCGGTCGCGGTGGCCCCGGCGGCGGTCGCGGTCGCGGTGGTCCCGGCCGCGGCGACGATCGTGGCTCCGCCCCCTCTCAGGCCCCCGCCCAGGCCGCAGCCCCCGCGGGCGACGCCGGCGGCGAAGCCCCCAAGGCCTGAGTCGGCCCAGACCGGCAGTTTCCGTCTTCCACCGTCACCTCCGGCTCCCGCGAACGCGGCAGGCCGAATCAAGCAGTTTGGAGCAACCAGCCATGATGATCCACGACATCACCGCCCTCGCCGGCCGTTCGAAGAAGCGCAAGCGCGTCGGTCGCGGTGAGGGATCGGGCCACGGCAAGCAGTCGGGCCGCGGCCAGAAGGGTGCGAGCAGCCGCTCGGGCCACGCCAGCAAGCGGTCCTTCGAGGGCGGTCAGATGCCCTACTTCCGGCGCCTCCCCAAGTTCGGCTTCACCAACGCCACGTTCAAGGTCCAGTTCTGGACCGTCAACGTCGGCGACATCATCGGCCACCCCTCCTTCAAGGGCGGGGGCGAGATCACCCGCGAGGCGCTCATCAAGGTCGGCCTGGTCCGTGACGACAGCCGCGACCTCAAGATCCTCGGCTCGCTGGGCAAGGGCCAGACCGGCGTCAAGGGCAAGTTCAACGTCACCGCGGCCCGTGTCACCGCGCCGGCCCGCAAGATGTTCGAGGAGGCCGGCGGCAAGGTCAACGAGACGGGCACCCGTCGCGACAAGAATCGCGGCGTCGATCCCAACGTTCCCGAGACCAAGCTCAAGCCCAAGAACCTCACCAAGAAGCTCACCCGCTCCACGGCCGGCAAGAAGGCCAAGCCCGCCGCGGCCGCCGACGCCGAGTGAGTTCCCCGGCTACCCTTGCTCCGCACTGTGGCGCGGCGTGCGGGGTGGGCTCCTTCGCCGGAGTCCGGCGGGCCTCAAGCCCGCTCCCAAGCGTGATTCCTCACGAGAGGGAAGGCCCGGCCTTTCCTCTTTTCATTGTGGCGCGGCGAGGGACGCTTCACGTCTCCCCGCTCGCCGGAAGGTCGAGGCGGCATGATTTCGACGTTGGCGAACATCTTCAAGGTGCAGGAGCTGCGGAACAAGGTTCTGTTCACGCTCGGCATGCTCTTTGTCTTCCGCATCGGGCACTGGATTCCGCTGCCCGGCATCGACCAGGAGGCCCTGGCCAAGGCCTTCAACCAGGCCGCGCAGGAAGGTTCGGCCGTCGCCAAGCTCGTCAGCTTCGTCGCCATCTTCTCCGGCGGCGCCTTGGCGCACTCGACGATCTTCGGCCTTGGCATCATGCCCTACATCACCGCGGGCATCATCTTCCAGCTCCTGGCCTCCGTCCTCCCGCAGCTCAAGAAGCTTCAGGAGGAGGGCCCGACCGGTCGCCAGAAGATCATGGAGTACACCCGCTACGTCACCCTGGGCATCTGCATCGTGCAGGGCATCGGCTGGCTCGGCTACCTCTCGCAGCAGGGGATGGTCCTCCAGGCGTGGCGCGACAACGTCATCTGGTGGGTGATGGCCGTGACGGCCCTCACCGCGGGCTGCATGTTCCTGATGTGGCTCGGCGAGCAGATCGACAAGCACGGCATCGGCAACGGCGCGTCGATGATCATCATGGCCGGCATCCTCGGAGGCATGCCCGGCGCCATCAACAATCTCTATGAGAACTTCGACGTCCGAGACCCCAACAAGATCGGGTTCATGGGCCTCTTCCTGCTCATCTCGTGCTTCGTCGCGGTCGTCGGCAGCGCGGTCCTCATGCAGGTCGCCCAACGTCGCATCACCGTGCAGCAGGCCAAGCACACCCGCGGCCGCAAGGTCTTCGGCGGGCAGCGCAGCTACCTGCCCCTTCGCATCAACCACGGCGGCGTGATGCCCATCATCTTCGCCAGTTCGCTGATGATCTTCCCGACCTTCATCTTCGCGCAGCTCAAGGAGTTCGCCAATCACTCCGCGGCCACCCGCATGCAGGCCGAGATCGCCCAAGGCATCGTCCCCTCCGGCGAGACCACCACGTGGCAGGCCCTCGCGTCCTTCCTGTCCGACGCCTTCCAGCCCGGCGACTATCCCTACGTGCTCGTCTACATCGTGATGGTCTACTTCTTCAGCTACTTCTGGATCACCGTCCAGTTCAACCCCGAGGAGATGAGCAAGCAACTCAAGGAGCACGGCTCCTTCATCCCCGGCCTGCGTCCCGGCCCCCGCACCGCCGAGTACCTCGAAACGGTGATGAACCGCATCACCTACGTCGGCGCTGGGTTCCTCGCCGTGCTCGCCATCATGCCCACCGTCATCAATCGCGGCATGAACATCGACTACAACGTCAGCCAGTTCCTCGGCGGCACGGGCCTGCTCATCGTCGTCTCCGTCATCATGGACTTCCTCCAACGCGTGGAAGCCAACCTGCTGATGCGGAACTACTCGGGCTTCCTCGGTGCCGCCGGTGAAGAGGGCGATGGCCCGCGTCTCCGCGGCCCGCGTTTCTGATCCATCGGGCCATGTCCGAATCCGATCTCCATGGCGTCCCGCCCGGTCTGCTCCGGGCGGGACGCATCGTTTCGCGGACGCTCGATCTGCTGGCCGTCGAGGCCGTCCCCGGCGCCTCCACCAGGCGGCTGGCCGCCCGTGCCGCCGAGGTCATCGCGTCGCTGGGGGGCGTGCCGGTCATGGCGACGTGCGTGAACGCGGCCGGCGTGGCCTTCGGGCACGCGGCCAGCATCTGCATCGACGAGGAGGTGACCCACGCGAAACCCTCGTCGCGACTGCTGCGGGCGGGCGATGTGGCGACCATCGACGTGGCGGCATCGTTCGAGGATGGCGATGGCCGCTGGCATGCCGACGCGGCAAGGCCGATCGTGGTGGCCGCCGGCGACGCCCACGCCGCTCGAGGCGGGCGGCTCATGGAGGCGGCCTTGGCGGTGCACCGGGCGTGCGAGGCGAGCGTGCGGGCGGGAGTTCGTTGGGGGGCGTGTGCCGAAGCCGCGCTGGCCGAGGCGGCCTCGCGGCGATGTCGCGTGGTGGGGGCCTGCGCGGGGCACGGCATCGGGCGTCGGTTGCACGAGGACCTGCGGCTTGGCTTCGATCCCTCCGACGGGACGTGGGACCACGTGCTGGCCGTCGGCGAGACGATCACGGTGGAGCCGGTGGTCTGCGAGGGAACGGAGGCGGCGGTGCTGGTGGAGACCGATGACGGGTGGACGACGCTGGAGGCCACCGGACGGTGGAGCGCTTACCGGGAGACGACGGTGACCGTGACGGCGGCGGGGGCGGTGACGATCGCCGGCTAGGGTCGGTCCGCGAGGCGTGTCGCTATCATCGAGCATGAGCGTCGCCCGCATCATCGACGGAGTGGCACTGGCGAGCGAGGAACGAACTCGCATCAAGGCGAGGGTGGAGGCGCTGCGTGCCCGCGGTCGCGAGGTGCGCCTCGACGCCGTCCTGATCGAGGCGGGCGACAACGGGGCGCGGGTGTACGCAGACAACCAGGCCAAGACGTGCGAGGCCCTGGGCATCACCTACCGGCTTCACCGGGTGACGCCCACGAGCGCGACGCACGCGTACGACGAGATCGCCGGACGTGTCCTGCTCCTGGCGAACGATCCGACCGTCACGGCGATGATGATGCACCTGCCGCTGCCCGAGGGCGTGGACGTGCACCGCATCCAGGCGTTGATCGCGGCGACCAAGGACGTCGAGGGGGTGAACCCCGCGAACATCGGGAACATCGTCTACGGCCGTTCGTCGCTGGCGCCGTGCACCGCGTTGGCGGTGATGCGGATGCTCGAGCGCGTGTGGGTCGAGAAGACCGCCGCGGGCCTGCTCTCGCCGGGACAGTCGCCCTTCGAGGCGGGCAAGCCATTCCTTCGCGGACAGGTGGCGGTCGTGGTGGGCGCCGGCGACGTGGTGGGCAAGCCCATCGCGGTGCTCCTGATGCGCCAGGAGGCCACCGTGATCTCGTGCAACAAGTGGACGCCGTCGCTGGCGGCCGTCGCGAGGACGGCCGACGTGCTGATCGCGGCCGCGGGCGTGCCGGGGTTGATCCGCCGCGACATGGTGAAGCCCGACGCCATCGTGATCGACGTGGGCGTCAACCGGGTCAAGGGCGAGGACGGCAAGACGCGAACCACCGGCGACGTGGCCTTCGAGGAGGCGTCGCAGGTGGCCGGCTGGATCAGCCCCGTGCCCGGCGGCGTGGGGCCGGTGACGGTCTCCATGCTGCTGCACAACGTGGTGCAGGCGGCGGAGGCGGCGGGGGGGTGAAGCGTCGCTCGCACCGGGCGCGTGCGCCACGGTCCTGATCGGTGCGACGCGGCGGACGAACACGCAGGAGCTGCGGCCTACTTCGCCGGCGAGAAGGCCGCCAGGCACGTCCGCAGTCGCTTCATGCTCGAGTCGCGTCCCAGCGAGGCGAGGGTTTCGCCCAGCGGCGGGCTCACGGCAACGCCGGCGACGGCGACGCGGATGGCCTGTGCGAGCGGTCCCATGTTGGGGAGCTGCGCCTCCTTCACCATCTCCTCGATGAGCGCGTGGATCGGCGCGGGTTCGAAGGCGTCGAGGCCCGCAAGCCGGTCGGCGAATCGGGCGAGCAACGCGAGGCCCGTGGCGTCGGACGCGAGCAGGTGCTTGTCGACCGCGGCCCGGTCGAACGGCACCGCGCCGTCGTCGAGCAGGATGAACGACGCGGGACGCGAGGCCTCGGCGAGCGTCTTGGCCCGCACCCGCACCACCTGCGCGAGCCACAGCCAGCGGGGCGAGAGGTTCTCGGCGCCCGTGACGCCAAGGCGCGTGGGCAACGCGGGCTGATGCTCGAGACACCACGCCGCCCAGCGGGCGGCGAACTCCTCGACGGGCAGGGCCGCGATCGCGTCGCCGTTGAAGCTCGCGAGCTTCACGCGGTCGAAGCGGGCGTTGGTGGTGCCGATGCGTTCGAGCGAGAAGTTCGCGGCGAGGAAGGCCGTGTCGAACTTCTCGAGGTCCTTGCCGTCGGGGAGCTTCATGCCGGGGTTCCAGCCCAGGAGCGCGAGGAAGTTGTCGATCGCGGAGGGGAGGTACCCGTTGGCGCGGAAGTCGGCGACCTCGATCTCGGGGAGCGGGGCGTTGAAGCGGGCGGCGATCTTCGCGGCGGCGTCGAGGGAGTCGTTGTCGGCCTTGGCGAAGCCCTCGACGAGCGAGGCGTCGAGCCCCGTCTCGCCCGCGATGCGGGCGGGCGTGAGCGAGGCGTCCTTGGCCATCGCCGCCTTGAGGGCGGCGCGAGCGGCCTTGGCCTTGTCGCGCTTGCTCATCTTCGTCGAGTCCATGTTGAAGATGAGTGGCATGTGCGCGTAGGCGGGCGTGCGGAAGGGCTCGCCCGTGTCGAGCCGGCGCAGGGCCCTTTGGAGCGCGACATGCCGCGGCGTGTTGTTGAGGTGCTCCTGGGCCCGCAGCACGTGCGTGACGCCCATCAGTTCGTCGTCGATCACGACGGCGAAGTGGTACGTGGGGAAGCCGTCGGCCTTGCGGAGCACGAAGTCGTCGAGTTCGCCCGCTGCATAGCGCACGTCGCCCAGCACGGAGTCCTTGACGACGATCTCCTCGCGCGGGGCGAGCAGCCGGATGACGTGGGGCGTGCCCGAGCGCATGCGGTCGAGTCGTTCGGCCGGGGGAACTTGCATCGCGTTGGTGCGGTCGTAGCGGAAGGTGCCCTTGCGATCGGTGACGGCCTTGCGCTGCGCGTCGAGTTCCGAAGCGGTGTCGAAGGCGGGATACGCGAGTTCGTTGGCGACGAGCCACTCGATGTACGCGTCGTAGAGATGGACACGCTGGGCCTGAAAGAAGGGGCCGACCTTGCGGGGGTCGCCGCCCAGCGTGCGGCCGCCCGCGGAGAACTCGGGGCCCTCGTCCCACTCGATGCCGAGCCACGCGAGGTCCTCCATGATGCCCCGCGCGGATTCGATGCTGCTGCGGGCGCGGTCAGTGTCCTCGATGCGGAGGATGAATCGGCCGCCGTGGCGGCGGGCGAAGGCCCAGCAGAAGAGGGCGGTGCGTGCGCCGCCGATGTGCAGGTGCCCGGTGGGGGAGGGGGCGAAGCGAGTGACGACGGGGGGCGTGGCGGCAGAGGACATGGAAGGGAAGGTTAGCGGCCGTCCGAGGAGGCGTGGGGCGATCCTGCGGCGGACACGGGCGCAGCGTCGGCGACTGGACTCGAGGGCGGGTGCAACAATCAGGCGACAGGTGCACGCGGCGCGCCGCACGTGCCTGTCCGGGGTCCCCGCCCCGTCACCAGGTGCAAGTCGCGACGACGGGTGCGTCCGCCGCCGCCTGGAGACTCAGCGATGCCGGCACGTCAGCCATCGGATCTGCGCAACGTCCTGCTCTGCGGCCCGAGCGGATCGGGCAAGACCTCGATCGCGGAGCGGCTGCTCTTCGTCGCGGGCGTCGTCAGGCGTCCCGGCACGGTGGCGGAAGGCACGACCGTCAGCGACCACCTGCCCGAGGAGAAGTCGCACGGGCACAGTCTCCAGCCGTCGGTGATGCACCTCGAGCACGAACGCCACCTCGTGAACCTGATCGACACGCCGGGCCTGCCCGACTTCATCGGCCACGCGATCGCCTGCTTTCCGGCGTGCGAGACCATCGCCGTGACGCTCGACGCCACGCGCGGGATCGACAGCGTGGCCAGGCGGCTCATGG
This sequence comes from Phycisphaerae bacterium, assembly GCA_037139735.1. Classification (GTDB taxonomy): domain Bacteria; phylum Planctomycetota; class Phycisphaerae; order Phycisphaerales; family UBA1924; genus UBA2402. Next base: position 11,614 of record JBAXFU010000053.1, read on the forward strand.
CGGTCGCCGAGGAGAGGCGGATCCCGCGGATGATCATCGTCAACAAGATCGACGAGGCGGCCGACGGCGCACTGGAGGAACTCCTCGCGTCGATCCGATCGACCTTCGGGAACATCTGCCTTCCCATCAACCTGCCGAGCCTGCGTGGCCGCAAGGTCATCAACGTCTTCGAACACGACGGCACCGACGCTCAGGGGGACCAGGCCGACTTCATGTCGGTGCACGAGGCGCACAAGGCGATCGTGGAGCAGGTGATCGAGGTCGACGACGACCTCACCATGCAGTATCTGGGGGCGGGAGAAGGGAGGTTCGACCCCGCCCGACTGCACGCGGCCTTCGAAAGGGCGCTCGAGCAGGCGCACCTCGTGCCCGTCTGCTTCATGTCGGCCAGGACGGGCGTGGGGGCCGAAGATCTGCTCCACATCTTCGCCAGCCTCTGTCCCAGTCCGCTCGAGGTGAACCCGCCCGAGTTCGTCTACCGGGCGACGGAAGCAGGGCCCGAGCAGGAGTGGCACAGCCACCCCGATCACGACGGGCGACTTGTGGCCCACGTCTTCCGCGTCGCCGGCGACCCCTTCCTGGGTCGCGTGGGCCTCGTGCGCGTGCACCAGGGCGCGCTCAAGGCCAGGCAGGACGCCTTCATCGACGACCAGAAGAAGGCCGTGCGGCTCGGCCATCTCTTCCTGATGCAGGGCAAGGAGCATGTCGAGGTCGCCGAGGCGGGCCCCGGCGCGATCGTCGCCGTCGCGAAGGTCGACGACCTTCGCTTCAACGCCGTGCTTCACGACAGCCATGACTACGACTCGGTGCGGCTGCGGCCATTGCCCCTGCCTCGCCCGGTCTACGGGCTCGCGGTGCGACTTCGGAGTCATGCCGACGAGACCAAGTTCTCCGCCGCGGCGCATCGCTTCATGATCGAGGACCCGTGCCTCGTGGTCGAACGCATCGCCGCCACCGGCGAGACGGTGATGCGAGGGCTCGGCGAGTTGCACCTCCGCGTGGTGGTCGAGCGGTTCCGCTCGGTGGCGCACGTGGAACTCGACGTCGCGACCCCCAAGGTGGCCTACAAGGAGACGATCACCGCCCGCGCCGACGGCCACCACCGGCACAAGAAGCAGACGGGCGGCGCGGGGCAGTTCGGCGAGGTCTTCCTCCGCGTGGAGCCGTTGCCCGCCGACCATCCCGACGGCTTCGAGTTCGTGAACGACACGGTCGGCGGGAGCATTCCGCGTCAGTACATTCCCGCCATCGAGAAGGGCGTGCGCCAGGTGCTGGCGGAGGGCGCGGTGGCGGGGTATCCGCTGCACGGCGTGCGGGTGAGCGTCTACGACGGCAAGCATCACGATGTCGACAGCAAGGAGATCGCCTTCATCGCCGCGGGCCGTCGAGCCTTCATCGACGCGGTGAGCAAGGCCAGGCCCGCGCTGATGGAGCCCTTCGTCTCGCTCGAGATCACCGCGCCGGCTCGTTGCATGGGCGACGTGGCGGGTCAACTCTCGACCAAGCGAGGACGCGTGCAGAGCACGGACGTCGTCGGGGGCGATCAGTGCATGGTGCGTGCGGTCGCGCCGTTGTCGGAACTCCAGAACTACGCCGGGGAACTCAAGAGCATCACGGGCGGGGCCGGTTCGTTCTCGATGGAGTACAGCCACGACGAACGAACGCCGCCGCAGGTCCAGTCGGCGGTGATCGCCTCCTACAAGCCGCAGGCCGAACCCGATTGACAGGCAGACCCGAAGGCAGACCCGAAGGCCGGCCCGAAGGCCGCCGTCGCACGAACGGGGGAAGCGGGTTGGCCCGCCGGTTGCGGCATGGGCCATTCGATGCGCTTCGTGCGCGACAACCCCGGGCCGGGCGGCGTGCCGCCCCGACGGTCGGCGCTGCGTCTGGCGGAGCCGGACGAGGCGATGCCGCCTGCCGCGGAGGCAGCCGCGGAGGTGGTGGCGGTGCGCCGAGCCGTGGCGCTCGAGAACCGTCTCGCCGGCGATCTGGGCGACACGACGCCCTACGAGGAACTCGCCAAACGCACCATCGACTCCATCCAAGGAGGGCGTGCGGCGGTGCTGCCTCCAGAGGTTCGGCGGCGACTGGTCGCGGGCGCGGTGAGGTCCGGGATGCGGCCGTTCGAGGCGCACCTGGTGCTGGCGGCGGTGCAGGATGCCGCCCGGCACGGCGAGGTGCGGCCCACCGGGCGGGGCGAAGGGTTCGAGGCGGCGAGCCGGAGCGAACGCCTGGCGCAGCGCTTGATGCTCGTGGCGGTGCTGGTCGTGGTGCTGGCGTCGGCGATCTTCGTCGGGCTGGTCGCGTGGATCATGTCGGGGCCGACCACGCTCGAGCGGGCCGGGGTCGAGCCGTTTGCGCCGTCCCATGGTGCATCGAGTGGCGAACCGGCCGCGAAGTGAGCATGTCCGCGACAGGTCGTCGCATCCTCGCTTCGGAGCCACATCCATGCCCACGCTCGAGATCGGCCGATCCATTCCCGACATCACCCTGCAGGATTCCAAGGGGGCCCCGCGTCGCCTGAAGGACCTCGTGCGTTCGTGGCTGGTCGTGTACTTCTACCCCAAGGACATGACTCCGGGGTGCACCACGGAGGCGTGCGACTTCACGGATCGTGCCGCGAAGTTCGACGCGCTGGACGTCGCGGTGGTGGGCGTGAGCCCCGACAGCGTCAAGAGCCATGCGGCCTTCATCGCCAAGGAGAAACTCGGGGTCGAACTGCTGGCCGATCCGCCCGCGTCGGGCGGCACGCCGCCGGGTGCGGCAGCCTTCGGCGTGTGGGGGACCAAGTCGATGTACGGGCGGACCTATCAGGGCGTCATTCGCTCGACGTTCCTGATCGGTCGCGACGGCAAGGTCGCGAAGGTGTGGGAGAACGTGAAGGTGCCCGGGCACGCCGCGGACGTGCTCGCGGCGGTGGAGGAACTTTCGGGCGGTGCCGACCGGGCCAAGCCGGCTCCATCGAAGCCCAAGCCCGAGGCCAAGTCAAAATCCAAGGCCAAAGCCAAGTCCAAGGCCAAGCCCGCTCGCTCGACGCGGGCGGCGGTCGTCGCGTCGGCCAAGGGCCCCAGAGCCATGAAGAAAGTCACGAAGGCGACCAAGACCGCCTCCACGCCGGCCAAGAAGGTGCGGGCTCGCGGCTGACGCTCACTATCCTCGCGACGTGACGTCACCTGCACATCCCGACCAACGCGGACCGATCGGCATCATGGGCGCGATGCCCGAGGAGATCGACGCGCTGCTCGCGACCCTCGATCGGCGAGGCGTCCGCGAGCGGGCGGGGCGGATGTTCCATGTCGGCCGCTTGCACGGTCGCGAGGTGGTCATCGTCTTTTCGCGGTGGGGCAAGGTCGCGTCCGCCTCGACGGCGACGGAACTCATCCTCGAGCACGATGTCGGCTCCGTGATCTTCTTCGGCATCGCCGGGGGGCTCGACGGCGTGTCGCGGGGCGACGTCGTGGTGGCGACGGGCCTCGTGCAGCACGACCTTGACGCGTCGCCCTTCTTCCCGCCGCTGCACGTGCCGATGCTGGGCCTCGCCGAACTGCCGGTCGATGAGGGCATGTCCAGATCGCTGGCGGCGGCGGCGGAGCGGTTCACGGTCGATCGGCTTCAGGCCGACGCGCCCAGGCACCTTTTGGATCAAGCCGCGTTGGGCGAACCCCGCGTGAGGCGAGGCCTGATCGCCAGCGGGGATCAGGTCATCTTCAGCCGCCGCTCCCGCGACATGGTGCGTGCCCGAGTCCCCGAGGCGTTGTGCGTCGAGATGGAGGGCGCGTCGGTGGCCCAAGTGTGCCACGAGCATGGGGTGCCCTTCGCGTGCGTGCGGACCATCTCGGATGTGGCGGACGATCAGGGTGGCGAGCACGTCAAGCCGTTTCTTCACGGACTGGCGGGCGTGTACACCAGGGGAATCGTGGCGGCGTGGATGGGCGGGTGAGGGGGTTGTCCGGGACCGCCGGCCAAGTCGGACCGCGGCTGCTTCATCCAAAGTCCCGGAGCGGGCGAAGAATGCGACGACCCCGTCCACGCGCCCTTGCCCCCTCTTGCCATGAGTCATTCGACGAATCAGTCCGCCGATCAGGTGAATGCTCGCTTTGCCGCGGACATGCTCCGCGTGAGGATGGCGGAACTGGCCGAGATGGCGGCGGGGGCCTTGATGCAAGCGCACCCCGGATTGGCGTCCCGGTATCGGCCCGACCCTTTGGCGAAGTGGAAGGAGCACTTCTGCGGTCGCCTGATGGACCTGGCGGCGGCGATGAGCGTCGCCGCCCCGAGCGTGTTCGCGACGCAGGTGGCGTGGGCCGCCGCGGCCTTCCGGGCCAGGGGCGTGCCGCTTGAGGATCTGGCCGCGAGCCTGAAGGTGCTGCGAGGCACGCTGGAGCGGGAGGTTCCGGATGTCGACGTCTCGTTGATCGATCGGTGCTTCTCCGGCGCCGAACGCGCGTTGTCGTCGGCCGACGTGACGCCCCCGACGTGCCTGTCGGTGGAGACGGCGCATGGACGCCTGGCGGCCGAATACCTGTTGGCGATTCTGGAGGGGGATCGGCGTGCGGCCAGCCGCGTGGTGATGGACGCGGTCGCGTCGGGCGGGGTCTCGATCCGCGACGCGTACAACCACATCCTGCTTCCCGTGCAGCGGGAAGTGGGTCGGATGTGGCACATCAATGAACTGTCGGTGGCGGAGGAGCACTTCGCGACGGCGACGACGCGGTCGGTCATGGCGCAGTTGTGCGCGTTGGCCAAGGCTCGCGAGCCCGTGGGGCTCACGCTGATCGTCGCGGCGGCCGAGGGCAACACCCACGACCTGGGCGTTCGCGTGGTGGCCGACTTCTTCGAACTCGCCGGATGGCGGGTGATCGAGCTTGGTGCGGACGTTCCGGCGATCGATCTGGTGCGGGCGGTGGTCGATTACGGCGCGGACGCGGTGGCCATCTCGGGGGCGATGCCCTCGCAGATCAGCACCATCGAGGACTCCATCTCGATGCTGCGACGCGATCTTGATCCGTGCCCGGTGATCATCGTGGGCGGCCCGGCCTTCGGCGGGTGCCCGGAGTCGGCCGCGAGGATCGGCGCCGACGGGCACGCCCCATCGGCCGAAGCGGCGATCGAACTCGCCCACGCGTTGGTCGCCAAGCGGCTCTGATCGTGCGAGCCGACGGATAGGTATGTGTACGGTCGTGGCGGATAACGCCGGTCCGTCGCGAGGGGCGGCGCATAGACTCATGCCGAAGGCTCGGGCGAGCTTGAGGTCCCCTGACCGTGGGGTCATGGTGACCGGCGACGGATGGATCCGGCGGGCACGCCCCTAGACGGCAGGTGACGAATGGCGCGACGAGCAAGCGAGACCCCCACAAGGACGTGGAACGAGGTTCGGCCGCAGCGACGGTCGGCGATCCCCGAGGGATTGTGGCTGCGTTGCCAGGCCTGCGGCAAGATGGTCTACCGTCGCCACCTCGAGGCGAACCTGAACGTCTGCCCCGAGTGCGACTTCCACCACCGCATCAGCGCGGCCGAGCGGATCGGCCAGCTCGCCGACCCCGATTCGTTCCAGGAGATGTTCGGGAACCTTTCGGCGGCGGATCCTCTCCAGTTCAAGGATCTCAAGGCCTATTCCGACCGCCTGCTCGCCGAGCAGATCAAGACGGGCGCGAAGGACGCGATCAAGGCCGGGCGGATGTTCATCAAGGGCCGCGAGGCGATGGTGTGCTGCCTCGACCTTACCTTCATGATGGGCTCGATGGGCAGCGTGGTGGGCGAGACCATCACGCGGGCGATCGAGGAGGCCACCCGCACGGGATTGCCCCTCGTCATCGTGAGCTGCTCGGGCGGCGCCCGCATGCAGGAGTCGGGCCTCTCGCTGATGCAGATGGCCAAGACCAGCGCCGCGCTCGCTCGCTACGACCAGGCCGGCGGGCTGTTCATCTCGGTGTTGACCGACCCGACCACCGGCGGCGTGACGGCGTCGTTCGCGATGCTCGGCGACGTGATCTTCGCCGAGCCCAACGCCCTCATCGGCTTCGCGGGTCCCCGCGTGATTCAGCAGACGATCCGCCAGGAGTTGCCCGAGGGCTTCCAGCGGTCGGAGTTCCTCCGCAAGAGCGGGCTGGTTGATCGCGTCATCCACCGGTCCCAGCTCCGCAACGAGATCGCGAGGATCATCGACTACTCCGGCAAGTGATGGCGGCCGGTGACGGCCGGATCGGGTCGCCCGGGACGCTCGACGTTGCATCGATGCCGAACGCTGTCGCTCAAGGCCCGCGAACGCATGCCGCGAGATCGCTCGTCGCGACGTGCCTGTCGCTTGGATTGTTCCATTCGCTGGTGATGTTCCTGGCCTTGGCGCCGGTGGGGTGGTGGCCGTGCGCGTTCCTCGCGCCGCTGGGGCCGTTCGTGGCGGCGATGCGTCTTGGGGCCGAGCCGTCGCGACGGGCGAGGGTGAAGGGCGTGCTCGCCGTGTGGGCCGGGTGCGTGCCTTTCTGGGCCTTCACCGAATGGTGGATCGTCGACGTGTCGGCAGCGGGGTATCCCTTCCTCGTGTTCATCGAGGCCTTCTGGCCGGCCTTCTTCGCGTGGCTTGCGGGCGCCGGCGTGGCGAGGTGGCCGCGGGTGCCGGCGTGGCTGCTCCTCGCGCCCGCGTGGGCGGGCGTCGAGTTCTTCCGCGGCGAGCTCTTCGCGAACGGGTACGCGTGGGGGTTGGTGGCGTACCCGTTGATCGACGCCCCGGTGCTGGCGGCGGCGGCGACGGTGGGGGGCGTCTACCTCGTGTCGTTGCTCGCGTGCGTTCCGGCGGCGGCCGTGATCGACGCGAGGGTGGGACGACGGGCGTGGTCGATCGTCGGCGTGATGCTCTGGGTGGCGGCGACGGTGGCGGGCTGGGCATCGGCATCGTCGACGAAGGGGACCGGCGTCACGGTGCGGATCGCGGCGATCCAGACGAACGTGCCGCAGAGCAACAAGCTGGCGTGGTCGATGGAGTCGGAACTGGCGGACTACGCGAAGTTCGAGGCGATGACGGAGGCGGCGGCGAAGGCCGGGCCCGACGTGATCGTGTGGCCCGAGACGATGATGCCCGGGGTCACGCTCGAGCCGGGCGCGCTCGAGGAGCTTCGGTCCAAGGGCGTCTTTCACGAAATTCGCGGGGCGGCGGGCCCTCGTCGCATCGATGCCGATCACTTCGCCGTGCAGGTGAAGGCGTTGTCGCGGCGAATCGGAACGTCGATGCTGGTGGGCGAGGATGCGCAGGAGGGGTTCCGCGTCGTGCCGGTCGACGAGGGGCTCGAGTTCCGGTACGACCGGCGATACAACAGCGTGTACCTCCTTCGCGGGGGCGAGACGAGCGACGTTCGCTACGACAAGGTGCGACTGACGCCCTTTGGCGAGACGATGCCGTACATCTCCAGCGTTCCGTGGCTCGAGCGAGCCCTGCTGGACTTCGGCGCCAGGGGCATGCGGTTCGATCTCGACGCGGGCGAGAAGGAGACGGTCTTCGAGTTGGCGAGGACGGGCGGCGGCACGTTCCGCGCGGCGACGCCGATCTGTTTCGAGGTGACGGTCGCGCCGCACGTGCGACGGTTGGTGGCCGGGCATGACGGCACGCGACGGGCGGACGTGATCATCAACGTCACCAACGACGGATGGTTCGGCTCGTTCACGCCGGCAAGGTTGCAGCACCTGCAGATCGCGCGGTGGCGGTCGCTGGAACTCGCGACGCCGATGGTGCGTGCGGCCAACACCGGCATCTCGTGCGCCATCGACCGAGCCGGGAGGGTGCGGGAAGCCGGGCCGGTCGGTGCGCCATCCCCCGCCTTGACGGAGGGCGTGATGCCGGCGGTTGTTGAACTTCCGGGTGAACTGACGATGTATGCCAAGGTGGGCGACGTGGCCGGGTGGGCCGCGTTGGCGTGGTTGGCTCCCCTGATGTGGGCGGCCCTGCGTCGTCGCCCCGCGGCACGGGAGTTCAACGCATGAAGACGCACGGTGGCATGAGGCGGGCAATCGGGTGCGCGGCGGTGGCGGCAACGCTTGCGATGGCGGGGTGCCAGCAGCCACCCCGTGCCAACAAGCAGGCGGCCGGTGCGACGGCCCCGGCGGCGATTCCCGGCGGGACCAGGAAGGCCGCCACGGCGATTCCCCCGACGCCTGTGGAGATCTCCACGCTTCGCGAGAAGGCCATCGGGATCGTCGAGGAGACCTCCAAGGCGGTTGATCCCGCCATTCGGGCCAACGCGGTGGGGGCGGCGTGGTACGCCCCCGTGCGGCTTCGCTCGATCATCGAGTCCGGACTGCAGGATCCCAATCCCGGCGTTCGGGCCGTGGCGGCCTCGGTGGTGGGGCATGCCAGACTCGCGGGGTTCACGCCTCAACTGCAGTCGCTGGCGAGCGACAGCCAGGCGGTGGTCAAGGTCAGCGCGATCTACGGACTGGCGGCCAACGGCGTGCCGGTGGACCGCACGCCCTTGGCCGAGGTGCTGATGAACGATCCGTCGCCGTCGGCCAAGCGGCAGACGGTGGACGTGCTCGGGGCGTTGGGGGATTCCTCGGCGATCCCGCTGCTCAAGGCCGCGGCTCGGCAGAAGTTTCCGGAACTGTCGCCGGCGCAGTCGCGACTGCTGCAGTTGCAGATCGCCGAGGCGCTGGTGAAACTGGGTGACGCGGCGCAGCGGCCGGTCATCAGGGCGGCGCTGTATCCCTCGCAACCCGACGAGCTGGAGGCCACGGTGCTGGCGGTTCAGAGCATCGCCGCCATCAAGGACAAGGAAGCGACCGCCCAGTTGGTGGCCATCGTCGAGTATCGGGACCGGGCCAAGCAGCAGTATCCGGCGGAGGTTCGGCTGGCGGTCGCCGCCGCGTTGGCGCAGTTGGGAATGCCCGAGGGGAGCTTCGTGGCGGACCAATACGTCCAAAACCCTGCCGCCCCGGTGCGGGCGCAGGCGGCGTTCGTCTACGGGCACACCAAGGGGAAGGGCAACGGCGCCCGGCTGTCGCAGCTGATGGGCGACCCCGACCAGCAGGTGCGGGTGGCGGCGGCGGGGGCGGTGCTAATGTCGCTGGCGAACCGCTGAACGGTGGGGGTTGGGCGGGGGAGCCGCGCGACTGGCGACGGTGGGGAGGGCTGAAAAAACCATCCATGGCGGACGGTCCGGGCGGACGCTGGCTATGCTGTTGCCCTCCCGGGCCGGGTGGTACCCTGCCTACGGGGGTCGTGCGGCCCCATTCCGGCGTCGGGGGTTGGTCGTTGCGGGGAATCCGCCGCGGCTTCTCCCGGTAGAATGAGACGCATGGGCCGGTGGATGGTGAGTGGAACAGGTCTGCCGGCTTGGATGGTTTGGATGGCTTGGGAAGTGGTTCGGGTCGTTCGTGGGTGGAAGTGGCGGCGATCGGATCTGTTGGCGTCGGTACCTAGCAGGAGTAGCACGTGCACGTTCTGACCAAAGTCTTCGTCTTCATTGCGGCCGTCTTGAGCGTCGCTCTTTCGACGCTCGTCATCGCCTTTGCGGTCAACATCGACAAGATCCGCGAGGACTACCAGAATCTCGCGTCGGCGAAGGCCGCGATCGAGGCGCAGTCCGCCGCGGCGTCGGCCATCTCCGATCAGGAGCGAAGCCGCCTGAACAGCGTGATCGAGCAGTTCAGCCGCGAGCAGGCGAGCCTCAAGGCGAAGATGAGCGAGCTGGAGAACGACAAGAACTCGATCGCGGCCGCGAGGGCCAAGGCCGAGACGGAGCGTGAAGCGATCACGGCGAAGATCGCCGAACTCGGCGAGACGACCAAGACGCAGTCGACGCTCATCGTCAGCTACCGCGACGAGGTGACGACGCTCCGTAAGAACGAGCTCGACTATCGCCAGCGGGCACTCGACATGGACAACCGCCTTAACGACCTCGAGAGCCAGCGCGAGGTGCTCGAGCAGAACTTCCGCGCGGTGCAGGAGCAGCTCGCCGAGGCCAAGCGGTCGTCGTCAGCGACGGCGGCTCCCGCGGCGGGCATCGTCTCGGGCGCGGCTGATCAGTCGTTCGTCTACACCGGCCCCCGCATCCAGGGCCGCATCGAGGACGTGAAGGTCGACGCCTCGACCGGCAAGACGCTCGTGAAGCTGAGCGTGGGCACCAACGACCGCGTGTCGAAGAACATGAAGATGTTCCTCGTTCGCGGCGACCAGTTCGTGGCCAACGTGGTGGTCATCACGCCCGACCTCAAGTGGTCGGTCGCCGAGGTGACGCTGGTGAACAAGGGTCTGCAGGTGACGGCCGGCGATCTGGTCGTCAGCCGCATCGACTGACCCGCGGCGACAGGCAACACGCACGCTGCCGCTCGCCGGGTGAGCGGCAGCCCTGGAACAGATGGAGCAGCCATGAGTCAGTTCGGAATGCAAATGCCCACGGGACGCAAGCGGGCCGCCTCGCCCGACGTCTACACGGGCCTTGCCGTGATCGCAACGGTCTTCCTCGCGGCCGCCACGGCGGTCATGTGGCAGGCGGGCGCGAAGGTGGGCAAGGGCGGCAGCCCGATCGCCCTGCAGGAGTCGGGCAAGATCGAGTTGCCCTCGCTGGGAAAGTGACTCGCTGATCGTCTTGGACGATGGAGGAGCGAGACTCCGGCGGCTTGAAAGATTCGACGAGGAGGTCTATCCTCCTCCCCCCGTTTCCCGAGGCCTTTCGAGGGTTTCGAGAAGCTGAGGAATGTTGGGGCGGTAGCTCAATTGGTTAGAGTACCGGACTGTCGATCCGGTGGTTGCGGGTTCGAGTCCCGTCCGCCTCG
>JBAXFU010000054.1:0-22104 GCA_037139735.1 Phycisphaerae bacterium
CCGTGGCGACGATCTGGAAGGCGACCGAACCGCCGGGACATGTGGCGACGCTGATCGGCTGCGAGGTGATCACCGGCACGCCCGTGACGGTGAGCGTGGCGGCGGAACTCGTGGAGCTGCCGCAGGCGTTGGTGGCGACGCACGCGTACGTGGCGGCATCGGCGGCGAAGGCCGCGGGAATCGTGAAACTGGAGGCCGTGGCTCCGGGGATGTTCGTGCCGTTCTTCCGCCACTGATACGCCGTCGCACCCGTCGCGGCCGCCGTGAAGGTGATCGAGGAGCCCGCGCAGACCTCGTTCGACGTGGGCTGGCGGGTGAACGCCGGACGCGCGCACACCGGATCGCATGTCGCCGGCGACAGCACGGTCACGATGAGGGAAAAATCGCGAATGCTGCCGACGTCGGCAGGTCCTGTATCGACGACCCGGAGCGCCCACTCGCCGTTGGGAGACTCGCCGTTGAACGCGGCCAGCGGCATCGCGGGAGCAAACGTGCCGGTCCAGGGGTTGTCGGAGGCGGCAATGGACTGGATGGAGACCGTGGCGGAATCATCAAGGCGCGTGCCGCAGAAGTTGTGGCCGCCGTTCTCAACGCCGCCCGGATAGCTCATGAGGGTGACGGTGGTGCCGGCGGGGCTGGTGAGGTAGAAGGAGAGATCGCTCACCCACGTGTGATCAAGCCCCACGGTGGTGGAACCGGGATCGGCGTTGCACGCGGAGCCGTCGAACCGCACGTCGACATCGACGATGGTGCCGGCGAGTCCGGCGACCTGGAGGCGGGCGGTGGCGCCGGCGGGATGGTTGTCGGGAATGGGAACGACGGACCCCGCGTACGCGATGGTCACGGGCGCGGCGACCGACCCGGGACGTCCCGTCGGCAGCGAGAACGTGTACGAACCCGACCCCTGTGCCGCCGAGATCGAGAGCGTGAGGGAGATCGGATCGCCGCAGCGATGCGACGGGTCGAGTTCGATGACGAACGGCACGGGATTCGAGCCCACGCCGGAACAGGCGACCAGGTCGGGATACGACGCCGTGGCGGCGATCACCGAGACCGTGGGCGTGTTGGATGCGAGCGTGGCGACCACGCCCGTGGCGGCGGAGGGGCCGGCGTTGACGACCGGAATCGTGACCGCGATGCCGGACTCGCCGGAGTCGATGACGCCGTTGGCATTTCCGGCTGCATCGGAGACGAGGTTGGCGCCGGAGCCGTTGAGGGTCGCTCCGGAGGCGGGAATCGTCAGGACCACGCCCAAGGACGTGCCTCGCGTGTCGATGACGCCGCAGGCCGAGTAGACGACCACGTCCCACCGGTCGTTGTTCACGGGGGCGGCGACGATGAAGGTCGGGCCGTTGGCCCCCGTCACGCGGGTGCCGTTGCGGTACCACTGGAAGCGGAGTTCGGCGCCCGAGGCGATGGCGGTGAGCGTGACCGGCACACCGCCGCAGACCGCGGCGCCGGGGTTCGCGGCGATGGCCGTGAACGTGGGCACATCGAGCATCGTCCCGCAGGAGAGTCCGCTCAGGTACGAGCCCATGCGGCCGGCGACGCGAGACCCGAACGTCATCTTCACGTTGCTCATGCCACCGCTGCACGTGTGGCAGTAGGACATGATGGAGCCTTGACGAGCCGCGGCGACCGAGCAGTCCTGCGCTCCCTGCTCGCACGACGAACTGGTGGGGCGGAGGCCGCACCCGTCGATGATCGGGCTGTACTCGCAGGCGTTGTGGGTGTGGCCGGTGCCGAACTGGTGTCCCCACTCGTGCGCAACGACCATGAGATCCCAGTTGCCCGAGGCGTTGTCGACGATCGGGAACGGAAAGCTCCCGACCATGTTGGCGCTGACGGCGTAGCCGTAGTCATTGCGGCACACCGCTCGCACATAGGCGATGCCGCCACCGATGTTGCGTCCGCTGAACAGGTGGGCGGACGCCCTCGGGACCGAGCCCATGTTCGTCGCCCAGTAGCTCGCGAACTCGCTGAGTTGGGAGGCTGTGTCGAGGCCGTTCCAGGGGTCGGTGGTGTTCCAGATTCGGAGGTACGAGAGCCGCAGGCCCATGCCGACTTCCCGGGTGTAGATGGTGTTGCTGGCGGCCACGAGGATCACCGCGTAGTCGGCCGCCTCCTGAAGCCCGCCGGCATCGCTCACGAACTCCTCGTCGGTGTCGACGGCCACGTGAAAGGCCTGGCACACCACTCGAGGGGCGTAGCCCGCCTCCTCGGTCGGCGCAGGAGTCGCGTCGCCGGGCACGGGCAACGCACCGTCGCACCCCGGCGTCGGGATGCCCCCCAGGTCGTCGAGCATGCCCTGCTCGTACGAGAGCGTGATCCCGCCGGCGTCCTGCCGAGTCGCGATGAGGTGGGTTCGTCCGCCCAGCGTCACCCACCCCTGCGCCTGCGTGGGCGAGAGGCCCAGGAAGACCTCCTACGACGGATCGCCGCCGATTCGGCCGGTCCACAGCGTCACCGTGGGCATCAAGGGCGTTTCGACGCCGCCATCGCCCGCCACGACGACGCGGGCTCCGGGCGTCAGGACGTCCGTCCGTCGCAACTCGGCGACCACGGACAGGCCGGGCCCCAGCGGGAGTTCGACGTCGACGACGTTGCCCGACGCCGCCATGAACTCGACTTCGATCGGGTCGATTCGGTGGGTGGCGGCCCACGGCGGAATCACGCCCCCCGACGGCGTCAGCCGCTCGCCCGCCGGAGCGAAGGGACGATGGACCGTTTCGGCGGCCGTGGCTTGGGCCGCGGCGGACCAGAGCGTGACCAGCGACACGAGGAACCATGCGCGAACCATGCATGCGGACGGGCGGATCATGTGACGAAACACGGTCGGTCTCCTGTGGCGATCGCGTCGTGCGCGTGGCTTCGAGCACACTGACCGGATCGCGCGGCCACCATCCATGCGTGCGTCGACGCCAAGCCGCGTCAGGATTTGGGCTGCGGGTGCCCGCACCATGCCGATGCCCGTCACTCGCTGGGCGGTGGGCGACGAGGGGTCAAGATGTCCGACACTTGTTCGGGCGTGCTTGCAACCGCCGCGACGGTCCGCACCGCGACCGATGCGGGGCGCCCCCGGCACGAGGTCGAGTTGGCAGGGTGCCTTGCGGAGCAGCCCGCTTGATGCCGTTCAGGGCCCGACGGCCCGCTCGCCCGGCGTGGCGGCGGGCGAGCGTCGGCGGCGAACCGTCTCCTGGTGCGCCTGCACGAGCCGCCCGGTGATCGCCTCGACGTCCTTGTCCCAGGCGACGTTGGGAGGCAGCAATCGCCGCTCGGCCAGGCGGGCGAGGCAGTCGTGCGAGAGGGCGATCAGGCCCGCGGGGGTCACGTGCAAGCCGCTGAAGGTCAGCAGGGCCCGGGCCTCCTGGCCCGTGAACTGCCTGCCGCCGAAGGAGAGGGGCTGCTCGCGGATGGCCTTGCCCACGATGTCGAAGAGGGGAATCAGCACCACGTTGGGCCTGGCGGCGGCCCACTGGCGGATCTCGACGTTCATCGCGTCGATGGCCTCCTTGCCCGGGAACTGCGCCTTGGAGATGAGGATCGTGTGCGACATGTCGGGAATGTCGCCCACGACCACCGGGCAGGTGAAGGTGGCGAGTTCGGCCAGCCCCTTGCGGAGCCGCTCGCGTCGACCGGCGGCGTCGATGCGGTCGCCGTACGCGTGCCAGAAGAGAAAATCGACGGCAAAGAGCACCGACGGCGAGGCCGCCCTCGCCATGGCCAGCTGACGCGCGGCGGCCGAGTCGGGGCTCATGAAGAAGAGCGAGTCGCCGTCGCCCTTGGCGGGCGTGCCCGCGCCCACGGCCCCGAGGACGCCGGCGAAGTTGCAGTGCCCCACCAGGTCGCGAAGGCCCGCGGGACGAAAGCCGGGGAGCGAGGCCTCGCACCCCGCCGAGACGCTCGCGCCGATCACGACGCATCGCGACGCGTCGAAGGGGACGCGAGCCGCGGTCGCGACGACCGAACCCGACGTGCGAACGCCGCCCACGACGGCGAAGGCGAGAAAGGCCGCGATGCCGAGCGCGACGGCGCCGAGGCGATGGATGCGAGCGTGCATGGGTCGATGCTCCTCCGACGCCCGGCGGGTGCGACCCGCGGGGCGGTGACGTTCACTGGACCAGGCCCTTGGTGAGCCGCATGAAGGCCGTTTCGAGATTCACCGGCTCCTCGGTGAACTTCGTCACGCGAAAGCCGTTGTTCACCAGCACCGTGGGAATGTCGGCCGCGGTCGAGCCCGCGGCGTCGTCGTAGGTCACGTGCAGCACGCGGCCCGCCTTGCCGTCGGGACGATCCTCGCCCGCCACGGCGACCTTGCGGACGCCGTGCATCTTCGCGACCACCTTGGCCGCCTCCTCGAGGCGATCGACGACGCCCACGTGCAGCACGTACCCCACCTTGGCGCGTTTGAGAGCCTCCTCCACGGTGCCGTTGAAGAGCAGGCTGCCTCGCTCGATGATGCCCACCACGTTGCAGAGCTCGGCGAGCTCGGGGAGGATGTGGCTGGAGATGAGGATGGTCTTGCCCATGCGGCGCAGCTCCTTGAGGAGCTCTCGCATCTCGATGCGGGCGCGGGGGTCGAGGCCGCTGGCGGGCTCGTCCATCAGCAGCACGCGGGGGTCGTGGAGCAGCACGCGGGCGACGGCGAGACGCTGCTGCATGCCTCGGGAGAGGGAGTTCACCTCCGCGGTGGCCTTGTAGCCAAGGTCGGTGAGCTCGAGCACGTCGTTGACGACCTTGCGGCGCTGCGCGCCGTGGATGTCGTAGGCCGCGGCGAAGAACTCGAGATACTCGGTGACGACCATGTCCTCGTACGCGCCCATGAAGTCGGGCACGTAGCCGATGAGGGGCCGGATCTGGCGGTTCTGGTAGCCGACGGTGAGCCCGGCGATGTTGGCCTGGCCGCTGCTAGGCTTGAGGAGCGTGGCGAGGATCTTGATGGTCGTGGTCTTGCCCGCGCCGTTGGGTCCGATGAAGCCGAAGCAGTCGCCCTCGTTGATGGTGAGGTTGAGGTTGCTCAGCGCGACGAGTTCGCCGTAGCGCTTGGTGAGGTTGATGGTCTCGATCATCGGCACGGAAGGAATCCTTGGCGCGGTGGCGGTCCGAAGGGGTCAGGGCGACTGGGGCTCCTCTGCGGGCCTGGCGGCCGGGAACCGGGGCGGGGCCTCGGGCAGCGGGTAGATCCAACGGACGCACGTGAGCCCCGTGGCCCGGAGGGGTTGCCCGTCGACCACGAGCGGCACGGGCGACGGCTGCGGCTGGTTCTCCCCGACCATCCCCAGAATGATGACGCACGGCCGCGTGAACCACCGCCCCACGTCGAACCCGTGGGTCGAGGTCCGCTGCGGCGCGACGGGCGAGGGGGCCGCGATGTCGCCTTCCCGCTCGGGCGTCGGGAGCATCGGGAAGACCGCCAGCCCCGCCCATGCCGACGCGGGCCGGAGGCGGGCGGACTCGGCCTCGTTGATCACCGAGCCGAAACCCGGCGAGGGCACGAGCGACGCGACGTACTGCTCGAGCGACGCCTTGCGTTGTTCGACGCGCGACCGTGGCCGCGTGACGACGTCGAGCGAGAGGGGCTTGCCGGGTTCCCAGGGCTCGGCGAAGACGAAGGCCTCCGCTTCGCAGGGCAAGGGCGCCTGCAGTGGTGCGGCGGCGGTGCGAGGCCGCGGCGCGGGGAGGGGCTGTTGCCGACGCACGACGATCACGGTGACGCCCGTCATGGGGCCGGGGAACTTGTGGACGAGCGAGCCGGTCACCAGCGGCGTCTGCATGGTCTCGTCGAGTTGGAACCAGCCGGTCTCGTTGAGCCGCAGGACGCCCATGCCCTCCTTGCCTTCGTCGGGCAGGGGGATGGGCATCTCCCATCGCGGACCGCCCGACCACTGCGCCTCGATCTGCTTGACGGTCTGTCGCGTGGGAACGGTGATCACGTCGGGCAGGCGGGCGTCGACGGGGTAGCCCCGGGCATCCGGGAAGCCGCCAAATCCCGCGGATGACGAGTCGGCGGGTTCCCACGCGGTGATGCTGTTCAGGCTGCGCCGTGCGGCGGAGCGGTCCTTGAGGTCGACCACGTCCCCCACGCCCAGCGTGGCCGAGCCGTACCAGGGCAGGAGCACGCTCGCCCACGTGCGAGCCCGCTGCACGGGCTGCCCGAAGACGTGATCGAGCAGGGTGAGGTGGGTGGCCTCGGTGGCCTTGGGGCGCAGGATCGTCGCGCCGCCCCACGCGAGCACGGTGAAGACGACCGACGCGGCGATGAAGGCGACCCACGCGTGATGCGCCATGCCGCGGCGGCGGAGCAGGGCGAACCCCACGGGCCCCGCCACGGCCCAGTAGATCGCGAAGACGACAAAGCCCGCGAGCACGCCGGTGGCGGAACTGCCCGACTTGCCGATGGCGACGTCGATCGTCGCGTCATACGCGATCACCCGCCGACCAAGGCCGGGAACGACCTTCACCGACGGGGACGTGTCGGCGTCCGGTTGGGCCTGGGGTTCGAGCAGCGTGCCCCGGCGACCCAGGATGCGGTGCCAGAAGACCTCGGCGTCGATCATCCTGAACTGCGAGAGGGCGGTCTGGTTGAGGTCGAGCCCCACGAGCGTGACGGCGCCCGCCCCCACCTCGCGCCGGGTGACGACGCAATCGCCCTCGGGCCCCGCCAGGACGCACGCCGCCTCGGCGGGCAAGGCGTCGGGCCGTCGCGTGAAGTGCTGCACGGTGGACGTGGCCGGGAACGATGAGGTGTTCCACGAGGTCAGGAGCGGGCGGAACGCTTCGAAGGGGACTCGCTCGCGGGTGACGACGGTCACCGAGGGCATGATGTCGATGAGTTCGTTGCTCGACGCGTTGGTCCAGGTCTGGCCCACCGGCGGCAGGATGACGACGAGGTGTCCGCCTCGCGTGACGTAGTCCCGCAGGGCGCGGGCCCGGTCTCCCCGCAACTTCGCCGGATCGCCGTCGGCCCAGACGATCGCCTCGAAGGGCGCAAGGCCCATCCAGCGGTCGGGCATGTCGTCGGGCGTCAGCCCGTTCACGATCTGCGTGGATTCGTTCGCGAGCGGGTGCCACGGGCTGCTCGGGCCGGCGCGATCCCCGTACTGCTGAAGTCCCAAGGGCCGCTGGCCCACGACACCGATCATGCCGACGGTGGACGGGACGATCGAGCCGGCCTTGGGCGTGACCGTCGCGGAGGCGAGCATCCTGCCGGCGCGATAGCCGGTGGCTCCCGGCTCGCCGAGATCGCCGGCCTCGATCGCCTCGTGGACCATCACGAGGACCTCGGCGGCGTCGGTCCCCTTGGCGAAAGGAAGTCGCCCGTAGAGCCATGCCTGCTGCGCGAGCCCGGGATTCGAGGTCAGCCCCGCCTGGTAGAACGGATGGTCGCCGTCGGCATCGACGGTTTGCACGCGAACGAGCAACTCTCGCTGGGAGGAGGCCGTGTCGGTCAGCTTCAGGCGGAGCCCGAACCAGTCGCCCGGGCGGGCCTGGTTGCCCGCCCCGAATCGATCGACCTCGATCAGCACCTCGCCCGGGAGGCGAGGCCCGGTCGAGACGGACTGGCGTGCCGCGGCGAGCTGCGCGAGCCCGAAGACGAGCATGATGCCCACGATGGCCGCCAGGGGCGACCTTGCCCGAGGACGATCCCCGCCGCCGGGGGTGGCGGCGGAGCGAATCGCGATCATCACGAACGGGTTGGACATGCGGTGGTCGCCTTGCGTCGAACGGAGCCCTGCGGGATGGTCCGGGAATGGCGACCCGCGGGCCGTGATTCTACCGGGACTGAACCCGTGCGGTTCGGGGACCGATCTTGGGGATCGTGACGTTCAACGCCTCCGAGTTCATGGTGCTGGGGGTCGTGGCGGCGATCTGCGTCGTGGCGATCCTCCGCGTGGTGGCCGACGAGATTCGGTACACGACGACCCTGCACGACCTCAAGGTGCGGGTGAATCAACTGCGGATCCAGCGGATGGAACTGCTCAAGGCGTATGTGCCCGACGAGGTCGGCCCGGCCGCCGATCCCAAGCGAGGCCGCGTACCCTCGAAGTGATGAAGCGTCTCTCGACGTGCGTGGCGGCGTGCTGCTGGGCCCTGGTCCCCGCCGCGGGCGCGACGATCGCCCCGCCCGTCTCGTTCGAGGCGATCGTGCTCGCCCGATTCGACGCGTGGGACCTCGATGCCGACGGCGAGTTGGAATCATCCGAGGTCGACCGATTCGTGGTGGATCCGGCGTGCCGCGGCGACGAGGCGGCGGCGCTCGCCGCGATGAAGCTCGCCATGCGTTCGGGGAAGATCGAGCCCTCGCCGATCCGCCGCTCGATCCTGGAATCGGGCGGGACGCCCGCGAGCGAACCCGACCCGGCGAAGGCGAACGCGGCGCAGGCGTCGCGCGAGGAGCGGGCCGCCGACGAAGATCGCGACGCAGCCGCGTCGGCGCGACGCAAGCTCGACGGGCCGGCGACCGTCGTCGCGTTGCGAAGCCGCTATGCCCGCGCCCAGAAGCGGATCGCCGCGGCGAAGCGCGACGTCTTCCTCGACGAAACGCCCGACATCGACAAGCTCCGGCAGGGCTCGCTGGGCGACTGCTTCCTAGTGGCGGCGGTCGGCGCGTTGGCGCATCGCGATCCGCGATCGGTGCGCGACATGATCCGTCCTTACCGCGACGGGTATCTGGTGACGCTCGGCGGCGACCGGGCGGTGCTCGTCTCGCCGCTGACCGACGCGCAGATCGGCCTGACCTCGTCGACGGGCGACGAAGGCGTCTGGCTCGCGTTGATCGAACAGGCCTATGGGAGCGTGCGAAACGAACGCCGCCCGGCGGAGCAGCAGACGCTCGAACCCAGCGACGCCATCGCGCGGGGCGGCTCGATCAACTCGACGATCTCGGCGTTGACCGGCCGAGTCGCCCGGACCACCGCGATGCGGGCGCGCGTCGAGAAGGCCCGCCAGCAGGGCGAACCGATCGACCCGATCGTCGATGACATCCGGACCAGGCTGAGCGAGGCCTTTGGGGAGCGTCGGCTGGCGGGCGTGGGCACCGACTCGACCGACAAGGGCCTCACGCTTCCTCCGGGCATCAACGGCAAGCACGCGTACGCCGTGCTCGCCTTCGACCGGGCCGCCGACACCGTGGACCTGTGGAACCCGCACGGCAACACCTTCAAGCCCAAGGGGGCACCCGGCCTCGAGCACGGCTACGAGACCAAGGCGGGCCGGTTCACCATGCCCCTGGTCGACGTCGTGAGCGTCTTCCGCGCGGTGACCATCGAGACGGACACCCCAGCCCTGCCCCGCGCGGTGAAGCCGCCGGCGCGGAAGGAGTGAGCCCCGTCACGTCGCCGCGAGCGGAAAGCTCGCCACCACCTCGTGCACCGCGCCGCTCGATGCCTGGATGCTCCGCATCAACTCGACCTTCGCGACGGTGAAGGGCTCGATCGCCGCGGGCCACTGGCGGATGGCGGAGGTCCACGCGGGGGCGAACCTCGCCAGCGTGAAGTGAGGCAGGAAGGGTTCGCCCTTGGACTTCGACGGCCGGTGGGCCAGCCGCGCGGACAGTCGACGCCGGGCCTCGGCCAGGGGAGCGGGCCAGTCGGTGGTCAGGGCGATCAGGCGGGCCGGCCCCCGTTCGGGAAGCGTCTGCAACCCGCTTGGCGCGAGTCGCTGGGGCGTCAACCCCGCCACGGCGGCCGAGATCGACTCCACCACCTCGTCCACTCGCCGCGGCGCGGTCTCGCCGATGAACTGCATCGTCAGGTGAATGGGGGAGACGGGCACGGGCCGTGCGCCCGGGGGAAGGCCGGGAGGCAGGGCCGCGGCCATTCGCGCCGCCACGGCGGGATCGGGCCGCAGGGAGACAAAGAGCCGAAGCGGGGCGGGAGGCATCGCGGGGGACCCTAGGCGCGGGCCCCTCCTCCTCGATCGACGCGATCTACCATCCGGGCCCTGCTCCGGAGCATCCGGAGCGGCCGCAGCACCTTCTCCAAGCACCCTGTCGACAGGAATCGCAGCATGCGTATCGGCGCCATCGGAATCGACTCGTCCCACCTGCCCGTCTTCACCCAGCGGATCAAGGAACTCAACGAGGCGGGCAAGACCAAGTGCCGCGTGACGCACTTCTGGGATCCGGGCAACCACGAGTGGCAGCACCCCGAGGGCCCGGCGCGTTCGGCGCAGGACGTGGCGAAGTGGCGGGAGGACACCGTGAAGCTGGGCGCGGCGCAGGTGGGGTCGCTGGACGAACTGCTGGCGAACGTCGACGGCGTGATGGTGCTGAACATCAACGGGCATCGGCACCTCGAGTTGGCGATCGGGCCCATCGCCCGTGGCATGCCGACCTACATCGACAAGCCCCTGACCTGCTCGCTCGACCAGGCCAAGAGCCTGCTCGCGATGACGCGTCAGTACAAGGCCCGCTGCTATTCGGCGTCGTCGCTGCGGTTCGTGGCCGAGATTCCCAAGCTCAGCAAGGAGAAGCTGGGGAACATCGTGGCCATCGACGCCTTCGGCAACGGCGAACTGCTCGACATGATGCCCCACCTCTGGCACTACGGCTGCCACAGCATCGAGATGGTCGACGCCATCTTCCGCTGGAGCGGGCAGGGCGCGGGCGTGAAGCGAGTCAGCGCGATCTGCAACGAGGACCGCCACCTGCTCGACATGGAATACCGCGACGGCCGCCTGGCCCGGCTGCGGATGGACCGCAAGGGCGCGTGGGCCTTCGGCGCCACCGTGCACGGCGAGAAGGGCGTGGAGCAGTTCGTCGTCGACTTCGGCCCGGTCTACGGGCGCCTGGTCGAGGGCATGGTCCGCTTCTTCGAGGGGGGCGAGGCGCCGGTCGATCTCCGCGACATCGTCGAGAACGTCGCCGTCATGGAGATGGGCAACCGCTCCATCGGCCTCGACGGGGCGTGGGTCGACGTTCCCGCCATCGTCTGAGTTCGCATTCCATTCGGTGTTTCACGCCAGATCGTGCGACGTTTTCGTGCAAGTGGTCGCATTATTATGAAACGTCATGTTATAGAATATCGAGCAATCTGAACGGATGGCTCGATCAGCAGCATGGCAAGCGGCGAATGGACCCGGGCGCCGGGCCCGACGGGCCGACGCGTTGGACAGAGGCGGCACGCAGGTGATTGAACTGAAGAACATCACGCCGCAGCCGGGACGCCCCTTGTACATGGTGGTGAAGGACGCCGTTCGCGCGGCGATCGACGCGGGGCGATTCCAGCCCGGCGATCGGCTCCCGAGCACCAAGGTGCTCAGCGAACGGATGAACGTGTCGCTGGTGACGGCCCATCGGGCGTTGCAGGAGTTGGTGTCGGCGGGCGTGCTTCGTCGAGGGCAGGGCAAGGGCACCTACGTGCACGAGGACTACGGCCGAACGAGCCGTCGCGGCTTGGGCTATCGGCTGGGCATCGTCTTCCACGCCGACAGTTCGCTGGCCGACGCGTACAACGGGCAGATCTTCGAGGGCGTGCGTCGCGAGGCGAACGAACTGGGCATCGACATGGTGCTCCTGCGGTACGGCGAGGACTGGCGCAACGAGTGCCACGGCTACCTCTTCGTGAACCCCTTCGAGGAGATGCTGGATCGTCCGGTGCGTCGCGGCCGCCGCGGCCCCGACGGCGAGCAGGCCTCCGAGACGCCGATCATGGTGGTCGGGGCGAGCTATTCGCTGCCGGGGGTCATCTGCTGCGACACGGACAACCTCGGGCTCGCCGCGGCGGCGGCGAACTACCTCGCCGAGCTTGGGCACCGCACGGTGGCCTTCGTGGGAGGAACGGGGAAGATCAGCAACGACCGGGATCGCCATGCGGGCTTCCTGAACGCGTGCCGCGGAGCGGGGATCGCGGTGCCCGCCTCGAACGTGATTCGCGCCACGGGCTGGCGGCTGCAGGAATCCGAGCGTCTGGAACTCGAGCGGTCGCTGGCCCGGCCGGACCGGCCGACGGCGGTCTTCGCGGCGGGTTATCACTTCGCGCTCGACGCCTACGCGGCGGCGCTGAACGTGGGTCTTCGCATCCCCCAGGACCTTTCGGTGATCGGCGTCGACGATCCGCCGAGCGCGAGCTTCGTGACGCCGCCGCTGACGACGTTCCGCCAGCAACTGCTCGAGATGGGTCGTGCGGCCGTCCGTACGCTCTTCGAGCAGGTGCAGTCACCCTCGTCTCGCCACCGTGGCACGACGATCTCCCTTCCGGCCGAGTTCGTCGAGCGTCTGTCGTGTGCGTCGACGCTCGCGTCTCCGCCCCCGGCCCGTCGCAACAGTGGCGGCCCGGCCCCGTACCGAGCGGCGGGAATCGAATCCCGCCCCCATCACCCCTGAGACCCAACGGAGCTCCACCCGCCATGCATCGACACGCCATGAGCGCCACCCGTCGCGGCTTCACGCTGATCGAACTTCTGGTCGTCATCGCGATCATCGCCCTGCTCATCGGCGTGCTGCTGCCCGCGCTCGGAAAGGCCCGAGAGAGCGCCCGCACCACCAAGTGCCAGAGCAATCTCCGCCAGCTCACCATCTCGCTGACGCAGTACGCCTTCGACTTCAAGTTCAAGTTCCCGCCGTCGCTGCCCGGTTCGGCCGCCGATCCCGGCCACTTTTGGTACGACATGCCGCGGCTCGGGCCCTACCTGCCCCAGATCGTCTTCGTCGACCGTCCCACGGCGGGCTACGAGACCATCGCCGGCGGCGTGATGGAGTGTCCCAACCACGTCAACGGCGCCCGCTCGTACGGCATGAATCGCTGGGCCAACTCGGCCTGGGGCTCCCCCAGCAATCCGGTGACGCCCACGGGCGTCAACGGCAAGGCCTTCGACGCCAACGTCGACTTCTCCTCCAAGACCCTCTTGGTCGGCGAGATGTGGGCGATCCAGTCGATCGACGTCAACGGCGATCGCAAGTGGGTGACGCAGGACTCCTTCGGCACCTTCGGCACCCCCGGCGAGCGATTCGGCGGCGGCAGCGGCGTGACGGACGCCTCGATCTCCCCGGGCATCGGCCTGGGCCGCCCGCCCGAGATGGGCACCGGCTTCTCCCGCCCGACCTCCTACATGTCGTATTCGCGTCACCCCAAGCGGACCACCGACGCGACCTCCGCCGTGGGCTCGACGATGTTCGGCTTCGTCGACACGCACGTCGACCTGACCAAGGCCGACAAGCTCTACGACCGCGCCTCGGGCAAGAGCCTGCTCGAAGCGATGTGGTCCCCCAAGGACCCCGAGATCGACCGCCTGCCCTGAGCCCGGGCCCTGAGCCCGGGCCACTCCTCCCGACGCCCATTTGCCTGTACGATCGCGGCAGAGGATGTCCCTTCGCTCGCCACAACCGGCCCCGGCATCGCCCGCCTCGCCTCGACGACGACGGTTCGTCGCCGCGTCGCTTGCGGTCGCGGCCTCGCTGCTCCTCTCGCCGGGGTGCGGCCGCCCGCCCGCCTTCGAGGGGGTCACGCTCGAACTCTGGACGTTGGCCCTGAGCCCCCACTTCGACGGGTACATGCGCGAGCAGGTGGCCGCGTTCGAGGCCTCGCACCCGGGCGTTCGCGTGACGTGGGTCGACATCGCGTACGACGCCCTTGATCGCAAGCTCATCGCCGCCGCCGCCGCGGGTCGCGCCCCGGACGTCGTGAACATGGCGGACCTCAACTTCGCCCGGTACGCCGCGCTCGGCGCGTTCCGTGACGTGCGAGGCGACCTGCCCGGGGATCCGGCAACCGCCTACCTGCCCGGCGCCATCGCGTTGTGCGCCATCGGCGGTCGCCTGCTCTCCCTGCCCTGGTACGTCAATCCGCAGACGCGGATCGTCAACAAGGCGGTGCTCGCCGAGGGCGGCCTGACGCCCGAGTCGCTGCCGGCCGATTGGCTGGGGCTGGCCGCGGCAGCGAAGGCCTTCCACGCCAAGACGGGCAAGCACCTCTTCTCCCAGCCGCTGGGCGAGGAATCGCAGTTGCCCATCATGCTGCTCGCCGAGGGACTCCCGCCGCTGCGGGCCCGCGCCGACGGACGGCTCGAGTCGAACCTCGACGATCCGAAGGTGCAGGCGTATCTGGCGACCTGGGTCGACCTGTACCGCGCCGGGGCGATGCCTCGCGACGCGGCCACCCGCGGTCATGCGCACCTGCTCGACCTCTTCCAGGAAGGCAAGCTGGGCGTGATCTCGACGGGTCCCAACTTCCTCAAGCGGATCCGCGACGTCTCGCCGCGAGTCTTCGAGCAGGCCACCGTGATGCCGGGGGCGGTGGGTTCGCTGGGACGGGTGCACATGCCCGTGATGGTGCTTGCGGTCTCGAACCGCACCCGTCACCCTCGCGAGGCGGCCGAACTGGCGTGGTTCATGACCGCCGCCGCGTCGCAGACGGCCCTCTGCCGCCTCGCGCCCATCATGCCCAGCAGTTCCGCATCGCTCGATGACCCCTTCTTCCAGCCGGGCCGCCCGGCCACGGCAGGCGAGGCGACGCTGGCGCTGGGCACGTCCGTCGCGTTGCGAACCCTTCCCGAGGCCGTGGCCTTCACGGCCAGTCTCGACACCTGGCCCGACCTTCGCCGGAGTTTCGAGGAGGAGTTCAAGCGCGTGCTCCTCGACAACGCGCCCCTCGACGAGGCGATGAAGCGCGTGGCTCGAACGTGGAACTCGCTCCTTGACGCGGCCGCTCCGGCCGGGATCGACTGCGTGCCCACGCCCGCGAAGGTCGCGCCGCCGGCATGGCGGACGCCCGCCGAGGAGGCCCTGACGCGATGACGCCGCGACGGCTCTTCCCACGGCTGACCCCCTATGCGTTCCTCGCGCCCGCGGCGGCGGTGCTGGGCGTCTTCTTCCTCGGCGCGGCGGCGCAGGTGGTCTACTACTCGTTCACGCGGTACACCGCCTTCAGCGGGCCCGACTTCGTCGGACTCGAGAACTATCGACGCCTGCTCGCCAGCGAGCGGTTCTGGGCGTGCCTGGCCAACAGCGCCATCTATCTGCTCGTCACGCCCGCCATCATCGCGCTGAGTCTGGCCGCCTCGCTCGTGGTCGATTCGCTCGGCAGCCGCGGCCGGTGGCTGCGGCTGGCGCTCTTCCTTCCCGTCATCACGCCCACCATCGTCGCGGGCGTGGCGTGGCGGCTGATCCTCAGCGAGGACTCGGGCCTGCTCAACGCCGCCCTGGGCGTCGTGGGCATCGACCCGGTCCCGTGGCTGAGCCGCCATCCGTGGACGCTCGTGAGCGCGATGTTCGTCACGCTCTGGAAGGGGTTCGGCTTCTACATGATGGTCTTCCTCGCCGGGCTGCTCGCGGTGCCCCGCGAACTGCGGGAGGCCGCCGCCCTCGACGGGGCGTCGCGGCTGGGCGTCTTCCGGGCCGTCACGCTCCCCGCCCTCGTTCCGTCCATCGTGCTGGTCTTCATCGTCTCCTCGATCTCGGCCCTCAAGGTCTTCGACGAGCTCTTCGTGCTCGCCAAGGGCGCGCCCATCGCCCAGCAGACCGCCGTTCCGCTGCTGTACCGCATCGCCTTCGAGGAGGGCGACTACGGGCTCGCCTCGGCGCTCGGGCTCGCGATCTTCCTCTTCATCCTCTCCTTCAGTCTCGTCAACCTCCGGCTCACGGCCCGCGGCGAGGAGGCGGCGTCATGATCGAACGGCGGCCGGCATGGCTCGGTTTCTCGACGTGGGCCCTGGCGATCCTGCTCGCCGTCGTCTCCGTCGGTCCCGCGGCATGGCTCCTGGCCATCGCCTTGCAGCCGCCGGGCACCGACCTTCGCGAGATCGGGCTCGCCGCCACCTTCGACAACTTCGCCGCCGCATGGAAGGACGGTTCGCTCGCGGGCCCCTTGCTCAACAGCGTCATCGTCACCTTCGCCCGGGCGTCGCTCAACGTGCTCATCGCGGCCCTGGCGGCCTATCCCCTGGCTCGGATGCGGTTCGCCTCGCGGAACCTGATCTTCGTGCTGCTGCTGTGCACGATGATGGTGCCCGAGCAGGTCGTGCTGGTGCCCATGTTCCGGATCGTCGTGGGCATGGGGCTGTACGACACGCTGGCCGCGGTGGTGCTGCCCTTCAGCGTCACGGCCTTCGGCATTTTCCTGTGCCGTCAGGCCTTCATGGCCATTCCCGCCTCGCTGGAGGAGGCCGCCCGGATGGACGGGGCGGGCCCCCTTCGCATCTGGTGGCACGTCATGCTGCCGCTCGCGGCGCCGACGCTCGCCACGCTGGGGCTCTTCAGCATCATCGGCGCGTGGAGCGACCTGCTCTGGCCCCTCATCGTCCTGCAGTCTCGCGACGCGATGACGCTGCCGGTGGCGGTGAACGCGTTGCAGGGCACCTTCGCCACCAACCCCAGGGCGGTCTACGCCGGCGCGGTCCTCTCCCTGGTCCCCATCCTGGTCATTTTCGCCCTGCTTCAGCGATTCATGAAGCCCGAGATGTTCGGCGGCGCGGTCAAGGGCTGAGCCGCGGCTGCGCAGAAAGACTCCATGACGGAACTCTCCACCAAGGTGCTCATCGTCGGCGGGGGAACGGGCGGCGTCGCCGCGGCCCTCGCGCTCGGTTCCAAGGGCATCGACTGCGTGATGGTCGAGCCCTTCGAGTGGATCGGCGGCCAGCTCACGAGCCAGGCCGTGCCTCCCGACGAGAACCAGTGGGTCGAGACCTTCGGCGCCACCAGTCGCTATCAGGCGTTGCGAACGGGCGTGCGGGCGCGGTACCGCTCGAGCGGCGGCCTGACGGCCGAGGCATGCGCGCGTCCGCACCTGAACCCCGGGGGCGGATGGGTGAGTCGCCTGTGCGCCATGCCGCGGGTCTTCCACGCGGTGCTGGAGCGGATGCTCGCGCCGGTGGCCAAGCACGTGACGATCATCAAGGGCATGGAGCCCTGCTCGGCGTCGAACGACGGCGACCGGGTTCAAGGCGTGCGGTTCCGCCGCTGCGCCGCGTTCGCGCCGCATGACGACCTGACGGTCACGGCGACGTACGTGCTCGACGCGACGGAACTGGGCGACCTCTACGAGTTGGCGGGCATCGAGCACGCGATCGGGGCCGAGCACCATCGCGACCATGGCGAGATGCACGCCCGCACCGACCATGCCGATCCGATGGATCAGCAGGCCTTCTCGTGGTGCTTTGCCCTCGAGCATCGGGAGGGCGAGGACTGCACGATTCCCAAGCCCGCGGGGTACGAGGCGTGGGCGTCGTACGTGCCGGCGATGACCCCGCCGTGGTGCGGCCCGTTGTTCTCGTGGAAGGTGCCCAGCCACAACGTGGAGGGATGCCGCACGTTCCCGTTCATTCCGCATCCGCAGCGATGTCCGGAGGGGATGTGGGACATGTGGAGGTATCGCCGGATCGTGGACGCGTCGATCCACGAACCGGCGGGGTCGATGCCGGACGTGTGCCTGGTGAACTGGGTGCAGATGGACTATTGGAAGCTGCCCCTCCTGGGGGTCGACGAGGCGACGCGGGCCCGGGCGCAGCGCGAGGCCCGCGAGCAGTCGCTGGCGCTCCTGTACTGGATGCAGACGGCCGCGCCGCGGCTCGACGGGGGCGTGGGCTTCCCGGGGCTGCGGCTTCGCGGCGACGAACTGGGCACGGCCGACGGGTTCGCGATGGCGCCCTACATCCGCGAGCCGCGACGACTGCTGGCCCGGACGATCGTGAGCGAGGCGCACATCGGCACCGAGCAGCGTCGCGCCGAGGGCCGGCCCGACCAGGACAAGTCGCCGCTGGGGGTGGCCGAGCCCTTCGCCGATTCGGTGGGCATCGGGCACTACACCCTGGACCTGCACCCGAGCACGACGGGGCGGAACTCGCTGTACGTGCCCGCGGCCCCCTTCCGGATCCCGCTGGGGTCGTTGATTCCCCGCCGCGTGCGCAACGTGCTGGCGGCGGGCAAGGGCATCGGCGTGACGCACATCACCAACGGCTGCTACCGGATGCACCACACCGAGTGGAACATCGGGGAGTCGGCGGGGCTGCTGGCGGCCCACTGCCTCGAGACGGGGCTCGAACCCCACGGCGTGCACGAGGACCCGCTCAAGGTGGAGGACTTCCAGCGAGAACTGGCCTCGCAGGGCGTGCGTCTGGCGTGGCCGTGGGAATGAGGGCGGGCCTCAGGGCGAGTCGAGGGTGACCCATTCGACGCCCAGGGCGTCGGCCATGGTGCGGCAGGCCTTGATCTCGCGGTCGTTGAGGCAGGCCGATTCCCGGGTGCCCTGCACGATGCGGCGGATGCCCACCTGCAGCAAGCGGCGGAAGCACGGGGCGCAGGGCGTGCCCGTGACATAGGCCGTGGCCCCCCGCAGGTCGCAGCGGGCGAACGCCACGGCGTTGTCCTCGGCGTGGATGAACCAGTCGTACTTGTCGGGTCGGACCAGGGGGACCAGGTCGTTGGGGAGCCCCGAGACGGGGCCGTTGTAGCCGGTGCTCAGCACCCGCTTGCCTTGATCCACGATCACGCACCCGTGGCGGGTGTTCGGATCCGGCGAGCGAAGACTGACCTGCTCGGCGATGGCGAGGAAGTACTCGTCCCACGAGGGGCGCGGACGCGTGCCGGACGGGGACGCAGGGGGCAAGGAGGACATGGAGTCGAGGGTACGCGGGGGCGCCGGCGTGTCGATCACGGCGAACGCCTCGCGCGGATGACGTCACGGCAGACGCCGTCGCCGGAGATTCACCCTATGATGCACGCTCACGTGGGTGAACGCGAACCGCGGGGCCGCGACTCCTCGACGAGCCGGGCCTGCAGCAGTGTGACCTTCAACTCGACCAGAACATCCAGGTTGCCGCCCGGTCGCGGCGACTCGCTGCCGTGGAGCCATCGATGTCCGAACCGAACCCGACCACGATTTCCTCGCTGCTCAACGAGACCCGAGTCTTCCCGCCCCGCGCCGCGGCGGACCTTCAGTTCAGCCACTGGCACGTGAGTTCACTGGCGGCGTATCGCGACCTGCACGCCAAGAGCGTGGCCGATCCCGAGGCGTTCTGGGCCGCGGAGGCGTCGAACCTGGCGTGGTTCAAGCCGTGGAGGCAGGTGCTCGAATGGAACGCGCCCGACGCCAAGTGGTTCGTCGGCGGCGAGCTCAACGCGTGCTTCAACTGCGTCGATCGCCACGTGCAGTCGGGCCACGGCGCCGAGACGGCGTTCATCTGGGAAGGCGAGCCGATGGCCGCTCGGGGCGAGCGCCGCGCCCCTGAAGTCCGGGAAATCACGTATCGCGACCTTCAGGAGTCGACGTCGAAGGTGGCCAACGCCCTGCTCGCCATGGGCGTGAAGAAGGGCGACGTGGTCACGATCTACATGCCGATGGTGCCCGAACTGGCCATCGCGATGCTGGCCTGCGCGAGGATCGGCGCAGCGCACAGCGTCATCTTCGGCGGCTTCGCCCACACGGCCATCGCCGAGCGGGTGCTCGACGCCAACTCCAAGGCGATCATCACCGCCGACGGAGGCTTCCGCCGCGGAGAGGTCATCAAGCTCCACGACAACGTCGACAAGGCCGTGGCCGATCTTGCCGACCACGGTCACATCGTCGACCACGTGCTGGTGCTGCGCCACACGGGCATCGACGGCCCGGCCACAGAGTTCACGAGCGGGCAGCGTTTCCACCGAGGCACGCAGTACCACTGGTGGGCCGACGTCGTCTCGAAGGCCTCGAATGCGTGCCCCTGCGCCCGCATGGACAGCGAGGACATGCTCTTCCTGCTCTACACCAGCGGGAGCACCGGCAAGCCCAAGGGCATCCAGCACACCACCGGCGGCTACCTGACGTACGTCAACATGACGGCCCGCCTGACCTTCAACCTGCTCCCCGACACCCACCAACTCCTCTGGTGCTCGGCCGACATCGGGTGGGTCACCGGCCACAGCTACGTCGTCTACGGCCCGCTGATGAACCGCGTTCCCACGCTGATGTACGAGGGCGCGCCCAACTTCCCGGCCAACGACCGCTTCTGGGACATCATCGCC
Organism: Phycisphaerae bacterium; assembly: GCA_037139735.1. GTDB lineage: Bacteria > Planctomycetota > Phycisphaerae > Phycisphaerales > UBA1924 > UBA2402. The sequence goes on from JBAXFU010000054.1 coordinate 19,934, forward strand.
CGTCACCATGTCACGCACTTCTACACCGCCCCCACCGCCATCCGCACCTTCATGAAGTGGGGCCACGAACTGCCCGCCAGGCACGACCTCTCGTCGCTGCGGGTGCTGGGCACGGTGGGCGAGCCCATCAATCCCGAGGCGTGGATCTGGTACCACGAGCACATCGGCCGCTCCAACTGCCCGATCGTCGACACCTACTGGCAGACCGAAACGGGCGGCCACGTCTGCACCCCGCTGCCGGGCGCCATCGCCACCAAGCCCGGGTCGTGCACGCTGCCCATGCTGGGCATCGACGCGGCCGTCGTCAACGAACAGGGCCAGGAACTCGGCGCGAATCAGGGCGGACTTTTCGTCATCCGCAAGCCCTGGCCGGGCATGCTGCGAGGCGTCTACGGCAACCGCGAACGGTTCATCAGCAACTACTGGGGCCGCGTCAAGGACCCCGTCACGGGCCAGCCCTATTACTTCTCGGCCGACGGCTGCCGCCGCGACACCGACGGCTACTTCTGGATCCAGGGCCGCATCGACGACGTCATCAAGGTCTCGGGCCACTTGCTGGGCACGATGGAGGTCGAGAGCGCGCTGGTGAGCCACCCGGCTGTCGCGGAAGCCGCCGTCGTGGGCTTCCCGCACGACATCAAGGGCAGCGCGATCTGCGCCTTCGTGACGCTCAAGAGCAAGTGGTTCGCGGACCATCCCGGCCAGACCCCCGGCGACGCCCTCAAGGCCGAACTCACCGCCCACGTCGCCCGCGAGGTGGGCGCCCTCGCCAAGCCCGAGACCATCCGCTTCGCCGACGGGCTCCCCAAGACCCGCAGCGGCAAGATCATGCGGCGGCTCCTCCGCGACGTGGCCTGCGGCGTCGAGAAGATCACGCAGGACACCACCACGCTCGAGGACTTCACCGTCATCGCCAAGCTCCGCGCCGACGATGAATGATCGACTTGTCCGATCGCTCGCGGCTCATTCCTTGGCGTAGCGACGCGCCGTGCCCGTGCTCTCGAGCGCGGGGCCCAGACGCTCGAGGGCGTGGGCGTACGCGCCCATCCGCATGCCGATGTTGTTGGCCTTGGCCAGCTCGTACGTCGCGCCGAACTCGCGGCGCATGTACTGGCCGAGCCGCTCTCGCACCTCGTCGGCCGTCCAGTAGTACCCCATCTTGTTCTGGGCCCACTCGAAGTAGCTCACCGTCACGCCGCCCGAGTTGGCGAGAATGTCGGGAACCACCAGCACGCCCCGCTGCTCGAGCATGGCGTCGGCCTTCACCGTGACGGGGCCGTTGGCCAGTTCCAGCACCACGTGCGCCTTCACGCGGGCGGCGTTCTCCTCCGTGATGACGTTCTCGACCGCGGCCGGCGCCAGCACGTCCACCTCGAGTTCGAGAAGCTCGGCGTTGCTGATGCGGCGCGTGTCCGGGCCGCACACCGAGGCGTCGGGCACGAAGCCGGGCTTGTGGTCGGCCTTGATCATCGCCGCGATGTCGAGCCCGCCGGGGTTGTAGACGCCCCCGTTCGAGTCGCTCACCGCCACCACGCGGCATCCGTCCGCATGGGCCAACTTCGAGAAGTGCTCGCCCGCGTTGCCGAAGCCCTGCACCGCGACGCGACGTGGTTCCTTGCGGCGTTCCCAGCCCAGCCGCGCCTCGAGCTCCTTGAGGATGAAGAAGCCGCCCCGGGCCGTGGCGTCGTCGCGGCCGAGCGAGCCGCCCATCGCCACGGGCTTGCCCGTGATGACGCCCGGCTCGCGTCGCCCCACCACGTTGCTGTACTCGTCGGCCATCCAGGCCATGATGAGGCCGTTGGTGTTGACGTCGGGCGCGGGCACGTCGACGTCGGTGCCGATGGCCCAGGCGATGGCGCGGATGTACCCGCGACTGAGGCGTTCGAGTTCCGCCATCGACAGTTCGCGAGGGTCGACGATCACGCCGCCCTTGCCGCCGCCGAAGGGCAGCCCCGCCACGGCGCACTTGAAGGTCATCCAGAAGGCCAGGGCCTTGACCTCGCTCGCCGAGACGTCCTGGTGGAAGCGGATGCCGCCCTTGGCGGGGCCGCGGGTGTCGTCGTACTTGCAGCGATATCCGGTGAAGACGCGAAGCGAGCCGTTGTCGAGTCGCACGGGGATCGACACTTCGAGGAACTGCTTGGGCTGTCGCAGCCGCAGGATGGTCTCGG
>JBAXFU010000055.1:0-21807 GCA_037139735.1 Phycisphaerae bacterium
GGCCATTCGAAGAGCCGGGCCGAGACGTATCTGGCGGGGAATCGCCCCGTGAACCATGCCGGCGGCACGAAGCGGCGATCGCCCCAGAGCGTGACGGTCTCGCGCGGGGCGACCACGTGACGCACGCCTTGCATCGCCAAGGCGGACTTGCCGCCAAGGCGCAAGCCCTCCACCCGGCGCTGCAACAACACGATGCACCCGTCGCGGCTCACGGCGTCGCCGGGAAACGCGTACGCGCCTTGGCCCAGTCGCGTCAGCCACCCATGCTCCGCGTAGTGAGCCGCGAGCTGCGGCGTCACCCCGACGCGCTTCAGGGCAGCCATGTCAAATGGAGCCCCGCGAGGCAGCTGGGTCTGAAGCCGTTTGATCGTTCCGTATCGTTCAACTCCAGCCATGTGCTACTTTCGGTGCTTTTTCCAATCCGATGTCCGCCTGAGTGATTAGATTATTCTTTGATAGTAGTATAAGGTGATATCCTCAGTGCCGCATTTGATCGTTTCGGTCGAATCGCCACAGGGTGATGTCAAGGCAACCAGTGGACGGCGGGGAAGGCTAGTTGCCCTAACGCACCACAAACGCTCTTCGCTGCAGGCCGCATGCACCGAAGGCATGCACTACCGTCGCATTCACCTTCACCGCCACCGCCACCGACCCGGGATTCATCCATCCCGACCTGCCACGCGAAACGCCGCACCATGACCACCTTCGCGACCCCGCCCGCACCCCGATCGTCCGGCATCCATCCCGAGGCGACGGCGCCGAGGCTCGGTGAAGGGCACGAAGGTCGAGGCACCGTCGCCATCGTCGGCGCGGGGCCCGGCGGGCTCGCCGCGGCGGTGCTGCTGGCGGCGTCGGGGGCCAAGGTCCGCGTCTACGAGGCCGAGCCCATCGTCGGGGGCCGCACGGCCCGGGTGCGCGTGGGGGACTTCGCCTTCGACAAGGGGCCGACGTTCTTCATGATGCCCTACGTGCTCGAGGAGATCTTCGCCGCGGCGGGCGAGCGACTCGAGGACCACGTGCACATGACGCGCCTGGACCCGATGTACCGCCTCATCCTCGGGCGTCGGGGCGCATCGCCCCACGTGCTGGACGCGACGCAGGACATCGCGGAGATGTCGCGTCGCATCGCGGCGATCAACCCTCGCGACGGCGCGAACTTCGCCCGCTTCATCTCCGACAACCGCTACAAGCTGCGTCACAGCGAGCCCATCCTCCGCAACAAGATGTCGAGCCCGCTCGACCTCTTCGGCCCGGCCACCTGGCGCGACACGCTGAAGGTGGGCCCGGTGCTGGCCCCCCACCTCTCGGTGCACGACCTCCTGGGCCGCTACTTCAGCGATCCGCACGTGAAGCTCGCGGTGAGCTTCCAGAGCAAGTACCTGGGCATGAGCCCCTTCGAGTGCCCGAGTCTCTTCACGATCCTTCCCTTCATCGAGTACGAGTGGGGCGTATGGCACCCCCGCGGCGGCTGCCACGCGCTGATGCTCGCCATGGCCGACGTGGCCGGGCGACTGGGCGTCGAGATCGTGACCAACGCCAAGGTCGATTCGCTGCGGTTCGTCGACACGGCCGATGGCCCTCGCGCCACCGCCGTCGAGACGGGCGGACGCACCATCGCGCACGATCACGTGGTCGTCAACGCCGACGCGACGTGGGCGCTCAAGCACCTCGTGCCCAGGTCCGCCGTCGATCATGCGCGCGTGCACGGGGGCGAATACGGCGAGTCGCACCTTGATTCACGCCGCTATTCGTGCAGCACGGCGATGCTGTACCTGGGCGTCAAGGGGCGTGTCGAGCTCCCCCACCACACCATCTACGTCTCGGAGAAGTACCAGGAGAACCTCGAGGACATCGTCGAGCACGGCCGCCTCAGCGACGATCCGTCGCTCTACGTCTGCAACCCCTCGCGGCTCGATCCGACGCTCGCGCCCGCGGGCGACAGCGCGCTCTACGTGCTCATGCCCACGCCCAACTGCCGGTGCGCCATCGACTGGCGCGCGAGGGCGGGCGAGATCCGCGAGTCGATGCTCGACCAGATGGAGGCGAGGTTCGGCCTTCACGACATCCGCGAGCGGATCGTCGCCGAAACCGCGCTGACGCCACGCGACTGGGCCGAGGGCCGCATCAACTTCGGCGCGACCTTCAACCTCGCGCACAACCTCGGGCAGATGCTCCACCTGCGGCCACAGAACAAGCTCAAGGGCTTCGACAACATGTACCTCGTGGGCGGCGGCACGCACCCGGGGTCGGGGCTGCCCACGATCTTCCTGTCGGCGATGATCTCGTGCCGCTTGGTGTGCGAGCAACTCGGGCTGCCCTTCGCGGGCGATCGCGAGGCCCCCAGGCGGATCGCCGCGGCACACGGGCCGGCGCGCGACTGAGCGAAGCGGCGCGCCGCTCAAGGGGCGGCGTCGCGACTGTCGTGGAGCATGCGTCGCCACGCGGACGCCCGATCGCGGTCGCCGTTCGATTCGCTCCACATCACGGCGCACTCGAGCAGCCGCCGCGTGATCGACGAGCCGGGCCCCAGCGTCTGCGACGCGCCCGCGACGGCCTCGCCGAGCATGCGTCCGACGGCGTCATCCTCCCCCAGCGCGGCGAGCACGGGCACGCGGTTGAGGCACAACGCGTGCCGCATGACCGGGTCGAGCCCTTGCATGCGATCGAGCACGGCTTCGCCGGCGATGAGCGCCGCGACGGCCGAACCCAACTCGCCGCTCGCCTCGCGGAGCCGCGCGACGTGGAGCTGGATCTCGGCCCATGTCTGCCACTCGCCCCGGCGAGACGCCACGAAGAGGCACCCTTGGTACGCGTCCATCGCGGCGTCGCCCATGCCCAGCCGCTCGAGCAACTTCGCCCGCTCGAAGAGCAGCCGCAGCGACGTGAGGGAGCGGCCGCCCAGGGCGGCGAGGTTGGCGGCACGGGTGGCGGCATCGACCGCCGCGTCCTTGTCGCCGCACGACTCGGCCGCCCTCGAGAGCCGGGTCCACAGATCGATCTCGGTCCGCGGCTCGGGCCGCTTGGCGGCGCGTGCGGCGTCGACGGCCTCGCGGAGCGTGGCGACTTCCTGCACCGAGCCGCCCGCCATCGACCACCCGGTCGCCGCCACGCGAAGGGCCTCGAGCCGTCCGGGTTCGCCGGGCCCCGACGCGCCGAGCATGATGCCGGCGCCCGCCCCTGCAAGTTCCGCGGCACGCTCGCCCTGGCGAAGCCGCAACGCCCCTCGCGCCGCGTTCACCAGCAACGACGCTGCTCGCGGACGATCATCGCCGACCACCTCGCGGAGCATCGCGGCCAGATCGTCGACGTGCTGCACCAGCACGGGCGTCAGGGCCGCGTCGACGTTCGCCTGCGAAGGCGCATCGCCCGCGGCGACGAGCGCCTTGGAGGCCCACGCGTATCGCTGATCGGAGAGGGCTCCGACCTGCTCGCGGATCGCCCTGAAGCACGCGTCGAAGTCGCCTTGCATCGCGTAGACGCGGGCCTGCACCGCGCCGGCGTTCACGGCGGCCGATGCGTCGCCCGAGACCGTCGCGAGCGCCATCGCGGACTCGGCGTCCCGCAAGGCCGCCGCGGGATCGCCCAGGGCCATCGAGGCCTTCGCCAGTTCCACCAGCAACGCGGCCCGCGCCGCGTCGGCGGCCCGCGGCATGGCCTCGAGGTCCGCCCTCGCCCGCGACATGGCGGCCTTGAGCGTCTCGGGATCGGCGGGCGTTCCCGCCTGCAACGCCGCGGCGACGAGTTCGGCGTGGGCGGCGACGGCGCGGGTCTGGCCGGCCGGGCCGCTGCGGTCCGCGGCGTCGATGGCGGCCTTGGCGGAGTCGGCCGCGTCGCTGAACCGTCCCAGCGCGAGCTGCGCCCCCACCATGTCGATGCTCAACTGCGAGCGAAGGTCGTCGGGATCGGCGCCGGCGAGGCCCAGGGCCGCCAGTCCCGCCTGGAACTGGTGCAGCGCCGCGCTGTGCTGATCGAGGCGCGCGTACATGCGGCCGAGCTGGGCGCGGAGCGAGGCGTGCGTGAGCGGGCGGTCGGTGGCGAGGCCTCGATCGAGATCAGCGGCGGCCGCGTCGAGCACTCGCCGGGCGAAACCCTGCTGCATCGCGCCGCCCCCCGCCACGGCGATCTGCTCGAGCAGCCGCTGCGAAAGCGACGCCGCCGCGGCCTGCGCCCGGGCGCGTTCCTCGGCGATCTCGACGGCCGCGTTGCGCCGCATCTGCCACGAGTAGATCGACGCCCCCAGCGCGATGACGGCGGCGGCGGCGGTGATGGTGACGGCCTTGTGCCTCGCGGCGGCCTTGCGGACCACGTAGAGCACGCCCGCGCGGCGGGCCGAGATGGGCTGGCCCGCGAGGCACGCGTTGAGGTCGGACTCGAGCGCGGCGGCGGACTGGTACCTTCGCTGCGGCTCCTTGGCCAGCGCGGTGAGCACCACGGTGTCGACATCGGGATCGACGTGACGCACGCGGCGCGAGGGCGCCTGAGGCAGGGCGTGCTTGATGTTGCGGATCTGGTCCGAGAGCGATCCCTCGACGGCGTAGGGCCAGTGACCGGTCAAGGCGCGGTAGAGCATGACGCCCAAGGAGTAGATGTCGGTGCGGACGTCGATGGCGCGGGGATCGCCGCTGACCTGCTCGGGCGACGCGTACGCGGGGGTGCCCTGGAACTCGTCGACGAGCGTGGGCGAGGTCTCCGGCGACCATTCGCCGCGGCGGGCGAGGCCGAAGTCGACGACATGCGGCTGGCCCTGCGCGTCGACGAGCACGTTGCCGGGCTTGAGGTCGCGGTGAATGACCCCGCGGGCGTGGGCGTGCTGGACCGCGCCGGCGATCCTCGCGAAGAGCCGAAGGATGAACTCGACGCGGCGACGGCCGGTGACGGTGCTCTGCTCGCTTCCGGAGGCGATGAAGCGATCGAGCGTCACGCCGTCGATGAGTTCCATCACGATGAAGTAGCGGCCGTCGGGCGTGAGGCCCGAGTCGTGCACCGTGACGATGTTGGGGTGGTGCATCTGCGCCACCAGCTCGATCTCGCGCTCGAAGCGGACCTTGGCCTTGGCGGTCAGGAACGAGCCCGCGAGGGGGAGCTTGATGGCCACCTCTCGCTTGGTGGCGATCTGCCGGGCACGGAAGACGACGCCCTGACCGCCGCGGTGGATCTCGCCGAGCAACTCGTAGCCGGGGATCGACGGCAGCTGCGCCATCGACGAAGGCAGGGTCGCGGAGGCCGACCTCGCCGCCGACATCATCTGCGAGAGGAAGCGGTTGTTGGCCTCGATCTCGCGGATGGTCGCCTGGCAGCCGGGGCACTCGGCCGCATGGAGCAACGCCGCTTCGTCGACGCTGCGGCCCATCGCGATGGCCTCGAGCTCCCGGGAGTCGGGGTGCGACGCCTCATCGGGCGGCAGGGGTTTGTCGGGGAAGTCCGCCATGGCCTCAACGTCCGCTGGAGCATACGGGGAGCCGCCCCGTGCCGGCGTCGCCTGCACTTCGCGGCCCGGTCGTGAATCTTGCACCCCCAACGCGGGCGTTCGCCCCCTCGCGAGGCTCGCCTCAGGCGGGCGACTTGACGCGGCGAAGTCGCTCGCCCACGGCGTGACGGCGGGCGAGGTCCTCGAAGACGGCTCCGACGCGCTGGGCCAACGCCTCGAGCGAGCCGTCGTTCACCACGGTCGCCTGGCATGCGGCCCGCTTGGCCGCCAACGGCATCTGGGCCCGCTCGCGGCGGTCGAGTTCGGCGGCGTCCCATCCCCGCCCCCGCACATGCTCGAGACGACGCTCCGGCGGGGTGTCGATGAAGATCACCGCGTCGCATTCCTTGTCGCTCTGGGCCTCGAAGAGCAGCGGCGCATCGATCACGACGCCTCGCAATCCTTGCGACCGGGCCCGTTCGATCACTTCGCCGCGGAAGGCCTTCACGACGGGATGGACGAGGGCCTCGAGGCGGGTGCGTTGGGCCGGATCGGAGAAGACGATCGAGGCGACCGCCTTTCGGTTCACCTTGCCGTCTTCGCCCAGCACCGAGGAGCCCCACCATCGGACCAACTGATCGCGGATCTCGGGACGATCGATCGCGGCCCGAGCGTCGCGATCGGCATCGACGACGAGGCACCCCAGTCGGCCGAGGATCGCGGCCACGGCCGACTTGCCCGCGCCGATCCCCCCCACGAGTCCGATCACGATGGGCGTCGCGGGGGCGGTGCCCGGCACGTCCTCGAGGAAGCCGGGCATGGGCCGCGCCGAGTCGAGCGTCTTGCGGATGGTGGAGGCCACGCCCTCGGGGTCGGCCACGCCGACCCACGCGACGTCGACCCGCTGCGATCCCGCGCTGCTCACGAGCACCGTGCCGAGTCCCAGGGCCCGTTCCCCGGCGGTCCGATCGACCAGGATCTGCTGGATGTTGCGGACTGGGAGCGTGCCCGTGGTGCGGTGCAGGATGCCGCTCTCGAAGGTGATGTCGGAGGCGGTGAGCCGGTAGCGGCGCGATCGACGCAGGAGCATCTCGCGAGCGAGCACCCAGGCCGCCCGCAGCGCGAGCAATCCGGCGAGGAGCTCGCATCCCGGGGCGATGTACTGGTCGAGGGGCGTGCCCGTGCCGCCCGCGACGAACCGCCCGCCCACCGCGTGAAAGCCCCAGGCGAGGCCCGCGGCGAAGAGCACGCCCCTCGCGCTGCGCAGCAGCACCGACCGCCGGGCGGGATGGAGGTCGAGGATGAACGTGGAGGGCGTGGTGCTCATGACGCCTCAACGAGCCTCGGGACGGAGCGTGACGATCTCCGGGTGATTGCGATGGAACCCGTCGTAATCAAGCCCGTAGCCGACGACGAACTCGTCGGGGATGTCGAAGCCCACGTAGTCGGGCCGCACGTCGACCTTGGCCTTGCCGGGCTTGCGGAGCAGGACGCACAATCGCACGCTCGCGGGGCGCCGCTCCCGCACCAGTCGACCGAGCACGTCGAGCGTCTGACCGCTGTCGAGGATGTCGTCGACGATGATCACGTGCTTGCCCTCGAGGTCGGCGGGCAACTCGCCGCGGATCGAGACGCCCTTGCTCTCGACGCTCTTGCCGGGATAGCTCGACACGGCGACCAGCCCGAGACTGAGCTTGTGGGGCAGGTGGCGGATGAGGTCGGCGACGAAGACGATCGAGCCCGTCAGCACGGGCATGAGCACGATGCGACCCTCGCGCTCCGACTCGGGCAGGTGCGCGGTGTCGCGCGAGAAGTCGGCGGATATCGCCGCGGCGATCTCTCGCACGCGTGCGGCGATCCGCTCCCGGTCGATCAACACCCTCTCGATGTCTCGGAGCATGGTGGTCAGAGCGTAGGGCGGGGCCGTCGCCAGCCCGGCCGCATCGACGACCGGCCGCATCACCAGCCGGGGTGGTTCTGCACGCACACCGGGCGGCACCACCGCTCGATGGCCATGGCCCCCACCGCCGTCGTGTGGGGCTGGTTCGTCGCCGGGTAGGGTCCGCCGTGCACCATCGCCGGCGACACCTCCACGCCGGTGGGCACGCCGTTGAAGACCAACCGGCCGACGCGTCCGAGAAGCACTCGCTCCAGACGCCGCCCGTCGACTTCATCGCCGGGGGCATGGAAGATGGAACCCGCCAGACTGCCGGGCAGGGAGACCGTGGCCGCGAGCATCGCCTCGACGTCGTCGCACTCGATGATGATCGTGGAGGGGCCGAAGCACTCGTCGTGAAGCGTGGGATTGGCGCCAAAGGTGGCGACGTCGGTGCGAAGCAGCACCACCGGCTGGAACGTGCCGTCGCCAGAACCCTCTTGCCCGGAGGCGGCCAGTTGCACGCTCGGCACGCGGCGGCACGCGTCGATGCGTTGACCGAACGAGCGTCGCATGCCGTGCGAGAGCATCGGCTGCGCGACCGATTCACGCACCAACGTCGCGAGCCGATCGCTCAGGGCCGTGCCGACCCGGGCGGGCACGAAGATGAGCCCCGGACAGGTGCACATCTGCCCGCAGCTGTTGCTCACGCTGGCGAAGAGCCGCTCGGCGATGGGAACGCCCTGCGTCGCGGCGGCATGAGGCAGCACGAAGACGGGATTGACGCTGCCCATCTCGGCGAAGACCGGGATGGGGTCGGGGCGGGCCTGCGCGAGTCGGTGGAGCGCCATGCCGCCGCCCAGCGAGCCGGTGAACCCGGCCGCTCGAATGGCGGGGTGCGCGACCAGTTCCGCGCCCACGGCGTGGTCGCGTTCGCCGCCCGCGGGCAGCAGCGAGAACGTGCCGGGGTGCGCCCCCACCTTCTTCACGGCGTCGGCGAGGACGGCGGCGACCATCGCGCCCGTGGCCGGGTGCAAGGCGTGTCCCTTGACGACCACCGGGCATCCCGCCGCGAGCGCCGACGCGGTATCGCCTCCGGCGGTCGAGTAGGCCAGCGGGAAGTTGCTCGCGCCGAAGACCGCGGCGGGGCCGAGCGGCAGCAGGAACCGGCGCAGGGAGGGCTTGGGCAGGGGCGTTCGGTCGGGCTGGGCCGCATCGACGCACTCGCGTCGCCACGCCCCGGACTCGGCGAGATCGGCGAACGTGCGCAAGGTGAAGGCGGTGCGATCTCGCTCGCCCGCGAGCCGCGGGATCGCAAGGCCGGTTTCGGCCGACGCGGTCTCGAGGAGCCGGTCGCCAAGACCGAGGATGCCCGCGGCCGCCTCGCGAAGCAGGGCGGCACGAGACCGGTCGTCCGCGCCATGCTTGAAGGCCGCCGCGGCGTCGAGGCATGCGCGATGCACGTCCTGGGGCGTGGCGGCGTGAAAGACCCGCTCGAGCGGACGTCCGGTGGCAGGCGAGGTGGCGGTGAAGGTCGACATGGTCGTGCAGCGCTCCGCGAAAGGGGGCATCGGCCCTGCGGCGAGAATGTATGTGGGCGGCGGGAACCATGGAACGCGACCGTCCGACGATCGGCGCTCGCGGCGATCGAGGAGACGCTCGGTCCCGTCTACGCTCCCATCCATGAAGCTCGACCTTCACACCCACATCCTGCCCCGCGACTGGCCCGACTGGACCACGCGAAGCGGGTACTCCGGGTGGATCGAACTCGCCCACGAGCGGCCCGGATGCGCCCGCATGCTCAAGACGCTTCCCGACGGCTCGAAGCGGTCGTTCCGCGAGATCGGCGCGAACTGCTGGGATCCGGCCGTGCGAGAACAGGAAATGCTGGCGTCGGGCGTGACGATGCAGGCGTTGTCGACGGTGCCGGTGATGTTCTCGTACTGGGCCAAGGCGGCCGACGCGCATGACCTGGCGAGGCTGCTCAACGACCACATCGCCGGCATCTGTCGCGACCGGCCCGAGCGGTTCACGGGGCTTGGGACGATTCCGATGCAGGATGCGGACCTGGCGTGCCGCGAACTCGAGCGGTGCGTGCGGGAACTGGGGCTCAAGGGCGTGCAGATCGGCACGAACGTGAACGGGATGAACCTGGGCGAGCCCGCGCTGCGGCCGATCTTCGAGCACGCGGAGAAGCTCGGCGCGTGCATCTTCGTGCACCCGTGGGAGATGCTGGGCGAGGAGCGGCTGGGCAAGTACTGGGGCGCTTGGCTGGTGGGCATGCCCGCCGAGACGTGCCTGGCGATCCAGAGCGTGCTCTTCTCGGGACTGATCGATCGATGGCCCTCGTTGCGGTGGTGCTTTGCGCACGGGGGCGGGTCGTTTGCCGCGACGCTCGGGCGCTTGCAGCACGGCTTCGAGGCCCGGCCGGACCTGTGCGCCGCGGACAACCCGCGAGGCCCCCGCTGCTACGTGGCGAGTTGCGCGTGCGCGAGGCCGGCGAGGTTCTGGGTCGATTCGCTGGTGCATGACGCCGCGGCGTTGCGGCTGCTGACCGGCGTGATGGGCGTCGAACGGATCGCGTTGGGCTCGGACTACCCGTTCCCGCTGGGCGAGTCGCGGCCGGGCGAGTTGATCGAGTCGATGGCGGGCGAGCTTGGAGACCTCGCCCGCGATTGGATGCTGCACAAGGCGGCACGGGAGTTCCTCGGGCTGTGAGCGCGGGCGGGGGGCCTCAGGCGGCCTTGGAATCACCATGGTCCCGCGCGGGCACGGGGATGATCATGGTGATGAGCATGCCGGGGATGTAGAGCAGGGCGGTCCAGAAGATGACGCGGTTGGACCCGCCGCTGGTGGCGGCGATGAGGCCGCCGAAGAGCGCGCCCGCGGCGGAGATGAGCCGGCCCGCGTTGTACGTGAAGCCCGCGCCGAGCGTGCGGACCATCGTCGGGAAGAGGGGCGGGATGTAGAGGGGGAAGAGGCCGAAGAGCCCCAGCGAGAAGAAGGCCGCGACGCACATGTCGACGTAGACCTCGTCGAGCGTGAGCGGGTCGCGGAAGAGGAACATGTAGCTGGCCATCGACGCGGCGAAGAGGAAGGTGAAGGCCTTGCGGTAGCCCACCCACTCGGCGAGGTACGTGGCGAAGTAGTTGCCCGCGATGTTGACGAGCAAATAGGCGACGGTGACGCGGGTGACGAGCTTCTGCTGCTCGGCGACGGGCCAGGAGGCGATCTCGGGCATGCCCTTCACGGCCTGGGGGCCGAAGTAGAGGAAGGCCCAGACGGTGGTGAGGGCGATGCCGGTGAGGGCGGTGACCAGCAACGTCGTGCTTCGCAGTTCACGCGAGAAGATCGAGGAAAGGGGCGGCACGGCGACGTGCTTGGCCTTGCTGGCCCACTCCTCGGGTTCGGGCACCATGAAGCGGATCCAGAAGGTGAGCAGGGCCGGCGTGATGCCGACGACAAAGACCCACTTGGGATCGAGGTGCGCCATCCATCCGGCGGTGAGGGCGGCGAGAATGCAGCCCACCATGTAGCCGCTCTGGAGGGTGGCGCTGGCCCACGCGCGGTGGCGGGCGTGCAGCGTCTCGCTGACGAGCGCGGAGCCCGCGGCCCACTCGCCCCCGATGCCCAGGGCCGCGATGAAGCGGAAGATGAGCAGGTGCCACCACTGCGTGGCGAAGAAGGCGAGCCCGGTGAAGACGGCGTACGTGAGGATGGTGAGCGTGAGCGTGCGGGTGCGACCGATGCGGTCGCCGATGCGGCCGAAGACCGCGCCGCCGACGGCCCACCCGACGAGGAAGAAGGCCTGGATGACGGCGGCCTTGCCCGCGATCTCCTGAGGCGTGGCCTGCGGCCCCAGGAGCTGCCCGACGAAGCGGGTGGCCACCATGATGTAGAGGTAGCCGTCGAGCCCGTCGAAGGCCCAGCCCAGCCATGCGGCGGTCAGCGCCCACCACTGGCGTGGGGTGATCGTGTCGGCACGCACGGGGGGCGGGGCAGGATGGTTCACGCGGCCAGTGTAGACCTTGGGGGCCAAAAACAACGATCCCGGCCGTGAGAGGCCGGGATCGCAGGAAACGACGAAGGAAGTCGGAGCAGACTCAGCGGCGGCGACGGCGACCGGCGACAACGCCCGCGAGTCCGAGCATGGCGACCGCACCGGGGGTCGGCAAGGTCTGGATGACCATGTTACCGAAGGGAGCCGTGTCGGTGGCCCACACGTTCACGCCCACGGTCATGAAACCGAACTGCACGTGGCGGCTGGGATCGTTGACCGTCGCCAGCGAGAGGCTGAACGCACCGGGAGCGGTGAGTTCGATGACCTGAGCGACGTTCGACGAGTAGTCGGGCGCGAAGTCCTTGATGAAGGCGTACGTGCGGTGCGCCGACGTGAAGGTGTTCGAGAGCACCACGCCCTGGAAGCTCAGGGTCTGGCCGGCGTAGGGGCCGGTGAACTCCTGATAGAGGTTGGCCTCCATGATCTTGTTGCCCGACGAACCGGGGCCGCCGCTGGGGAGGTACCAGTAGGGGTTCGGATCGCCGATGGTGTTGGGCGACAGGGTCAGCGTGCGGGCGCCGTCGTTGAACGAGGTGTTCAGGTCCGGCACGCCCCACGGGGAACCGAAGGCGTAGAAGCCGCCCAGGTCGAAGACGTTCATGTAACCGAGCCAACCCGCGCCGGACTGACCGACGCCGACCGTGACCTGGGCCGACGCCGTGGCGGCAAGGGCCGTTCCGGCCATCAGTGCAAGAACCGCGTTACGCATGTGTGTCTCTCCTCAACTCAATCGCCGCCCCGGACCAGCCCGTATCACACACGGAACGTGGCGCGAAGCCGATGTATTGACCCCTCCATGCTACCACAACATGCCACCCGCGCGAAGGATTTCTGTAACAGTTTCACCAATCAATCTGCGAAGGGAAGTCTGATAACCATCGAAAAGGCGAGATCAAGGCTTGGCGCGACCAGCCTCGGCCGCCGCCTTGACGATGGCCACGAAGTCGGCGGTCTTGAGGGAGGCGCCCCCGACGAGGCCGCCGTCGATGTCGGGCTGGGCGAAGAGGTCGGCGGCATTGTCGGCCTTGACGCTCCCGCCGTAAATGATCCGAACGCGGGCGGCGACATCGGCGTTGTACATGCGAGCCAGCAGGTCGCGGATCTGGCGGTGCATCTCCTGCGCGTCTTGGGGCGTGGCGGTCTTGCCGGTGCCGATGGCCCACACGGGCTCATAGGCGACGACGAGCCTCTCGAGGAGTGATGCGGGAATCTCGGCCAAGCCCGTGCGGACCTGGCGGGCGTTGACGATCTCCTGGTGACCGGCCTGGCGTTCCTCGAGGGTTTCGCCGACGCAGAAGACGACATCGCACCCGGCCTCGAGCAGGGCGCGGGCCTTCTTGTTGATGAGTTCGTCCTTCTCGCCGAGGATCTGGCGACGTTCGCTGTGACCGACGAGGGTGTGCTGGACGCCGCAGTCCTTGAGCATGGGGATGGAGACTTCCCCGGTGAACGCACCGTCGGACTGGTGATGGACGTCCTGGGCGCCGAGGCGGACGGCCGAGCCGCGGTCGCGGAGGATGGCGCGGATGGTGAGGAGGTACGGGAAGGGCGGGAAGACGCAGGTGTCGACGCCATCGAGGGTCATGAGCCCGTCGACGACGCCACGGGCGAGATCGGAGCCCGTGGAGCGGTTGGTGTTCATCTTCCAGTTGCCGCCGACAAAGGGTTTGCGCGTGGCCAACGTGGGCTCCTCTGCTGCTGGGTGAAGGGCGTGAACCGCCCGAGGATGGAGCGTAGTGCGGAGCAAGGGGGCCGGGAAAGGCGACGGTCGCGAATCCGGACGCGGGATCTTGTCGATACCCGGGGCCTATCATCGTGCGTTGCGTTGGGGAGTAGCCACTCATGCCGGGGAATCTTCCGGCGGGGGCTTCCGGCGTCGTCAACACGGGGAAACCGATTGGTTCCCCCCGGCCCGGAGGACGGTCAGGGCGCGTAGGCCCTGGTCCCGTCTGAGCAAGACCAACACGGACCATTCACGCGACGCCCTCAGGGGCCGCGGAAGGAGTCGCTCGTGTTGGCATCGATCGTTCCCTCATTGCTGTCTGGCTCGTCGCTTTCCACCCTGCTGCCGACCTTGGCACCGGACGCGGCATCGTCCGCGGACCTCAAGATCTGGGCGTACGCCGGCTTCGTGGGGCTGGTCTTCATCTTCCTCGCCCTCGATCTGGGGGTGTTTCACCGCGAGGCGCACGAGGTGGGCTTCAAGGAGGCGGCGACCTGGTCGGTGGTGTGGATCTCCACGGCCCTGCTCTTCGCGGTCTTCGTCTACCACGGGTACGAGCGGCACTGGCTGGGGCTGGGCCTGAACGTCCCGATGTACAACCCCTCGACCGATCCCGGCGCGGCGAAGATCATCCTGGGCGAGGTGACCGGGGCGGAAGCGACCAAGCAGTTCCTCACGGGCTATGTCATCGAGAAGTCCCTCTCGATGGACAACGTCTTCGTGATCGCGCTGATCTTCGGCTTCTTCGCGGTGCCCAACCGCTATCAGCACCGGGTGCTCTTCTGGGGCATCCTGGGCGCGCTCATCATGCGGGCGATCATGATCTTCGTGGGCGCGGAACTCGTCCGCCGCTTCGAGTGGATCCTGGTCATCTTCGGCCTCTTCCTCGTGCTGACGGCGGTCAAGATGGCGCTGGTCAAGAGCGAGCCCGACCCCTCGAAGAACCCCGTGGTGCGCCTGGTCAAGAAGTACATGCGGCTGACGGAGTTCTACGACGGCCAGAAGTTCTTCACCAAGCGGACGCAGCCGGTCGAGTACGGCGAGATCGACGGCAAGAAGGTCGCGCTTCCCGCGGCGCCTGGGACCTTGTCGGCGTCGTGGGCGGCCACGCCCCTCCTCCTGGCGCTGATCCTGGTGGAGGTCACGGACCTGATCTTCGCGGTGGACTCGATCCCGGCGATCTTCGCGATCACGCCCGACCCGTTCATCGTCTTCACCAGCAACATCTTCGCGATCCTGGGCCTGCGGGCCCTCTACTTCTGCCTCGCGGCGATGATCGAGAAGTTCCGCTACCTCAAGCCCGCGCTCATCCTCATCCTCGCCTTCGTGGGCGGCAAGCTCCTGCTGCTGAGCGTGCCCCCGTACGTCGACGACCTCGCGGGCCTGATCGGCATGACCGTCGAGCCGATGAAGGCGATCAAGATCGACACCGTGGTCTCGCTGGGCGTGGTCATCGGCCTGCTGGTGCTGGCCACGGTGGCGTCGATCCTGCGGCCGATGCCGGATTCGAAGCAGGCCTGACGGGCGTTCGGGGTCGCTATCGTTGGCTCGGGGGCTGTCGCGGCACGTGCGTGCCGCGGGACATCGGCGACCCTCGAGCCCGACATGCCTGATCTCCTGCTGCTCGCCGCGACGGACGGCTCCGCGAAGACCTGGTTCTACGCGGGCTTTGTCGCGATGATCCTCTTCTTCCTCGCCCTCGACCTGGGCGTCTTCAATCGCACGTCGCACGAGACGACGCTGCGAGAGGCCCTGACGTGGACGGCGGTGTGGATCGCGACCGCGCTGTGCTTCGGGGCCGGGGTCTACTTCATCTACGAGCACAAGTGGCTGGGCATCGGCATGGAGGTGGCGCAGGGCGCGGGGAAGGCCGCGCGCGACGTGGGCGGAGCGGAGGCGGCGGGGCTCTACCTGACGGCGTGGATGCTCGAATACGCCCTGAGCATGGACAACATCTTCGTGATGGCGTTGATCTTCCGGTACTTCATGGTGCCGGCCATCCATCAGCACCGCGTGCTCTTCTGGGGCATTTTGGGCGCGCTGGTGCTGCGGGGCGTGATGATCTGGGTGGGCGCCGAGCTCATCCACGCCTTCCACTGGATCGAGTACGTCTTCGGCGCGTTCCTGGTCTTCACCGGGCTCAAGATGCTCAAGGCGGGGGACGCCGAGATCGATCCGGAGCGCAATCCGCTGGTGCGGCTGGCCCGCAAGCTCGTTCGGGTGAGCCCCGCCTTCGACGGCGACCGCTTCATCACCACCGTCGACGGAGCGAAGGCGGTGACGCCCCTCTTCCTCGTGCTGCTGGTGGTGGAGACCACCGACGTGGTCTTCGCGGTGGACTCGATTCCGGCGGTCTTCGGCGTGACGCGAGATCCGTTCCTGGTCTTCACCAGCAACATCTTCGCGATCCTGGGGCTTCGGTCCCTCTACTTCGCGCTGGCGGCGATCATGGGACGATTCGAGCACCTCAAGTACGCGCTGTGCCTCATCCTGGTCTTCATCGGTTCCAAGATGCTGGCGACGATGTGGGGCTTCTCGATGTCGCCGACGCTGTCGCTGGTCATCGTGGCCTCGACCCTCGTGCTGGGCGTGGTCAGTTCGCTCCTCTTCGGGAAGCGGCAACAGCGGGGCGCGGCGTGAGGCTCAGCAGCCGCCGGCCTGCCAGCGAACGAAGAAGTACTCGATGTCGCTTCCGTCGACGCCTCCATCCTGATTGACGTCGGCACGCGAGTGTCCCACGGACCAGTCGACGAAAAAGGACTGGATGTCCGCGCCGTCGACGCCGCCGTCCTGGTTGTAGTCGGCCGGGCACGGGGGCGCGGTGTCGCAGATGTCGGGCACGCCGTTGCCGTCGGCATCGGCGCAGGTGGTGAACGCGCCGGCCCACGAGCCGCCGGGGATCAGGGCGCAGTTCGCGGCGGTGAGCGAGAGGCATCCGGCGCCGACGCAGCACGCGCCCGAGGGTTGCGGGCAGTTGGCGCCGACGCAGGTGGTGCCCACGCCCCGGAAGGCGCCGCCCTGCGCGGTGCAGGCGGCTTGCGTCACCGAGCCGGCGCAGGTGCCGTTGGGGAGGCAGCACGCGCCGAGCGGACAGGTGTTGTTGACGCCGCAGGCGACGTTGTTGCCCAGGTACGAGCCGCCGACGACGGTGCAGTTGGCGGGAGAGAGGATGAGGCAGTTGCCGTTGGAGAGACAGCACGCGCCGCTGGGCGCGGGGCAGTTGGCGGTGGCGCACGATGCGCCCTCGCCGCGATAGAGGCCGCCGCGGCCGGCGCAGTCGGCCTCGAGCAGGACCTGGCAGGATCCGTCGGGGAGGCAGCACGCGCCGGTGCCGGGCTGGCAATCGAGGCTCGACCACGTGACGCGGGTCACGATGTCGCCGGTGGGGCGACAGAGGGAGGCGAGTTGGCTGAAGTTGGCCCAGCCGCCGTTGGGCGGACAGCCGAAGGAGCCGCAGTTGAGCCCGAAGAGCCAGTTGTCGGCGGGGCGAGCGAGGCCCGAGACGTCAGTGACGGGGAAGGCGTTGCAGCAGGTGGGCGGTCCGGAGAGGCAGGGGTTGGCGGTCTGCTGCTGGTGGCGATCGATGCGCCAGCCGACGGAGAACTGGTGGGATCCGTTGTCCTGGATGATGAGTTGGTCGGGATCGCCGGGATCGATCGAGAACTGGACGTTGACGCCGTTGGTGCCTGCGGGGATGCGGATCCAGGGAAGCACGACATCGTCGGCACTTTCCGAGAAGACCAGCGAGCCCGTGGCGGGGTTGCCCTGCCAGAAGAGGATGCTCCACTGCGTCGTGGTGTTGATGATGGAGTTGCTGGTGGCGAAGATCGTCTCGGCGAGATTGATCTTGATGGGCCACGAGGCGGCGGGCACGGTGTAGGTCGCGGCGAACACCTCTCCCTGCGCGAACCCCGCCTGCACGACGAAACTGCCGCCGTTGAAGTTGGCATCGGTCCAGGTCGAGACGCGATTGCAGTCCCGAGGTGAGTACGCAGGCCCGTCCTCGAGCACGCGTCCGAGCGAGGTGACATGAAAGCGATGGATGACATCGAGCGTCACCGGCGTTTCGACGAGCCGGGACCCGGACGACACGGGCGCCGAGGGGGCCACCTGCGCCATGGCGGGCGGGCAGGCCAAGAGGGTGAACAGGGCCGCAGAGGGCAACACGCGCGAAGGGTGGAGATTCATGAGTCGCTCCGGGCCGAGGAGAAGGCGTACGGCAATCGGTACGCCGCCGGACGTGGGCGGTTGCCGGTCCCGACAGTGCACCTTACAGGATCGGCCATGTCGTGGCAACGTCCGTAGTGCGTTATGCAACTGGCCGTCCGACAGCGTCGCCGGGAGTGGGTGGCCGGGAACGGGAGGGCAAGAACGGGCATCGAACCCGAGGAGGTGGCGATCCTGGCGGAGTGGGTGGCCGGGAACGGGAGGGCAAAACCGGGAGGCCGCGCACGTGTGGCCTGTGGCGGGGTCAGGGGCCGCGTGGGGCGGGTGAAGGGCCGCCTCAGGCGTTGCCGCTGGCGATCGACTCGCGGATGGGGACGAGCAAGCCGGGGATGACCCGCTGCTGCACGAGTTCCTCCCCCTTCTCGCACAGGGAGGTGAAGAGGCGGGGCAGTTCCTCGAGTTCGAGGATGGGACCGAACTTTCGGAGGGTGAGGTAGACGCTGATGGGGTCGCCCGCCTCGACGTCGCGAACGATGTGGCCCTGACCGGGGCGGGTCTTGACCTCGAAGAAGACCTCGGTGTCGCCCCGACGCGTGAGTGTGAGGCCGACCATGGGCTGGAAGTCGATGGGCGTGGCCCCGGGAACGTCGACCAGGGCCGAGAGAGGCGAGCCCTGCAGGAGGGCGTCAAGAACGATCGAGTCGTGATTGCCGCCGGCGATCAGGTCGAAGCCATACAGGAGTTCGACGTAGTCGACATCGAGCGGGCTGATGGAGAGGTAGGATGGAGCGACCTCGAGCAGCGTGTGATGGAGGGCGTAGGCCTCTCGCATCGAGGGCGGATTGACGGTGCCGCAGCGGAGGTAGTTGCCCCGCAGGGCCGCCCAGCGGTGAGGCATGTCGCTCTGGGGGCTTTCGAGGGCGAACTCGTCGCGATAGCGACGGAAGTGGCCCATGGCGGGGAACGTCTTTCGGACGCGCTCGTAGAGATCGAGCACGGTCTCGCGCGTCTTGGGCAGGTCGAGCTTCAACGACAACTTCATGTTGACGTAGAAGTCGTTGCACAATGCCTTGTAGCTCTGCGACATCGCTTCCGGCTCCGCTGGGCTTCGCGTTCGCCGACGCGTCGTGAGACAGGACGCCCGGTCAAGCCAGTGTAGGCGACCCTGACGGAGATTCGTCCCTGTCGGTCGGACGCTTTCGTCGAGATTCCTCGCTGGCGACAGCTTATCCGGGCCTTGCGTCGTCCCGGAACTTGCGTGCGTCTGATCACGCGGTCGACTCGAGGATCCAATCGACGAGCCGCTGTGTCTGCCTCAGGTCGGGAACGGCGAGATCCGCGCCGGCCACTTGCAGTTCCTCGACGCTCGATCGTCCCGTGGCCACGGCGAGGGACCGACCGCCATGCACCACCGCGCATCGCACGTCGTGAGGCGTGTCGCCGATCACGACGAACTCGCCGGGCAGGTACTCGCGACGCCCGTGCCGGCGAGCGCGTTCCATGCCCACGGGCACGAGGTCTTCCCGCGCGGGGGGCGATGTCGGTGCGTGGTCGCCGTAGACCCCGAAGGCGAAGAGACCGGGATCGATGCCGCAGCGACGCAACTTCAGCAGGCCGGCCTCCTCGAAGTTCCCCGTGAGGAGCGCGAGCGTGACGCGTCCTTGCCGCGTTGGGGTCGCCAGGGCGGCGAGCAGGTCATGGACGCCGGGCAAGGCCGTCGCTTCCGCGTTGCCTTCGAGCATCGTCGCCAGGAGTCCGCCGTAGTCGGCCCGCACGGCGGCATGGTGTTCGGGGGTGTCGGCGATGCCGTTGCGAACGAGCGCATCGGCGATGATGAGCGGATCGAGGCGGCCGGCCACGGGGACGCCGTCGAAGGAGAAGTGATCGCCGAAACGGCGGCGAGCGGCGGTCTGCATGGCGGCGATGCCGCAGCCCGTGGTGGAAAGAAGCGTCCCGTCGATGTCAAAGAAGAGGACCATGGGTGTCAGTCGCCTCAACGGCGGATGGAGAAACCGGACTCGGATTCGATCAGGGGGACATCGATCACGTCGGCGGCACGGATATGGTCGACCCAGCGGTCGGCGATGGCGGCCTCGAGGGCCGCCACGGCCTCCGGCTCGCCTTGCACCTGCATCAGCACGTCGCCACCTGGCAGATTGCAGACCCAGCCGCTGACACGATGGCCGGCGGGCAGGGTGGTGGCCAAGTGCCTGACGGTGGCCCGGAAGCCAACCCCTTGCACGAGGCCCTGATAGCGAATCTGGAGGCGTCGGAGGCGGGGCATGGAAGCGGAGCGAGCATAGCCGCGACCGGGAGGCGGTCGGGATCCGGTAACCGCGGGCGGGCGCGGTCTGGCGCGAGGATGCGGCGTTTGGGGTGGCGAGGGGATATTCCTGTGGTACATTTCGCCCGGAGGCGGCGGGTCGCAGGGTGGCGGCAGGGTGGGGTGGGTGGATGGGTGGGATGGGTGGATGGGTGGGTGGCGGCAGCCCGTTCGGGTGCGGAAGGATTCTGCCGCGGCGTTCGATCGCCACGCGGCGTCACGGAAGGCCAACGAGTGTCGAGCAAGAGATTCCATCACGGGGACGGCCAAGACGACGTGTCCAAGGTGAAGGACGCGTGCGACATTGCGCGCCTGATCGGGGAATCGGTCGCGATCAAGCCCAAGGGCCGCGAGTACGTCTGCCTGTGTCCGTTCCACGACGACCACAACCCCTCGATGCGGGTGATCCCCGCGAAGCAGATCTTCCACTGCTTTGTCTGCGGCACGGGCGGCGACGTCTTCACGTTCGTGCAGAAGTTCCACAAGATGGAGTTCCGCGAGGCCCTCGAGTTCCTCGCGGAGAAGGTCAGCGTGACGCTGACACCCCGGCGGCGGTCGGCGGATCGCGAGGGCTCCGACGACGCTCCCGCGATGACCAAGCGGGACGTGCTCGAGGCGGCGGGGCAGGCCTCGACCTTCTTCCGCACGATCCTGAACCACCCCGAGCACGGCGCGGCGGCGAGGGCGACGATCGAACGACGCGGCGTGACGCCGGAGATGGTGGAGCGATTCGAGCTGGGCGCGGCGCCCGATCGCTTCGACGGCCTGGTGAGGTACGCCCAGCATCACGGCCTGAGCATCGACGCCCTGCGGGAGGCGGGGCTCTTCAAGCTGCGCGAGTCGGACCAGAGCCCCTACGACCTGCTGCGTCACCGGCTGATCTTCCCGATCCACGACCGGACGGGACGCGTGGTCGCCTTCGGAGGCCGCAAGCTGCGCGACGAAGACGAGCCCAAGTACATCAACTCGCCGGAGACCCGGCTCTTCAACAAGTCGTCGACGCTCTACGCGATGCATCTGGCGTCACGGTCGATCCAGAAGGAGCGGACCGCGTTGGTGACCGAAGGGTACATGGACGCGCTGGCCTGCCATCAGGGCGGGTTCACCAACGCCGTGGCGACGCTGGGCACGGCCCTGACCCGCGAGCATGCGGCACACCTGCGGCAGATCTGTGACCGCGTGGTGCTGCTCTTCGACGGCGACGACGCGGGCCAGCGGGCGGCCGACCGGACGGTGCAGATCTTCTTCGCCGAGCCCATCGACGTGCGGATCGCGACGCTGTCGGCCTTCACCGACGCGAAGGATCCCGACGAACTGCTCAAGCGACCGGGGGGCGACGAGGTCTTCCGAACGGTGATCGATCGATCGGTCGACCTGCTCGACTATCGCTTTGCTCGCCTGCGCAAGCAGTTGGAGGGCAAGGGCGCCGCCGCCATCAGCAAGGCCGTCAACGAGGAAATCGAATCGATGGTCGACATGGGACTGCACCAGGCGGATCCCGTGCGTCAGCAGCTGATCATCAGGCGGCTGGCGGGGTTGGCGAACGTCGACGAGGGGACGATCCGCAAGATCGTGCCCGCGGGCAGGTCGCCTCGCGTCTTCGGAGCGACCCAGCAGGCCGAGTCGGGGACGCAAATCGAAGCGACGTTCAACGCCGGCACGTGGACGATGCGAGTGCAGGAACACCTGCTGGCCTGCGTGCTCTGCGACGGGTCGCTCTGGGAGACGATGGGCGACCTCGAGAAGGACGCGGTGGCTCCCGCGGCGATGACCCATCCGGCGCTGCAGGCCTTGGCGCAAGTGATGCTGGATCTGGGCGAGGACGGCGATCGGCCGTCGCTCGAGCGGGTGCTGGAGGCGGCGGGCGACGACGCGACGCGGGCGGCTGCGACGATTTTCGCGAGCCGCATCGACGAGCAGACGGGACAGGATCCGGCCAAGCTCGCCAAGCACTGGGACGAGTTGCGGCGGTCGCTCAGGCAGGGGGCGGGGGGCGTGCCCCTGCCCGAGCCCAAGACGGCGGGCGGCTCGGTGGCCGAGCGGCTGAAGGCGTTGCAGAACCTGCACCGCGAGGCGGGGCCCAACCGGCGGGTGCTCCCCAAGCGGGACTGAGGGCGACACGAGGCGGGTGGGAGACGAAGGGTCGAGCGGCAATAATGCGACGACCTCCGAGGCGGGTGGAACGCTTCGGCGGTCGGCAGAGGGCTGGAACGGGACGAGCAAGGGCTCGTGGAAGCGGTGTCGGGATCGG
>JBAXFU010000056.1:0-21653 GCA_037139735.1 Phycisphaerae bacterium
CCCCACACCCGCACGCCAAGCCGCGAGATGCGGCACGACAAAAGCGACTTCACGAAACTCGTTGCCCAACGTTCGACATCCGAACGCCTTGCAACCAGAATCCTGACGACGTCGCCGCTGCGGCAACTCCTCGCTGGGTTCGCTCGGGCCTCCCGACCTTCCCCCCCAACCGTGAACACACACCCTCACGATTGAACCGGCCAGATCGAGCGGGTACAGCATACCACAACCCATGGGGGCTTCAAGACGCACTTACACAAAATGATGGGGGTTTTTTGTGCGTCGCCTGTCAATTGCGTCTAAGTGCCGATCCTTCAAAGTCTTGGCTCGCTATCGGGAGGATTCCTCATCCTGAGGGCCGGGTGGGGATCCCCCGTGGCATGCCTGTCGGTTAGGGCTGGGCGAGCCCTGACCGCGGCCAGTGTGCACCGTGGACGACGGGGGCCCCGTACATTCAGGGACTCGGTCCGCTCGATGCGGCCGCACCCCTTGCGGAGCGATGGACGAATGAATCATGTCACCCGTGCATGCTTGTGTGCGTCACTGCGAGGCCTGGCGGCCGTGGCGGCGTTGTCGGGCTGTTCGTCCTCTTCCCCCAAACCCAAGACGGTCGCCGTTCAACCCGCCCGCGATGTTCCCTCGCTCCTCCGAGGGACGATCAGCGCGGAAGCGACTTTTCTGGGCGTTGAACCGACGCTCGTCTCGGGGTACGGGCTGGTCGTCGGCCTCAATGGCACCGGAGGAGACGTGCTCCCCGAGACCATCCGGGCCACCATGGAACGCCAGATGGGCCTGATGGGCATCGGCAAGTCCAACGACTTCAAGGGCACGGCCATCGAGGGCTTGACGCCCACGCAGATGCTTCGCGACAAGAACGTCGCCGTCGTTCTGGTGCAGGCCGCCATTCCGCCCGGCGCGCCGCTCAACGCCACCTTCGACGTGTACGTCCGCGCGATCAACGCCAGCAGCCTTGACGGAGGCTCGCTCTGGACCACCGATCTTCGCATCGGTGATGCAAGCACGTTCGGCGAGGCGCAGGCCAGGACGATCGCCAGATGCCGCGGACCCATCTTCATCAACCCCTTCGCCGATCCGGGCAAGGAGGACTCCGGGGTGACCCGCACGACGGGGCGAGTCCTCGACGGCGGCATCGTGACCAACCCGCTCCAGATCGAGATGGTGGTGAACACGCCGAGTTTCCAACTCGTGCGTTCGATCACCTCGGCGATCAACAGCCGATTCCCCGAAGGCCCCGGCGACGACGGCCCGACTGCCAAGGGCCGCAGCGGGCCCAGCGAGCAGACCGGCATCGGGGGCAGCATCGCCCTTCGCGTGCCGGCCCGCTACCGCAAGACGCCCGACGAGTTCCTCGAGCTCGTGCGACACCTTCGCATCGACCAGAACGTTCCCGAGCAGTATGCGCGACGGTACGTCGAAGGCGTCAAGGCCGAGCCGATCATGGCCAACGACATGGCCTGGTGCCTCGAGGCCCTCGGACAGAAAGCCCTGCCGTTCATCCGCGAACTCTACGAGTTTCCCGAACTGGCGCCGCAGATGGCGGGCCTGAGGGCCGGCGCGAGGCTCGGCGACGCGAGAGCGGCCGAGCCGCTCAAGGCGCTCGCCCTGAGCAGTCAGGGGCCCGTCAAGACCCGTGCCATCGACCTGCTGGGCCGGATCGACGCCGGTCCGACCGTCGACGGCGTCCTCAAGGACCTGCTCCGCGAGAAGGACCTCGTGACGCGCGTGGCCGCCTATGAAGCTCTGGCTCGTCGCGCAGAACGCATGCAGTTCAACCGCCTGTCGACGATCCAGCGAGCCGATCGCGATCGTGGCGAGCCGCGGTACTCGCCGACCCAACTCGAGATTCTCTCCGAAATGGCCTTCCCGCCCAGCGCGCTGGCCGGCGTCGAGCGTCGGTTGATCGAAGACAAGTTCCTCGTCGACCTGGTGCCCATCGGCGAGCCGCTGATCTACATCGCCCAGCAGGGCAGGCCCCGCGTGGTGCTCTTTGGCTCCGACATGGCCCTCAAGCGGCCCAGCGTGGTCACGGCGTGGGGCGATCGGCTGATGATGAGCGCGGAAGAGGGCGACAACACCGTCCGGGTCTACTACAAGCCGGTCAATGCCGACCGCCCGCTCATCCAGCAGTCGCGAGAGACGCTCCCCGAGATGATCGCCTTCCTCGCCAAGCGACGCGCCCCCGGCGACCCCCGCCCCGGCCTCGACATGTCGTACTCCGATGTCGTCGGGGCGCTCCATGCGATGTTCAAGGCCGGCGCCACGCCCGCGGCGTTCGCCACCGAGACCGACAAGCTCAAGAGCCAACTGCTCGCCGCCGCCTCCTCCCTCTCGGTCCGCGAACGCCCCGAGACCCCCGACGACAAGGACGTGGTCGTCCTCGATCAGCCAGCCGTGGTCGAGCCCAAGACCGTGCCCCAAGGCCAAGCCGGCGAGAAGCCCCAGATCGTCCCCATCGTCAAGCCCGCGCCGAAGTGACCCTCCGCTCGGGTCGTCGGGCATCGCCCACGTCGGTCGTTCGCGATCCGTTCGCGTTGGTGCCATGGTGTGGAGCAGTTGTCGGTTGCCCACGCGACGCGTGCCGGGGTTTGGCCATCGGCAGGATGCCCCATATCTTGAGGAGCAGCAACCGCCTGCGGCGACGGATCGCCGCGTTCACCTACGCACGGAGGCCCCGCGATGCGGCTCGCCAAACTCACCGTCACCGGCTTCAAGAGCTTCGCCGACCGCACGGAGTTCTCCTTCGACCATCCCATCACCGGCGTGGTGGGGCCCAACGGCTGCGGCAAGTCGAACATCGTCGATGCCATCAAGTGGGTCCTGGGCGAGCGATCCAGCAAGAGCCTTCGCGGCACCGAGATGCTCGACGTCATCTTCGCCGGCTCGGCGGGCCGCAAGCCCGGCGGCATGGCGAGCGTCTCGCTCACCTTCGAGAACCCCATCGTCGAGCGACCCATCGACGATCTCGCGCAGCCCGTCGCCATCGCCGTGCCCGGAGGCGAGGGCGACTCCGCTCCGAACGCCGACGGGGCAGCCGCGGACGCGAGCGGTCAGGCCGCAGGCGAACGGGGGGCCGATGAAACGGCCTCGGGCGAACAGGCCTCGGCCGATCGTGCCGGCGGCGACCTGCAGGCGACGGGCGAGGAATCGGTGGTCGATGCGTCGGTGCGTCGTCGCCGCCTGCTTCCCATCGACGCCGACGTCGTGGAGGTCGAGCGTCGCCTCTATCGCGACGGCGAAAGCGCGTACCTCATCAACGGCCGCAAGGCTCGCCTCAAGGACATCCGCGAACTTTTCCTCGACACGGGCGTGGGCGCCGACGCCTATTCGATCATCGAGCAGGGCAAGGTCGACGCCATGCTCCTCGCGAGCCCGCAGGAACGCCGCGTGATCTTCGAGGAGGCGGCGGGCATCGCCAAGTACAAGCAGCGTCGCATCGAGGCGCAGCGGAAGCTTGATCGGGCCCAGACCAATCTCTCGACCGCACGGGAGGAACTCGACTCGACCGAGCGTCGCCTGCGGCTCGTGCGCGGTCAGGCGGCCAAGGCCCGCAGGTTCAAGGAACTCGACGCCGAGTTCAAGTCGTGGCGGCTGGCCTTGGCGTTCGATCAATACGACGAACTCGAACAGCGGATCGTCTCGATCGCTTCGCGTCACAACGAGCTTGGCGGCGTCCGCGAGGCCGCCGGGGCGAAACTCGCCGAGTTGGAGGCGGGCCGTCAGGGAGCGGATCTCGCCCGTCAAGAGGCCGCCTCTGGGCACAGGGCGCTCGAGCAGGAGCGGTTGTCGGCCGTGCACGCCGAGCAGCAGGCGACGCAGCGTCGCACCATGCTGGAACGCTCGATCGGCGAATCGACGCGACAGGCCGCGCTCGATCGCGATCGGTTCGTCGCCGTCGAGCAGCGGCGTCAGGAGACCGAGCGATCCATCGAGCAGTACGAGCGGTCGACCGCCGAGATGGCCGCGCAGGTCGCCGGCGCCGAAGGGCGGCTGGCGCAGACGGGCGAGCAGCGAGCGGCCGTGCTCGAGGAACTCAATGAGAAGCGTCAGGCCTCGCAGGCCCGCGCCGCGGCGGCGGCCCGGATCGATCGCGAACGCATCGGACTCTTGGCCTCCATCGCCTCGGACGCCAAGCGGGCCGACGCCGTGCGAGAGCAGATCTCGCAACTGGCCGACAAGGCCGGCAGGGTGACGAGGGATCAAGAGCAACTCCAGGAGCAGGTGACGCAGACGCGGGCCGCGTCCGCCGCGGCCGCCGAGCGTGTGGCCGCCCTCGAGGCCGGACTCAAGCAGGTCGAATCTCGGTTCGGCTCCCTCAGCGCGGATCGACGCGAACTGGCGGACAAGGTGGCCCGCCTCGACCAGGACATGGTCCGCAACGACAGTCGGCGCGCGACGCTTCAGGAGATGGTCGAAAGCCGGGCGGGATTCGCGCAGGCCGTGCGGCAGGTCTTGGCGGCTCGCGACGCGGGCAAGGGCTTCACGGGCGTCGTCGCGCCCTTGGCCGATCTCATCGAGACCCGGGCCGATGTCGAGGCGGACGCCGCGGCGGCGGTGGAGTCCGCGTTGGGGGCCGACCTTCAGGCGTTGGTGATCGAGTCGATGGCGGCCTTGCCGCCGCGTGAGGACTTCGGGCAGGTGAAGGGCCGCGTGGCGTTCCTTCCCAAGTCGGGCGTCGCCCGCTCGGAGCGAGAAGGCCTCGGAGACGCGTTGGCCGGGATCCCGAGCGATGCATCCTCGTCGCGGGTGCTCTCGCTGCGATCGGTGGTTCGGCCGCGGGCCGGCCATCTCGATGATGCGGGCCTTCACGACCTGCTCGATCGTCTGCTCGGGCGAACCTTCCTCGTCGACGACGTCGACGCCGCGATGCTGCTGGCCGCCGGTCCGCTGGCCGGGCGGCGGTGTCGCTTCATCACCCGTCAGGGCGGCAGCCTGATCGACGCCGACGGTCGCGTGCACGCGGGGAGCGCCGGCGCGGCGGACGAGTCGACGGGCATCCTCCGTCGTCGCATCGAACTCGAGACGCTGCAGCGGGTGGTCGCCGATCTGTCGGCCCAGTTGCACGCGCAGCGAGAGCAACTCCGGACGCTCGACGCCGAGGCGGGCGCCGCGTCGGCGGAAGCCGGCCGGACCCGAAACGAGCTCGCCCAGGCGCAGCGTCTGGCGCTGACGGAGCAGAACCGCGCCGAACGGCTCGAGGCCGATGCGGCTCGCGTCGGCCGCGAGCGGCAGTCGCTCGAACAGGAATCGGCCCAGCTCGGCGAGCGCCTCGCCAAGCTCGAGGAGGATCGCGCCAAGCTCAAGGACCGCGCCGACAGTCTCGGCCGGTTGCAGGAGGAGGAGCAGGCCGCGGCCAACGCCCTCGAAGCCGAGGTCAAGACCATCCAGGTTCGCGCCGACGCGGCCGTGGAGCAGGCCACCGCCGCCAAGGTCGAGGTGGGACGGTTCACCGAGCAGCTGAGCGCGGCCCGTCGCGAGTGGTCGCGGCTGCAACTCTCCCGCGACGAGCTCGCCAGGCAGGCCCGCGAACTCGACACGCAGGTGCAGCGGCTGGACGCGAGGATCGCCGAGCATCGCCAGACCATCGACGAGGCCGTGGAGCAGATCGCCGCGGCTCAGGCGAACGTGATTCGGCTCACCGCCGAGGTGCAGGCCGCCCACGAGGCGATCGTCAAGGCGGAGCAGCAGGTGCAGGAGATCGGGCTGCAGGTGAGTTCGGCGAGAAACGAGTTCAGCGCGGTCGAGCGGGAGTGGCACTCGCTCGAACTGCAGAAGCGGGAACTCGAGGTCAAGCGAGAGAACCTGCAGGAACGCTCCCACGACGATCTGCAACTCGACCTGCAGGCCGAGTATCCCGAGTACCAGCAGATGATGTCGGGCGGTGACGTGGCGAGGATCGACACCGCCCAGGCCGCCCTTCGCATCGATTCGGCCCGCGACGCGATCAAGAAGCTCGGCAGCGTCAACCTCGAATCGATCGAGGAGGAATCGAACCTCGAGCAGCAGAACGAGGATCTCGTCAGGCAGGTCGCCGACATCGACGCCGCCTGCCGCCAGCTCAGCGAGCTGATCGAGCGTCTCAACGAGGTGAGCCGCACGCTCTTTGGCGAGGTCTTCACTCGCATCCAGGCCAACTTCGGCGGCGACGCCGGCATGTTCCGCAAGCTCTTCAACGGAGGCAAGGCCGAGGTGCGGCTGATGCCCCTCATGAAGGAGGTGGAGGACGCCGACGGCACGGTGCGCAAGGTGGAGACCGACCAGACCGACCTGCTCGAGAGCGGGATCGAGGTCATCGCCAAGCCGCCGGGCAAGGAGCCCCGGAGCATCAGCCAGCTCTCGGGCGGCGAGAAGACGCTGACGGCCGTCGCGCTGCTGATGAGCATCTTCCGCAGCAAGCCCAGCTGCTTCTGCGTGCTCGACGAAGTCGACGCCGCCCTCGACGAGGGCAACGTCGGCCGGTTCAACAGCGTCGTCCGCGAGTACACCGATCGCTCGAGCTTCATCGTCATCACGCACAACAAGCGGACGATGCAGTCGGCCGATCGGCTCTACGGCGTCACGATGCAGGAACGGGGCGTCAGCACGCGCGTCTCCGTGCGCTTCGACCAGGTGGGCAAGAATGGCGAGATCCAGGCCTCCGGCGGGACGCGGGACGGCACCGCGCCGCCGCGGCTCGAGGGCGCGGGCGGCGACAACATCCTCAACACCGGGCTGACCGCCACGCCCGTGGTGATCGTGCCCGCCGCGACGCTCGAGCCGGCGGGCCCCGGGGAGGCCGCCTCCCCCGCCAAGCGAGGTCGCGCGGTGCTCAAGCCCGTCAAGGCGGAGCCCGCCACGCTGCGACAGGCCTTGGCGGCCATGCGAGAACTCGCCTCCGCCCCCGAGGAGACGCCCCCGAACTCCTGAGAGCCGCAGCCGCGGAACTCGCAGGGTGGTCAGGGCGCGTAGTCGCCGTCGTCCCAGTTGGGGACGTTCAGCACGTAGTCGCGGCCGACCGTCGCCGCGTGGCCGTCGAACCACAGGCAGTTGGAGCCCTTGGTGTGGCGCTCGGGCGCGATGCGCTGCGACGTGGTCGGATCGCCGGATGACGAGCGGTTGATGTTCCCCTCGTTCCACATGTCGTAGTAGATCGCGATGGTTGCTTCGTTGTTGGAGCCGTACCACGCGCCGAACCTGGCGCCGCCCGGATCATCGGTGAAACACGTCAGGTAGAGAATCGCCGATGCGGGTCGGGTGTAGCGGTGGAGGGGTGCGGGGGGCTTGCCCTGCGACAGGCACAGCGGGGGCGTCGCAGGGCCGCGGTAGCGGAAGGTCAGGCCGTTGTTGACGTAATGGATGTTGTGGAGGTCCCTGGGGCGGGACGGATCTCGGTAGTACTTCGCGCCCGCGTATTGGTCTCGAAGCCCGCCGTCGGGCGTCGTCCACTGGGCCAGGGGATCGAGAAAGGGACGCAGCGAGAAGGCCCACGCGAGGTTGTATCCCGAGCCGGGGTGCATCGGCGCCACGGGCCGGCCCGACTCGCTGCTCCCGGATTCGCGAGGGATCCATTCCTTGTACGTCGACGCGTACATCGACAAGGCCATGCCGATCTGCCGCTGATTGGAGAGGCAGATGGTCGCCCGGCCCGCCTCGCGAGCCCGCGACAGGGCCGGCAGCGCGAGCCCGACCAGGAGCGCGATCACGGCGATCACGACGAGGAGTTCGATCAGGGTGAAGGCCCGACGCCGGCGATCCATACTCCCAGCATACCGCGCCGGGCCCGCCGCAGTGGCGCGGGCGCATGAAAAACGCCGCGTCGGGCGCGGCGTCGTGAGCGACGGATTGCGAGCGGGATCACTTGTCGGCGACGTTCAGCGAACGACCGACGCGACGCTTGCGGTTCATCATCTTGCGGCCGTTCGTGGACTTCATCCGGGCGCGGAAGCCGATGGCCCGCTTGCGCTTGATGCGGCTGATGCGGTGGGGATAGTGCATGAACGGGTCTCCTGACGAAAAGTCGCCCGGGGCGACGGTGAAACGTGCCGACCAACCGATCCGAGCCGCCGTCCATCGACGGCGATTCGGGGCCTTCATGATAGCCTCCCGCCTCGCCGCTTGCCACCTGCCCTCGGCTGGGGTGTTCGTACGCAGTTTGTTTGGAATCGTCCCGTCGCGAGCGGGTGTGGGCGGGGCTGCGGGATGTCCGATAGAAAACGGCGGCGGCGGGGGCATGATTGACGGGGCATGATTGACGGGTCATGAGCGAGCGAGCGCCCACATCCCTCGAGGAACGCATCGGGTACCGGTTCAAGGATCCGGCCCTGTTGGAGCTCGCGTTGACGCACTCCAGCATGGCCGACAGCCGCATCGCCAGCAATGAGCGGCTCGAGTACCTCGGCGACGCGGTGCTCGGCCTGGTCACGGTGGAACTCACCTACCGGCGATTCCCGCTCCTGCTCGAGGGCGACCTCACGAAGATCAAGAGCCACGTCGTGTCGCGTGAATCGTGCGCGACGATCGCGGCGAGGTTGCAACTCGAGGAGCACCTGGTGCTCGGCAAGGGCATGCAGAACTCCGGACCGCTGCCCGCGAGTCTCACCTCGTCGGCGCTCGAGGCGGTGATCGGCGCCGTGTACATCGATGGAGGCTTCGAGGCGGCGGCCGCGTTCATCAGGCCGTTCCTCGCCGAGGCGATCGACCGGACGGCCCAGGGCGGTCACCAGCAGAACTTCAAGAGCGTGCTTCAGCAGCACGCCCAGCAGACGCTCGGGCACACCCCGCTGTACCGGATCCTCGACGAGAAGGGGCCCGATCACGCCAAGTGCTTCAAGATCTGCGTCGACATCGGGGGCCGCCGCTTCGAGGCCGCGTGGGGCCAGACCAAGAAGAAGGCCGAGCAGGACGCCGCGTTGATCGCCCTCCGCGAACTCGGCGTGGTGCGACAGGTCGCCGAAGGCGAGTTTATCGTCAACGAGGCGTGAACGCGAGCGACCGACCCGCCGCGGCGGATCTCCCCGTCCCGGCGGATCTCCCCGTCCCGGCGGATCTCCCCGTCCCGGAGAATCTCAGAGCAGCGGGTTCTTGGCGCCGATCGTGTAGTCCGCGATCGGGCTGAGATTCTTCATCGGGTTCAGGTAGACGTCGCTGTACAACTCGGAGGCGACGTCGGGCGAGGGGCTGTTCTCCGCGAACTCGAGCGCCCGCTGCACCGCAGCCTTCACCTGCGACTGGATGTCCATGAAGGCCTGTTCGGTCAGCACGGGACGCCCGCCGTTGGCCTTGGCCCGGTCGGTGCTGGTGTCCATGAGTTGCGACGCCAGTCGGTCGATCGAGTCCTTGGCCTTGTACTGATCGACCTCCTCCTTCGTCCGGTACTTCTGCGGGTCGGACATCGAGTGGCCGAGGTAGCGGTACGTCTTGAGGTCGACGAAGGCGGGGCGCTGCTCCTGGCGGCACCAGTCCGCCAGCGGCTTGAACTGGTTGTATAGGTCGACGATGTCGAGCCCGTCGATGATCTCGCCACGCATGCCGTAGGCCTCGGCCTTCTTGCGAAGGTCGCTGGCCATCGTCGTCCCACGCTCGATCGCGGTGCCCATCGAGTAGCCGTTGTTCTCGACGATGTAGATGACGGGGATCGACCACAGGCCCGCGAGGTTCATCGACTCGTGCAGCACGCCCTGGTTGAGCGCGCCGTCGCCCATGTACGTCAACGCGACCTTCCGCTTGGCCTCGCCGCCCTCGACCGACTGGCCCAGCACTTCCCACTCGTAGCGGGCCGCGAAGGCCAGGCCGGTGCCCAGCGCGTTCTGCGCGCTCACGATGCCGTGGCCGCCGAAGAGCCAGTTGGGACGGTCGAACATGTGCATCGAGCCGCCCTTGCCCTTGGCGCAGCCGGTGCTCTTGCCGAACATCTCGGCCATGCAGGCCTCGGGCGACATGCCCCGGGCCAGCGCGTGGCCGTGGTCGCGATAGGCCGTGACGATGGGGTCGTCATGGTTCACCGCCGCGATGGTGCCCACCGCCAGGGCCTCCTGGCCGGTGTAGAGGTGGCAGAAGCCGCCGATCTTGGCCTGCTGATAGGCCTGCGCGGTGCGGTTCTCGAACTCCCGGATCAGGAGCATGTCCTTGAGCCATCCGATGAGGGTGGCGTCGGGCAGGAGGTCGCTGGGCCGCTTGGCGGCCTTCAAGGCTGAGGCGTGGTCGGGGGCGGTCGCGGTAGCCATAGGGGGAGATGATAGGGGGCCGGATGCCGTTTGCCCGGGCTGTGGGGTCATGCACGAATGTTCGCTTCCGGAACGGCCCGGATGCTCTCTTTGGCACGGACGGTTTGTGTTCGGATCTGGTTCGCGAACCCGGGAGGCATCGTCGCGGGCGGCGGGTACCCTCCGGGTCCATGCCGCTGATCGCCGCGACCAACATCGCCCACCGCTTCGGGACCGACATCATTCTCGACGGCGTTTCGCTGACCATCGAGGCGGGCGACCGCATCGGCATGGTCGGTCGCAACGGGTGCGGCAAGTCCACGCTCATGAAGATCCTCTGCGGCATGATCCCCGCCGATCAGGGCGAGGTGGTCGTGCAGCGAGGATGTCGCGTCGGCTACCTGCGTCAGGATCCGGACCTCGACCCCAACGAGTCGCTCAAGGACTCGGCGGAACGCGCCTTCGCGACGCTGCACGCCCTTCATGCCCAACTCCACCAGGTCTTCGAGGAGATGGCCACCGCCAAGGGCGACGAGCTCGACAAGCTGCTGCGTCAGCAGGAGAAGCTCGAAACGCAGATCGAGGCGGCGGGCGGGTACGCGGTCGAGCACCGCATCGCCGAGGTGCTCCACGGCCTGGGCTTCACCGACGCGCAGTTCTCGCTGCCTGTGGGCAAGCTCAGCGGCGGCCAGCGAGGGCGGCTCGCGCTCGCCACGCTGCTGCTCGAGAGCCCGGACATCCTGCTGCTCGACGAGCCGACCAACCACCTCGACATCGAGGGGCGGCTCTGGCTCGAGGACTTCCTGTCGCACGAGTTCCGGGGCGCGGTGCTCATGGTGAGCCACGACCGGTACCTGCTCGACGCGGTGGTCGGACGCATCATCGAGGTCGAGCAGGGACGCATCATCGACTATCCGGGCAACTACGAGAAGTTCCGCGAGCTGCGGGTCGAGCG
Organism: Phycisphaerae bacterium; assembly: GCA_037139735.1. Taxonomy (GTDB): domain Bacteria; phylum Planctomycetota; class Phycisphaerae; order Phycisphaerales; family UBA1924; genus UBA2402. Next base: position 11,155 of record JBAXFU010000056.1, read on the forward strand.
GCGCACGGTCATGCTGCGGGCCTACGAGTCGCAGCAGGACAAGATCAAGAAGGAAGAGGCCTACATCCGTCGCTACAAGGCCGGCCAGCGGGCCCGGCAGGCCAAGGGGCGCGAGACGCGGCTCGAGCGGGAGAAGGCCAACAACCTCCTCGAGAAGCCCATGGAGATGGGCACCTTCGAGTTGCAGCTCCCCAAGGCGGACCGCACGGGCGACATCGTCGTCTCGGCGCGCGAACTCTCGAAGCAGTACCGCGACGACGAGGGGAACATGAAGGTCCTCTTCCGCGACCTCGAGATGAAGGTGGAGCGGGGCGAGCGGTGGGGGATCATCGGTCCCAACGGCGCGGGCAAGACGACGCTGGTGCGGACGCTCCTGGGCGAGGTGCAGCCCGACGCCGGCACCGTGCGCATCGGAAGCAACGTCAAGGTCGGCTACTACCGCCAGACGCACGAAGGCGTCGACCTCGATCAGTCCGTCTATCGCTACCTGCAGGGCGTCATCCTCAAGGAGGCCCCCGCCCAGGCCATGAGCGAGCAGCAGGCCCGCGATCTCGCCGGCGCGTTCCTCTTCAGCGGCAGCGAGCAGGAGAAGATGCTCCGCAGCCTCTCGGGCGGCGAGCGAAGCCGCGCCGTGCTGGCGGGCCTGCTCGCCAGCGCGAAGAACCTCATCGTGCTCGACGAACCCACCAACCACCTCGACATCCCCAGCGCCGAACGCCTCGAGGACGCCCTGGGCATGGAAGGCGGCTACGAGGGCACCATGATCCTCATCAGCCACGATCGTGCGCTGATCGACAACACTTGCGATCACCTGCTCGTCCTGGATGGCAAGGGCGGCGCGGAGATCTTCGCCGGCACCTACACCGAGTGGCACCAGAAGGACGTCGCCCGTCGCAAGGCCGCCGCCAAGGCTCAGGAGGAGGCCAAGGCCCGCGCCGAGGAGGCCGAACGTCAACGCCGCCTCGCCGAGGAACGAAGGAAACAGGCCCAGGCCCGCCCCGCGCCGCCGCCCAAGGGCGGCGGCAGCAAGCTCGAACGCATGACCACCGAGCAACTCGAGCAGAAGATCGAGCAAATGCAGGCTCGCATCCGCCAGATCGACCACGACATGGCCGAAGGCGACATCTGGCGCGACCCTCGCAAGTGCGATCAGCTCGGCGCCGAGCGGCAGAGGCTCGTCGCCGATCTCGAGCCCTTCGAGTTCGAGTGGATGCGACGCGCCGAGTCGTGATCCCGCGCGTCACGGCTCGCCGTGTCTGATCCACTCGAGGCGCAGCCCCGTCGGAGGCAGGGTCGGGCCGGCCCGCTCTCGCCGCCCCGAGGCGATGATCTCGGGAATCGACTCGGCCTTCATGCGGCCGCGGCCCACCTCGACAAGCGTGCCCGCGATGATCCGCACCATGTTCCACAGAAACCCGTTGCCGCTCACGTCGATCCGCAGCCGCTCCGACGACACGGGCGTGACGTCGCAGGCGAAGATCGTCCGTACCGTGCTCTGGCGGCCGTGGCCCGCCGCGGCGAACGCGGCGAAGTCGTGCGTGCCGGCGAGCAGCGACGCCGCTCGTCGCATCGCCTCGAGATCGAGTTCGTCGTGCACCTGGTGCACGAAGCGACGATCCCAGAGCGGCCGTTCCCGTCCCGTGTGCAGCGTGTAGCTGTAGGCCTTCGAGATCGCCTCGCGGATCGGGTTGAAGTCGGCGTGCACCGCCTCGACGGCCGTGACGATCACGTCTTCGGGCAACCGGCCGTTGATGGCGCGTCGCAGACGATCGACGCCGCGGGAGAGCGGCCATCCCGCGCCCCGCGGAGCGTCGGGTCCCTCATCGTCGCCCGAGCAGCTGAAGGCGGCCACCTGACCCAGCGCGTGCACGCCCGAGTCGGTGCGGCTCGCGCCGTGGAGCACCACCCGCTCCCGCACGATCTGCACCACGGCTCGCTCCACCACGTGTTGCACGGTGCGCAACTGCAGGCGATCCGTGCCTTCGACGTCGTCGTGCAGCGTGCCGGCGATCATCGCCGCGGGCACGTGGGGCAAGGGGGAGTCGGCGGGGGGCGCGAGGGGTTCTTGCTTCTGCCAGCCGCAGAAGTCGGTGCCGTCGTAGGCGATGGTGAGCTTGTATCTGGGCACGGATGTTCAGCGAGGGGCGAGGGTGGCGACGTCGCGGAGGGCCTCGCCCGTGAGGCGGAAGACGGTCCATTCGCTCATGGGGACCGCGCCCAGGCGCTTGTAGAAGCCGATGGCGGGCTCGTTCCAGTCGAGCACCGACCACTCGACCCTCCCGCACCCCTGGTCGACGGCGATTCGGGCGAGCGTCGAGAGAAGCGCCTTGCCCAGGCCGCTGCCGCGGGCGTGGGGGCGGACGAAGAGATCCTCGAGGTAGATCCCCGGCTTGGCGAGGAAGGTCGAGAAGTTGGTGAAGTAGAGCGCGAACCCCTCCGGCACGCCGGAAAGCTCACCGACGAGCGCCTTCGCCGACGGCCGAGGTCCGAAAATGGCGTCGTGCAAACCCTCCGGCGTCACGCGGCATTCGTGCTCGAGTTTCTCGTACACCGCCAGGTCCCGGATGAGTTGGCACAGCAGCGGAACATCGTGAGGGGTGGCGGGTCGAATGCGGACGGACATGGCTTTCGCTCCGAACGGGGGTGACGGACGCCGGAAAGATAGGGGCGGATCGCAGCCGGTCCCGACCGTACCATCCCCGACCGCAGGATGCTCGCCAACGTCCCTCGCACGGGACCCAACCCATCAGGAGTGCTTTCATGTCAGGAACTCGATGCCTCGCGACGCTGCTTCCCATCGCCCTCCTGGCCGCGGCTGCTTCCGCGGCGGACGTGGTGAGCATGACCCCGGTGACCGCGGATGCCGCACAGTTGCTCGGCGGGTACAAGCCCGTCCCGGTCAAGCTCTCGAAGGACAAGCCGGCATCGGCCACGAAGGTGCCCGACGGACTTGACGGCCTGCTCTTCGGCGTGATGCCGATGAAGACCGCCGCCGGCCAGCCCATCGGCGTGGCGCTCTACGAGCCCGAGAACGGCGAGCCCAAGATGTTCATCGATGCCAACGGCAACGGCGACTACACCGACGATGCCGCACCGGCCTGGAAGAGCGAAATGCGTCCGTCCGCACAGGGCGACAAGCAGAAGATCTCCCAGGGCTCCGCCACGGCTCGAATCGGGGAGGGCGACAAGGCGTTCGACGGCAACGTGCGGATGTACCGGTTCGACCCCAAGGATCCCGGGCGGGCCAATTCCAAGGACCTGCTCTTCGTCTACCGCGACTACGCGCGTCAGGGCGAGGTGAAACTCGGCGACAAGACCTACAAGGCCATGCTCGCCGACGAGGCGTGCGCCGGCGACTTCCGCGGCGCCGAGCCCTCGGCCGACGACAAGGCCCCGTCGGGCGTCATGTTCCTGATCGACGTCAACAGCAACGGCTCGTTCGACAACCGCGGCGAGCGGTACGACGCTCGCAGGCCCTTCAAGATCGCCGGCGTCGCCTACGAACTCAAGGACATCGCCCGCGACGGCTCGTCGTTCAGCGTCGCCAAGTCCGACAAGGACGTCGAGGAGGTCCTCCCCCCGCCCGACCACGGCGTGGGCAAGGCCATCACGGCCTTCGAGGCCAAGACCATGGATGGCAAGACGGTCAACTTCCCCGGCGACTACAAGGGCAAGATCGTCCTGATCGACTTCTGGGCCACCTGGTGCGGGCCCTGCATGGGCGAGATGCCCAATGTCGTCGCGACGCACAAGAAGTTCCACGAGCAGGGATTCGAGATCCTGGGCATCAGCCTCGACCGGCCCGACGCCGAGTCCAAGATCAAGTCCGTCGAGGAAAAGCAGCAGATGACCTGGCCTCAGGTCTACGACGGCGGCTTCTGGAAGGCCCGCATCGCCCAGCTCTACGGGATCAACTCGATCCCCGCGACCTTCCTCGTCGACGGCGACAGCGGCAAGGTGATCGGCGCCAACCTCCGCGGCGACAAGCTCGCGCAGGCGGTCGAGAAGGCCTTGGCCGACAGGAAGAAGTGAATCGCCCTTTCGGGCGTCATCACCGATGAGCACTCGACAGGCCCGGCACCGCCGGGCCTGTCGTCGTTCCGGGGCGAGGGCATGCCGGACCGATCGTCAAGCCACGATCTCGGGCAGCACCCACGGAGACGGGGCCGACATGACGGCTGCGGGCACGAGCCGCTCGGAAATCGCCGCGGCGAGCCGAGCGGCTGTCGACTCGGGTTCCACGTGCGTCCGCTCGACGCGAATCGCCGCTCCCAGGTCGCGAGGGTGCAGGTCCGCACGGGTCTGCACGTCCAGGGAAGGAAGAGACGCCAGTTCGGCAGGCAGGCGGCACGGCGTCGCTGCATCGCCGACTCGGAGCACGAGCGTCGCGGAGCGGGCCACCGCAAGCGACGCCGCGATCGCCCGTGCCTCGATGGGGTCGGCAACCTGGTCGCGAAAGCCAGGCGCGTCGACGTAGCGGACGGTCAGGCCGTCGAGATCCAACAACGCCCCGACATGGTCGCGCGTGGTTCCCGGTTGATCGGCGACGATCGAGACGCGGCGGCGCGCAAGGGCGTTGAGCAGCGTTGACTTGCCGACGTTGGACGGCCCCAGCGCCACGACCAGTGGGGGATCGATCAGCCGATCGAGCGTCCGGTCACGCTCGTTTCGAGGCCGTGGCGCCGCGAGGTCGGGATCCCAGCCGGCGTCGCGCCATCGTCGTGGCTGGGCCAGCAGCAGGTCGACGGCGCGGGGGCTTGCGGCCCGAGCGAGCCACGCGAGGAGGCGGGCCTCGAGGGCCGTCCTCGCTTCGGGAAACGCCGACCCGGATGACTGGGCAGAGGCTCGAGCGATCCCGGCCTCGAGCAAGGCCGCTTCCACGGCCCGCGTGACGGCGATGCCGCCATGGGGCATGAGGTGGGCGACCGCTCGAGCGGGTCTTGCGACCAGGGCGTGATCAATGCCGCGGAGTTCGCGAAGGCGGACGTCGCCCACCGCGACGGGCGCGACGCCGAGCCGTCGAAGGCACTCGTCGACGTCACCCAACAGCTCGAAGCACGACACCGCGCCGGCCGAGGTGGAAGGCGTGACGAGTCGCCACGACAGGCCCGCGTCGGCATGGTCCTGACGGTTCATGGACGACGTGCCCGCTCAGGGAGCCCAGACGTTGGCGACGGTGCGGTGATCGCGAACCGGGACCGCGTTCTGCTGGTCGTTGGCGATGGCGATCTTCCCGCTGGCGATGCCGGGGAAGTGTTCACCCTGCCAACTGGCCGGGTACTTGGGGTCGTCGAGGGCGAGGGCCGCCTTGGTGGGGAAGAGGGGGCGGAAGGTGTCGCACATCACGGCCAGTTCGGCGGTGAAGGTCGCCTTGAGCGAGGCCTCCACGGTGCCCGGATGCGGGCCGTGGGGGATGCCCTGCGGGTGCGCGGTGAGCGAGCCGACCTCGATGCCCTTGCGGCTGCCGAAGTTGCCCTCGACGTAGTAGAGCACCTCGTCGCTGTCGAGGTTGCTGTGGTTGTACGGCACCTTGATGGCGTGCGGGTGGTAGTCGAGCATCCGGGGGCAGAAGGAGCAGATGACGAAGTTGTGCGCCTCGAAGGTCTGGTGGATCGGCGGGGGCATGTGGAGCTGCCCGGTGATGGGCGAGAAGTCCCGCACGTTGAAGATGAACGGGTAATAGCAGCCGTCCCAGCCCACGATGTCGAGCGGGTGGTAGTGGTAGACGTACTCGTGAATGCAGTCGCGAGCCTTGATGCGGACGGGGAAGTCCCCCTTCTGGTCGAAGGTCATGGGCATCTCGGGCAGGCGGATGTCGCGCTCGCAGTAGGGCGCGTGCTCGAGGAACTGGCCGTTGGCCTTGCTCACGTAGCGGGGCGGCGGGCCGATGTGGCTGCCATTCACCGTCTCGATGAGCAGATAGCGGCCCAAGGGCGTGTTCTCGATCGGGGGGCCGCCGTCGGTGGGCTTGCCGTCCGGGCCGTTGCGACGCTCGTCCCAGATGATGGTGTAGATGACGCCCTTGGGGATGACGAGGTAATCAAGCGGACCGAACTTGAGGGTGCCGAGCATCGTGTGGCAGGTGCCGCTGCCGAAGTGGATGAAGATGCACTCGTCGCCCTGGCCGTTCTTGAAGTGGTACTTCATCTGCTCGGCGGGATTGCAGACGGCCATCTCGCAGTCGGAGTTGCCGAAGAGCACCACGCGGCCGGTGACGAAGTCGCCCTTGGGGTCCATGCGCTGGCCGCCGGTCATGACGTGGCGCATCCGCATGATCTCGGTCTCGACGTACTCGACCTTGGTCGAGGCGATGGGCTTCCAGCCGGCGACCTGGGTCGGCGGGTGGATGTGATACATGGTGGTGGTGGGGCCGACGAAGCCCTCGGTGCCGAAGACCTCCTCCGAGTAGAGCGCGCCGTCGGGGCGACGGAACTGGACGTGACGCTTGCTGGGAAGCAGTCCGAGCTTGGTGTAGTACGGCATGGGGAATCATACGGGCGGGGCCGCGGCCTCGTCGGCCCGGGGAGCGTCGGCCGCCGTGGCCGAGGGGAACCCGGGTGAGGGTGTCCATGTCCCGTATCATGCCGTCCATGGAGCTGTTCAGGCCTCCCATCACGCTCGCCCAGGATGTCGCCGCACACGCATCGACCGCGGACCCGCGTCTTTCGGCGCTGGGGTGGTGGGCGTTGTGGATGCTCGTGATGATCATCATCATGCTGCTGGGCATCATCGCGATGCTCAGCGTGATCCTCCGTCGTCGGCGGCTTGAGCGATTCCGCCGCCCCAAGCCATCGCCGGCGGGCATCGGGGTGGACGCCTGGGCGGAGTCGGCCCGGCGGCTCGACGCGCCTCCGCCGGTTGGCGTCAAGGCGGAGGCCGCGAAGCTCGACGCGATTTCGGGCTCGAGGCCGGTGGCGTTGGTGACGGGCGGGGCCCGGCGCGTCGGTCGAGCCACGTGCCTGGCGCTCGCGAAAGCCGGATGCGACATCGTGCTGACGTACCACGCCAGTCGCGACGAGGCGATGGCCTTGGCGGAGGAACTTCGAGCCGCGGGCGTTTCGGCCGTGACGCACGAGGTGAATCTGCTCGACCTCGGCGCCGTGGAGATGTTCGCGGGCTTCCTCGCCGACTCCTTGCCACGTCTTGACGTGCTGGTGCACAACGCGTCCGTGTACGCGCCCACGCCCATGCACGACCTGGCGATCCAGGAGGCGCTCCAGCAGGTCAGCATCAACGCCGTGGCTCCGCTCATCCTCACGGCGCGGCTTGCGCCGCTGCTGCGAGAGAGCGAGCGGCCCGGTGGCGGGTCGGTGGTGGCGATGGTCGACATCCTTGCCATGGGCAAGCCGCGGCGCGACTTTGTCGCCTACTCGATGTCCAAGGCCGCTCTTGCGGAGATGGTTCGGTCCTCGGCCCGCGATCTGGCCCCGCATGTTCGCGTCAACGGCGTGGCCCCCGGCGTGGTGGCGTGGCCGGACACCGGCGCGGAGGCCACGCCCGAGGCGCAAGAGCGGTATCTCCGCCGCGTGCCGCTCGGTCGCTCCGGCACGCCCGAGGAGGCCGCCGAGGTGGTTCGCTGGTTGGCCCTCGACGCGACGTACGTCACCGGCGAGATCATTCGTGTCGACGGCGGACGCTCGATCACCTGACCCGGCCGACGCGACGGGGCGGCTCAGCGACCGGTGTCGCGAACGCCCTTGCCGAGCACCTGGAGCGGATCGAAGGAACCCTCGAGGATCTTGCGTGCGTCGGCCTTGAGCCAGCCGCCAAGGATGCCCGCGTAGACGGACCGGAAGTCGATCTTGTACCTGAGGTCGCCGTCGTCGAGGTCCCTGAGCGACGGATGGTCGCCCGTGACGCCTCGACGAACCATCGGGCCGGCGAGGAAGACGGGAGCCGCGGTGCCGTGATCGGTGCCGCCGCTGGCGTTCTGGCCCACGCGACGGCCGAACTCGGAGAAGGCCATCGTCATCACCCGTCCGTCGTTGCGTTGCTGGCGAAGGTCGGCGTAGAAGGCCTTCATCGCCGCGGCGAACTGGTTCAGGAGTTGGCCGTGACGGCCCTGTGCGCCGCCTTGCCCGGAGTGGGTGTCGAAGGAGCCATGCGTCACGTAGAAGACGCGGGTTCGCAGGCCGGCGCGGATCATCAGGGCCACCATCGAGAGCTGCCGGGCCAGTTCGCTGGCCGGATAGGAGACCAGGGGGCGTTGACCGACGGCCTTGCGGATGGCGTCGCTCGAGACCTGGGCGTCGAGCGCGGTGCGGAGGAGGAAGTCGGAGTTGCGGTCGCCCTTGGTCTCCGGGGCCGCGCCGCGACGATTGAGTTCGTCGTAGCCGGACCGAAGCGACTTGTGGATCTCCGCCGCGGACCACTTGAAGAGTTCCGCGGACTCGAAGGAGACGGGCTTGATGGACCGGCCTTGCATCGCGAGGGGAGCGGTTCGGCCGATGGCGATGCCGGGCGGGGAGGCGGCCGGGGGCGAGGGGGCGGTGCCGCTTTCGCCCTTGCCGAAGCCGCAGCATTCGGCGTCGAAGTACCGGCCGAGCCACCCGTCGCCGGTGGCGGAGGTGTCGGCGGTGTTCCAGATGTCCATCGACTTGAAGTGGGAGCGATTGGGGTTGGGATACCCCACGCCTTGCACGATGCCGAGCAGGCCGTCGTCGTAGAGGTCCTTCATCGGGCCCATCTGCGGGTGCAGGCCGATGCCATCCGCCCCCGAGAGCCGCAGCGCTTCGTTTTCCTTGATGCCGATGCCCGGCCTGACCTTGTGGTAGATCGGATCGGCGAAAGGCACGACGGTGTTGAGACCGTCGTTGCCGCCGCCGAGTTGCACGACGACGAGCACGTGCTCCTCCGGCACGCCGGGCACGCTCGACAGCCCGGCGGCCTGGGCGTGCATCGCGAGGGCGGAGCGGTCGAGGAAGGCGGGGATGCTTGCCGCCGCCGAGGCCAGCAGCAGGCCGCTTGAGAGGAACTCGCGGCGGGAGAACGGATCGGGTCGGTTGGCGTCGGTCATGGGAACGCTCCCGGGAAGTGAGGGGCGGCAGGGCGTGGCGGGTGGGTCAGCAGAGTTGGTATTCGGGCATGGCGGTCACGAGCAGGAGCATGCCCTGCGCGGTCGTCCGGTCGATGCGGTCGCCGTTGGACGCGAGATAGGCGCGAAGGGCGCGGGTGGCCGCCTCGGGGCGTTGTCCGAGCGTCACGTCGAGCACGCGGGCGGTCGCCGTGTCGGGCGACGAGGCCTGGGAGCCGATCACGGCGAGCGCGTCGAAGGGCTGGGTGTCGGCGGTGGCGTCGTATCCCTGCGGCTTCTTCCCGCTGATGAGGAAGGCCAGCACGTTCTGTCGCACGAAGTACGTCGAGGTGTTGATCCACGACCGGCCTCCCTCCCATCCCTTTACGCTCGGGGGGAAGAAGATGCGTTGACCCATGAGGTCGGTGGCGTCGTTGAGGATCGACAGGTCTCGCACCGGGGTGTTGAGCGAGCGGATCGCGCCGACGATGAGTTCGACGGGGCTCTTGATGCGCTGCAGGCGGAAGCGAGGTTCGTAGAAGTGCGTGCTCGTGAAGAGGCGACGCAGCACCGGACGAAGCTCGTAGTTGCCCGAGGCCAACTGCGAGCCCATCAGTCGCAGCACCGAACGCTGCGCCGGTTCGAGTTCGGTGTCGCCCCCGCGTTCGTCGGGAGGCACGTCCGCGACGAACTGGTGGTAGAGTCGCCTGGCGATGTAGCGGGCGCAGGCGGGCTGCGCGAGGATCGCGTCGACGAAGTCCTCGCCCTTCATCGGACCCGTTCGCCCAAGGATCGACTTGACCCCCGTGTCGTGGTTGCGGGCCTGGAAGACGAACTCGTCGTCCTCGAAGGTGTAGCCCGTCAGGGCCCTCGCGCCCTCCTTGATGTCTCGCTCGCTGTAGTTGCCCACGCCCAGCGAGAAGAGTTCCATGATCTCGCGGGCAAGGTTCTCGTTGGGCTTGCCCTTCTTGCTGTCGTTGTTGTCGAGGTACGCCAGCATCGCCGGGTCGCGGATGATCCCCTTGAGCAGGTCCGCGTAGCTGCCCACCGCGTGCGTGCGGAAGAGCTGGTTCTGCAGGAACATGTGGTAGCTGTTCTCGATCGTCCGGTAGTTGGTGGCGAAGAGCCCGTGCCAGAAGAGCGTCATCTTCTCCTCGAGGGGCCGGGGCGTCTCGATCATCCGCTTGAGCCACCAGCGCTGCATCGCGCCGATCTGCACGCGGTCGTTCGCCTCCCGTCGCTGCCGCATCTCTCGGAACTGGGCCAGTTTGTCCTCGTCCTGCGACCGCTGGGCCGCTCGGTACATCTCGCGTTCGTCGCGCGCCGGAGGACGCATGATGTCCTTGTCGAAGTCCTCCGCCTTGACCGCATCGCCCGGCACCTTCTCGAAGTCGAGGATGTGGTCGACCGACTTCTCGAGGCCCCACTCGGCGAGCAGGGCCACCTGCTCGGCGCTGCCCCCGAACCCCGTCCTCCACAGCAGGTG
>JBAXFU010000057.1:0-21462 GCA_037139735.1 Phycisphaerae bacterium
CGAAGACGCGCTCTTCCACGGGTTCACCTCACCCGCTGCGCGGGTTCGGTTCACCCGGGGCAACGGTCGTGGGCCCTGCGGGCCCTTGGTTCGGGTGTTCCGTGGTCCTGGAGGGACCGACGAGGGCTGAAAGGCGATCGGGCCGCTCAGGCCATCTGCAGGGCCAACTCGCCCTGCGGCACCGTCTTCCGCCCGCGGCCCGTGTTCGCCACCGTGCGGTAGAGGTTCTCGTAGCGGCCGATGAGCAGCTCCTCGGCGTAAGTCCGCATGACCCAAGGCCGAGCCGCCTCTCCCATCGCCGCCAACGCGGCGCGGTCCGAGAGCAGGTCCTTGAGCGTGGCGGCGATCGCCGCCGCGTCCTGGTCGACGATGCGGGCCGAGCCGCTCGACTCGAGGTCGCGCCAGATGTCGACGCCCTTGGTGGTGACCACCGGCACGCCGCAGGCCATCGCCTCGATGAGCACCAGCCCGAAGTTCTCCTGGCTGGTGGGGAGCACGAAGGCGTCGGCATTGCGGTAGAGACTGAACTTGCAGTCGCCAGTCACCTGGCCCGTGAAGAGCACGCGGTCCGCGATGCCAAGGTCCTTGGCCATCTGCTTCAGGCCGTTCACGTACGCCTCGTCGCCCGTGCCCGCGAAGATGAACTTTCCCGCCACGCCGTCGGCCGCCAGCTTCGCCGCGGCACGCAGCAGGTGCTCGCACCCCTTCTTGTAGTGCAGGCGGCTGAGGAACAGGATCTTGGGCTCGTCGGTCGCCAGCTCCGGGAAGCGATCGCGAGCGATCTGCTTCGAAGGCAGGTTCCGGTACGGAGAAAGATCCATCAGGTACGGGATGATCGACGCCGCGCCCTTGGGGAACCACTTGCGGCTCTGGTCAAGCTCCGCACGGGCCGTCGAGTGGACACGGGCGGCCTTCTCGAGCAGGCGACGCCCGCCCAGGGCCATGTACGCCCGCTTCTTGGTCGCGCCCTGCGCCATCGACCAGTCGTCGAGCATGCCGTGCAGGCTCACGATGTACGGAACGCCCAGTTGCCGCGCCGCCGCCGCGACCTGCAGCGACGAGACGCTCCACACGCAGTGCAGGTGCACCGCGTCGGCGTTGGAGAGGTGGCGGCGGATCTCCGCCATCTGGCGGGGTCCGAACAGACGGCCGGCGATCGAGGGACGGGCCAGCGTGGTCACGGTGGGGAGAGAGGATCCACCGTGATCGGCCAGCCACGCCTCGGGCGTGTCGGTCGTGTCCAAGGTCAGGATGTGCGAGCGGTGCCCTTCGGCCGCCATCACGCGGCTGGCATCGAGCACGAACCGGGGCACCCCCCCGATTCGTGAATCCGTGCTCTCGACATAATGAAGGATGTTCATCTCTCTTGCCTCGCGAACGATGCGCAGACCGATCACGCTCGCACTGGCGGAGTGCGTTCACGTCGCGTTCGGTAGACGCTGCCTTCCTCGGTGGGGCCTCCCACGGACGACCCTCAACCACAACATGCCATGCGGTTTATGAGGTGCCAACCGTTTGGCGCGATTATGCCGCAAATTCCTCGGTTGCAGGCCTTGACGGCCTTGCCGCGTGCGCCGCGGGGGGTGGTTGCGAGGGCTGGCGGGGCTGCAGGAGCTGCAGGGGGCCCTCACGCAATCCGTACAACGCTGCCCCTGTCGCCCCGGCGGGGCCGAGCCCCGCGGCTTGGGCGATCCCGAGCGGGCCCGCGGCGGGACCTGTCGCGGTCGTGACGGAGCGCTCGGCCCCCGCCATGAGGGGGTCTGTCTGCGCCGACGCGGTCCTCTCCCCTGCGTCGAGGCCTCGATCGAGGAGCGGGTTCCCGGCGGTTGGGGCCGTCTGTGTGGAGACGCCTGACCTCTGACGACCCTTCATGCCCGGCTCCCGCCCGTGACCGGCAAGTGGTGCCGCAGGCGCGCTCGCTTCGCCGCCATTGGCTTCAGGCTCGAGTCGTTGCGAGTCGACGGCGCCTTCGAAGGCGAGCCGAACTCGCGGCGGCATGGAACTCGCCCACGGTCGGCCTCGGTGGCGGTGTCTCCGGCATGCGGCAATGCATGGAGGCCCTTCGCGTTGAGCGGCCGTCGGTGTCATCGAGCATCGAGCAATCCGATCCTGCGTCCGAGAGCCTCCATCATGCCCATGCGATCGTCGTGCGTCTTCGACTCAGCCACACTGGCCGGTCTCTTGATGCTCGCCGCAACCGCGAGCCCCGCGTGGTCCCAGCCCTCGGGTCCGCCGGATGGTCCGGGGCCGCAGGGACCGGCGGCTCGCCAGCCGATCGATGCGGCTCACGATCCGATCCTGACGCAACTCAAGCAGGAGCTCGCGCTGACCGACCAGCAGCTCGCGTCGCTCACCGAACGCTTCACCGCCTTCCGCGAGACCCAGCGACGAATCCTGCGAGAGACCATGCAAGCCGCGCGTCCCGCGCCGGGCGAGCAGGGTCGACCGGGCGGCTCCCCCGAACAGCGTGCGAAGCTGGAGGCGACGCTCAAGGAGAAGCTCGCGCCGATCGTCAAGACCTTCCTCGACGACACGCGGGCCTCACTCGCCGCCGGGCAGCAGACCAAGTTCGATGAACTGGCCCCGAAACTCGATCTCTCGCCCATCCGGGGCGGGCGAGGCCAGGCCGCGGCGAACACGCCCTTCACCCTCAAGAACGCCGTCACCATCGAGGAAAAAGACGGAGTGCGGACGATCCGTAGCAACGGCATTCCCGACCATCAGCCCGGCCAGTTCCCCGGCCGCGGCAACCCCAACGCCATCAGCGAACAGCGGTACGTCTTCACGATGACCATGTCGCCCAAGGTCGGTGACGGTGCGCCGACGCCCCATCGCGGATTGCTGGCGGGCGTCGCCATCAACGGCGTGGTCTTCGATCCCGGCACCGCCGAGCACTGGAACAACGACCCTCGCTCCGGCTGGAGGCAGGAGGCCATCTCGCCCCTGACCATCGCCGGCGGAAGGATGGGACTCGATGCAAGCAACGCACACGTGCAGCCCGACGGCTCGTACCACTATCACGCGTCGCCGGCCGGGATCGTCGAAGCCGTGGCCAAAAAACGCGGCGTCAAGGACGGGGAGGCGATGCTCCTCATCGGCTGGTCCGCCGACGGCTTCCCGATCTACGACCATCACGGCTACTCCAAGGCCGACGACCCCAAGAGCCCGATCAAGCAACTTCACTCGAGCTATCAACTCAAGAAGGGCGTCCGCCCCGACGGATCCGCCACCCCGCCCGGACCCGGCGGCGCGTACGACGGCACCTACACGCAGGACTTCGAGTACGTGGCGGGCTCGGGCGACCTCGATGAATGCAACGGTCGCTTCGGCGTGACGCCGGAGTTCCCCAGCGGCACGTATTACTACGTGATCACCGACGAGTTCCCGTTCATCTCGCGACTGTTCAAGGGCACGCCCGATCGCAGCTTCGCCAAGAACGATCACCCGCCGCCGGGTGGCGGCCGCAGGCCCGGTCGTGGCGGCGGACCGCCGCGTGGCGATCGACCCGGCCCGCCTGACGGCCCGCCGCCCGGGGCCCCCCGATGAAGCGCGCTCGGGTGCGACTTCTCGCGCCGAGCCGCCCTTCAGAGGAGCCTGGCGCGGTCACGGGCGAAAGCTCGCGGCGTCATCATCCAGCGCACCGTGCATCATGCGTCGCGATCATCGCCGGGCGTCAACGCGAACGAGGCGACCGGCGGCGTGACGAATCGTCACTACCATTCTCGCCATGTCGCCGCGCTCCATCCTCGTGATCGGTCCCCACCCCGACGACCAGGAACTCGGCATGGGGGGCACCATCGCCAAGCTCGCCGAAGCGGGCCACCGCGTCACCATCCTCGATCTCACCGACGGGTGTCCGACCCCCGTGGGCAGTCGCGAGCGACGGTTGCAGGAAGCCGTCGCGGCGGCCGCGTGCCTCATGCCCCGGTCCGGCTCCGGCACGGTCCGTCGGGTCATGCTCGACCTTCCCAACCGGACGCTTCAGCACACCATCGAGGCCCGGCACAAGGTCGCCGGCGTCATCCGCGCGGTTCGGGCAGAGGTGCTCTTCATGCCTCATCCCGAGGACGCGCACCCCGACCATGTCGCCGCCACCCGCGTCTGCGAGGATGCTCGCTTTGACGCCAAGCTCACCGGCGTGACGATGCCCCTGCCTCCGGGCCTCGAGGGCGACGCAGCGGCGCCCATTCATCCACGCCGCGTCTTTTACTACTACTGCTCGCACCTGCGAAGCGTCCCCTCGCCCTCGTTCATCGTCGACACGTCGGGCTTCGAGGCTCGCAAGCATGACGCCATCCTCGCGTATCGCTCGCAGTTCGTCGAGCACACGCCCAATCGCGAGGTGCCCGAACGAATCGCGGCGGCCGATCGCTACTTCGGCTCTCGCATCCACGCCGCGGCCGGCGAGCCCTTCTGGGTCAAGGAGCCCCTGGGCCTCTCGTCGCTCGAGGGCGTTGTGATCTGAACGGGCGAGGGCGGGCTTACTTGCGGTCGCCCTCGGCCGTGTACTCGACGGGCGCGTCCAAGGGCAGGCCCTTGAGCTTCTCGAGGATCAGCGAGCGATCGCCCACGAGCACCAGCACGCCCGCATCGAGCGGCATCGCCGCCGAGGCCAGCGCGTTGAGGTCCGCCGCGCCGGCCTTCGACATCGCGGCGAGATCGGTCGCCGTCGAATCGAGGGGCAATCCCGCGGCGATCAGGCGCGTCACCACCCCGACCGTCCCCTGCAAGTCCTCGAAGTCCGTGATGGTGTCGTGTCGCAGCGTCTCTCGCGCCTTGGCGGCCTCGGCGTCGGTGATGTCGCCCTTGGCGATGCGGGCGAACTCCTTGAGGAACTCGCCCAGCGCGTCGCCCGTCACTTCCGCCTTCACCGCCGCGCCCGCGGAGACGGCGCCGGCGAGGATGCCCATCTCGAGCCCCGACTTGGCGCCGTAGGTGTAGCCGTGGTCTTCGCGCAGGTTCTGGTTCAGGCGGCTCGTGAAGCTCCCGCCCAGGATCGTGTTGATCAGTTGCCGCCGCACGCGCGCGGGGTCGGAGAGGCGAATGCCCGGGGCGACGAAGCGGACCATCGTCTGCACCGCGCCGGGGCGGTCGACGATGGCGACGCGCAGGCGGGTGCCGGCCGGCGCGGGTTCGCCCTTCGCGGAGCCCACGGCCTGCGGCGAACTCGTCCAGCTGCTCAGGGCGCGATCGAGCGCGACCTTGGCCTGCTCGGGCGTCACGTCGCCGGCGACGACGACCACCGATCGCGAGGGATCGAACATCGATCGTTGGGCGGTCTTGACCTGCTCGAGCGTGATGCGCTCGACGCTGGCGCGGGTGCCCGAGGGCATGTGGCCCATGAAGAAGGAATCGCCGAAGAGCAGTCTTCGGCCCACGCGGGCCGCGACCAGGCCGGGCTGCTGGGCCTCCTGGCCCAGGTCCTCGAGGTGCAGCGACTTCACGCGCGTCCAGTCCTTCTCCTCGTTGCGAGGCCGCAACAGGGCGTCGCCGAGGAGCGCGAGGGACGGTTCGAGCGTGCGAGCCAGCGTGGTCATCGTCGCGACGGCCGTCTCGCCGCCGCAGTCGATCGACATCGAGGCCCCCAGCGACTGGAGCCGGTCGTCGAAGGCCGCCGAGTCGAGGTCGCCCGCGCCTTCGCTGAGCATCGAGGTGGCCAGTCCGGCGAGCCCGCCGCGGCCTTCGCCGTCGATCCATCCCTCGAGGCGGTTCACCAACGCCACGCTCACCAGGGGCACGCCGGGGCGGCGGAAGACCATCGCCTTGGCGCCGCACGCGAGCGCGACGGTGTCGGGCGCGGGGAGGGAGAAGCGGCCCGCCGTCGCCGCGGGCGGACGGGAGTCTCGCGGCGCCGAAGCACGCTCGGGCTCCTCGGGGAGCACGCGGATGACGGCCTTGGCGTCCGGACGGAGCACGTCCTTGGCCCACGACTGCACGGCCGCCGCGTCGGCGTTGCGGAATCGGTCGAGATCGCGCTTGAAGCCGTCGGGCGTGCCCCAGTGGTACTCGTATTCGTTGAGCTTGTCGGCGCGGGCCTTGAGGTCCTGCATGCGGGTCAGCGCCGCCAGTTCGTACTGCGCCTTCACGCGCTCGAGCTCGGCGGCGGTGGGCCCCTGCTCGAGCAGTCGCGCGACTTCCTCGTTGACGATGGCCTCGATGCGAGCCAGGTCGGCCTGGGGGAGGGCCAGCACGTCGATCGAGAAGAGGCCCGCCAGCGGGTAGCCCTGCTGCGCCGCGGAGACTTCCGCCGCCAGCCCCTCGTCGACGACAAGACGCTTGTGCAGGCGGCTGCTCTTGCCCGCCGCCAGCACCGCCGCCGCGAGTTGCAGTTCGGCGTCGCCGGCCGCGAACCCGCGGGCGCTCAGCCACGTGACCTGCACCTTGGGGAGCTGCACCTTGTCGATGCACGTGAACCGCTTCACGCCCGCCACCCGCAGGGGCACGCTGGCCTCGGGCATCGCGTACTTGCGAGTGACGGGCTGTCCGCCCGGAATGGTGCCGAAGAGGTCGGCGATCAGCGGCTTGATCTCCTGGCTCTTGAAGTCGCCGGCCACGACGAGACTGGCGTTGCTGGGCACGTAGAAGGTGGCGAAGAAGTCCTTGACGTTGGTGACGTTGGCGGCCTCGAGGTCCTCGTGGGTGCCGATGACGCCGGTGTAGTAGGGGTGATCGGCCGGGAAGAGGAGCTTGAAGAGCATCTCGCCGGCCTTCCCGTACGGCGCGTTCTCGACCGACTGGCGGAGCTCGTTGCGCACCACGTCGCGCTGCTTGTCGAGCTTCTCCTTGGTCATCATCAGGCCCATGTCCTCGAGCCGGTCGGCGTCGAGCCACAGGAGCGAGGGCAGCAGCGACGAGGGGCCCCACGAGAAGTAGTTGGTGCGGTGCAGGTCGGTCGAGGCGTTGTTCGCGCCGCCCCCCGTCTCCATCAGCACGTCGAAGTCGTTGCCCGGCACTCGCTTGGTGCCCATGAACATCAGGTGCTCGAAGAGGTGGGCGAACCCCGACCGGCCCGGCGGCTCGTCCTGCGCCCCCACGTGGTACCACGTGTTGATCGCCACCGTCGGCAGCGAGTGGTCCTCGTGAAGGATCACCGTCATCCCGTTGGGCAGCGAGTACTTCTCGTGGCGGACCTCCTGGGCGGTCGCCGTGCCGGCGAGGGCCAGGCAGGCGACAACGACGCGACGGGCGGCAAGGCGGGTGCTCATGGCCGGATCCTAAGCGACGCGCCGGAGGCCGGGAAACCACCGGGTGCGTGCCGACATCGCAGGGCCCGCATCGCGGGTTCGATGCCGAGCCGCCGCTCCTATTCTTCATCGACGTGTACGAACTCACCGTCCGAACCTGCTTTGCCGCCGCCCACGCCATCGTCATGGCCGGGGTTCGCGAGCCCATGCACGGGCACAACTGGGAGGTCGTGGTGGGCGTGGAGGGCGAGCGGCTCGACGCCGACGGGCTCTTGTGCGACTTTCACGCCGTCGAGACCGCCCTGGCCGGCGCCACCGCTCCCTTTCGCAACCGCACGCTCAACGAGGTGCCCCCCTTCGACACGGTGAACCCCACGGCCGAGCTCGTGGCGCGTCACCTCGGCGAGGAGATGGTCCGCCGCCTGGCGTCGACGCTCGCGTCCACCGGGGCGCGGGTCGCCTTCGCCAGCGTCACCGAGGCGCCCGGGTGCATCGCCACGTGGCGGGCCGCCCGTCCCACGGCGAGGGGACTGGACTGAGGCCCGCACCGGCAGACGCATCATCGCCCAAGCCGCAACCCTCCGGACGCCGAATCCATATGGACACGCTCATGCCCGCCTCCCGCAAGCCAGCCAGCCCCGCCCCCGAACGGGCGGCTTCCGAGCCCCGTTACTTCAACCGCGACCTGTCGTGGCTGGAGTTCAACGGTCGCGTGCTCGCGCAGGCCCGCGACGAAGGCCTGCCCCTGCTCGATCGCGTCCGATTCCTCTCGATCTTCACCAGCAACCTCGACGAGTTCTTCATGAAGCGGGTCGGGCTGCTCAAGCGCACCCTGCACGCCGGCATCGACACGCCCGGCCCCGACGGCATGACGCCCCGCCAGCAGCTCGTGGCCATCCGTGCCGCGGTCATCGAGCTCTGCCACTCGCAGATCGAGATCTACACCAAGGAACTCCGTCCCGCGCTCGAACGCGAGGGCGTCAGCGTCGTCCGCTGGGCCGACATGTCGGGCAAGGACCGCAAGTGGGCCCAGGAGTGGTACCGCGCCAACGTCTTCCCCACGCTCACGCCCCTGGCCGTCGATCCCACGCACCGATTCCCCTTCATCAGCAACCTCTCGACCAACCTCGCGGTGCTCGCCGAGCCCCCGCTCAACGCGAGGTCCATCGCCGCGGGCAGCGGGGCCACCCCGACGTACGAAGGTGGCGAACGCCTCTACGCGCGGCTCAAGTTCCCCGCCAACATCAAGCGATTCATCGCCCTGCCCAACCGCGAAGGCCCCACCAAGGCCGTGCGGCTCGTGCAGGTCAACGACATCATCCGCAACAACCTCGAGGATCTCTTCCCCGGCATGCGCCTCGAGGAGACCGTCGCCTTCCGCGTCACCCGCTCCTCGGGCATCCAGAAAGACGATCTCGACACCGCCAACCTGCTCCAATCCATCGAGGCCGACCTCAAGCAGCGACGCTTCGCGCGCGTCGTCCGCGTCGAGATGGAGCCGGGCGCCTCGCCCGCGGCCGAACGCTGGCTGAGCGACAAGCTCAACATCGACACCCGCGACGTCTACGACATGCCCATGGACGTCGACTTCCTGGGTCTTGCCGAACTCTGCGACGTCGACCGGCCCGACCTCAAGATCAAGCCCCACAAGCCCGTGGTGCCCCTGCGGCTCGCGGCGGCGTCCCTCCAGCCCGTCAGCGATCGCTCATCGGCGAACTTCTTCGCCGCCATCCGCAAGCAGGACATCCTCGTCCATCACCCTTACGAGTCCTTCTCGGCGAGCGTCGAGCGGTTCATCGCCTCGGCAGCCAGCGATCCCGACGTTCTCACCATCAAGCAGACGCTCTATCGCACGAGCCCCGACTCGCCCTTCATCGCGCACCTCATCCGTGCAGCCGAGTCGGGCAAGCAGGTGGCGTGCCTCGTGGAACTCCGCGCCCGCTTCGACGAGGACCGCAACGTGCGATTCGCGCGCACGCTCGAAAAGGCCGGCGTGCACGTGGCCTACGGCGTGCAGGGCCTCAAGACGCACTGCAAGACCAGCCTGGTCGTCCGCAAGGAACGCCATGGCCTTCGCTGCTACGCCCACTTCGGCACCGGCAACTACCACCCCAAGACGGCCCAGCTCTACACCGACGTGGGCCTGCTCACCGCCGACCCGGTGCTCACGGGCGACCTGGTCAACCTCTTCAACTTCCTCACGGGCCTGGCCTCGACGCAGCAGTACGAGAGCCTGCTGGTGGCCCCCGCGTGCATGCGCGAACGCTTCTACGCGATGATCGACCGCGAGATCGAGTTTGCGAACAAGGGCCAGCCCGCCCGCATCATCGCGAAGATGAACGCGATGGAGGACCGCGAGACCGCCGAACGCCTCTACGCCGCCAGCCGCGCGGGGGTGAAGGTCACGCTCATCGTCCGCGGCTTCTGCTGCCTTCGTCCGGGCATCGACGGCCTCTCCGAGAACATCCGCGTCATCAGCGTGATCGGCCGCTTCCTCGAGCACGCCCGCATCTTCCACTTCGGGGCCGGCCGCGAGGAACTGCTCGACGGCGACTGGTACATCGCCAGCGCGGACTGGATGTACCGCAACCTCTCCAACCGCGTCGAAGTGGCCGTGCCCGTCCGCGACGCCGTCGCCAAGGCGCGACTCGCCGAGATCATCTCGACCCACCTGGCCGACCATCGCCAGGCGTGGGAACTCCTGCCCGACGGCGAATACCGCCGCCGCGAGATCCCCGCGGGAACCCCCGAGGATTCGCCGGTGGCCTTGGGCACCTTCGAGACGCTGATCCGCGCCGCGGCGGCCGAGGCCTGATCGGCCCCCCGTCGCCGCTCCGCCCGTTCCGATCTCACGCCGCCCGCTTGTCCCAGTTCCGCGGGCGCACGTTCGCCGGCGAGTCGGGCATCTCGCGCCAATCTTCGGCACGCCGCAGGTTCAGTTCGCTGGGCATCGTCTTGCGATACCCGAGCAGCCGGATCACCTCCAGCACGTCCGTCCACTGCGGGAACGTGCGGTTGTTCGCCTTCTTGAACTCGTCGATGGCCATCAGGAACAGGAACTGCTCCGTGGTCATCTCGCCCTCTTCCGCGCTGCGGGAGAAGTCGCTCAGGCGTCGGCCGCGTCCGCGGCGGCGCTCCAGTCCCGAGTCGCCCTTCTCATCGTCGGCACCGACCAACTCTCCCGTCCGCGGATCGCGAAGCGTCCGCCGGTCCACGATCGCGCGACGATCGACCACCGAGCCCGCCTGCCACTTCGTGCACGGGGCCTTCGATGCCGCGGCACCTCCGGCGGCCTCCCCTGCGGCCTTCCCTGCGGCCTTCCCTGCGGAATGCGGCTCGGGCGATTGGTTGTTCTGGCTGTCGGTGGGCTGATCGGGCGTGTGGCCGGGAAGGTGATCGGACATCGGCGCGTCTCCTCGCTCCGGAGCGACGACGCGATCCGCCGGTCAGCCACCGCCCGCGGCGGCGCCGAAGGCGCGATCAGAAGTCGTCGTCCTCGTCGTCCTCTTCATCGTCCCCGTCGCCCTCTAACTCCTCATCCTCCTCGTCATCCTCGATGAAGCCCTCGTCGTCCTCCTCGAACTCCTCGGCATCACCGCCTTCTTCGTCGTCGTCGGCAAAGACGTCGTCGCCCTCGTAGTCGTCGTCGTCATCATCGTCGTCGCCGCCCATCACGATCGTCGCCGTCCCCCGAGAAGGGGTGCCCCACGCCGCCACGTCGAACGCGTCCATGTCGAACGCCTCGACCTGGTCGGTCGTCGTCATCGTGCCCGCGTTCGTTGCGCCCAGTCCGTTGAGTAGTTTGGTCACCATGGTCCACCTGGCTCCACCTAAATCCACCCGATTCCACCGAAGTCCACCTGTTCCCGACGGGTCCGCTCCTTCCGGAGCGTCCGCGGTCGGCTCTCGCCTTCGTCTCCCGCCCTTCCGATTTCGTCGCCCATCGACGCTCGGCCGGGCACGTTCTGATCACCACGCTTCAACCGAATCCAACCCGTTGCCCACACGCCCACCGTCAACCTGTCGCATCCCCTGCTCGAATCGCCCCATCGGCTTGATCGGTCCCGCGACTGCATACAAGCCGACGCATTCTCCTCCCGTCGCGAGCGTCCCGTGCCTGGTTCTCGCACCTGCTTCCCCGTCCACGACCGCGCGAATCGTTACCACCTTCCCGCGTGCCGGCCACCCCCCGTCTCCAAACGATCCGAAGGCCGCCAGTTCACCCCCCGCTCCCTCCCCCGGCATCCCCCCGGTGGCTCGTCGCCTCGTTCCGCACCCCGCCCCGTCGCGGTTGCATCAACTCCATGCAGCCGCACGCGGTCCCTCCGGTTCGCCTTCCGCCCCCGATTCGGTCAAGCCCCGGCGTGCGGCATGCCGAAAGCGGCGGTACAGTTGCCCGCCCCTCCCATGAACCCAGGCCAGGCCTCTTCATCCCCGCTCTTCCGACCCGCCTCCCTCGTGGCGGCCATCGTCCTCCCGGGGCTCGGCCACTTCATCGGCGGCGAACGCCTCCGCGGCCTCCTCATCGCCGTCGGCGTCCTGGGTCTCTTCTTCGGCGGCATGCTCATCGGCGGCATCGACGTCATCGACAGCCGCGAGGACCGCGTCTGGTTCTTCGGCCAAGCCCTCGTCGGCCCGACCGCCTTCGCCGTCGACTGGGCCCACCAAACCCAGTTCAAGGTCATCGACCCCAACACCAAGCAGCTCCGCACCGCCTTCCCCGGCGAAGGTCGCGATGCCAGCGGCATGGCTGTCCCCGGCGGGACGCCCCCCAACATCAAGTCCATCAACAAGGTCAACGACATCGGCACCCTCTACGCCACCATCGCCGGGATGCTCAACCTCATCTGCATCCTCGACGCCGGCTGGCCTCCGCGGCGGCGGCACAACCCCGCCGTTGCCTGACCCCTGCCGCCGCGTCCTTTCCTCGACTCCTTCATGCACCTCACCCTCGCCTACAGGCCGTTCATCGATCCGCTCGACCTGCACGCGGCGTGGTACATGCTCATCGCGCCCTTGGCCGTTGGCATCGCGCTCACCTACAAGGCCATCCGCGTGGGCGACATGACGCAGTACGTCAAGCAGGTCATCGTGATGAGCATCCAAATCGTCGGCGCCATGGGCCTGCTCGGCCTGGCGTCCTATCTGCTCATCCAGCATGTGCTGCCCCGCATCCTCCCCCTTCAGTGATCCCGCGCCCGCCGCGGCGGACTCATGCACCCCACACATGATCGGTGATGGCCATGATCGGTGACGGTTGGAATGGCGAAACCCCTCCGCTCCGGCCCTCGACGCGGCCGTCCAACGGCCCGCGCCGCGTCGCTGTCGTCACCGGCTCCCGCGCCGAGTTCGGCCTGCTCAAGCCCGTCATGCTCGAGGTCGCCGCTCGGCCCGACCTGATGCTCATGGTCATCGCCGCGGGCTCGCACCTCGTGGCCCCCGCGCACACGTTCCACGACGTCAAGGCCTCCTTCAACATCGCCGAGTCGGTCCCCATGCAGATCGCGGGTCGCACCGGTCGCCTCGAGGATGTCGAGGCCACCGCCCGCGGCGTCGCCCGCTTCGCCCGCGCCTTCGAACGCCTGAGCCCCGACTGGGTCGTGGTCCTGGGCGACCGCATCGAGGCCTTCGCCGCGGGCATCGCCGCGTGCGTCGGGGGCTGGGCCCTGGCCCACATCCACGGCGGCGACCGCGCCGAGGGCATCGCCGACGAATCGATGCGTCACGCCCTCACCAAGATGGCGCACCTGCACCTGGCCGCCACGCCCACCAGCGCGGAACGCATTGCTCGCATGGGCGAACCTCGCGCTCGCATCCACGTCGTCGGCTCGCCGGGCATCGACGCCCTCGCCTCGATCGACCCGCTCGACGACCTGGCCTTCGAGGAACTCGGCCGTCCCGACGCGCTCCTGCTCATGCACCCCGTCGGTCGAACCAGCGAGGCCGAGGAGGCCGCCGCCGCCGCCGTCATCGAAGGGCTCGAGGGTCGACGAATCCTCGCCCTGCACCCCAACTACGACGCCGGCCGCGAGGGCATCCTCCGCGCGATGGAGCATGCCGCCGCGGAAGGCCGCCTGTCCCTGGCCTCGCACCTGCCTCGCGAGCGCTTCGTCGGGCTCCTGAAGCGACTGGCCTCCTCCAAGGGCGTCATGGCGGGCAACAGTTCCGCCGCCCTGATCGAAGCCGCGGCGATCGGCCTTCCCGCCCTCGACGTCGGCTCCCGCCAGAATGGTCGCGAACGCTGCGCCAACGTCATTCACGTCGCCGGTGAATATCCCGCCGACGTGGCCCAAGCCCTCCGCCAAGCGGCCACGCTCGACCTCTCCGCCCGGATCCACCCCTACGGCTCGGGCGATGCGGGCATTCGCATCGCCTCGCTGCTCGCCTCGATCGACCCCTCCGAACCCGGCTTCCAGCGCAAGCGCTGTGCCTATTGAACGTTCCAGTTCGTCGGTACCAACGTCCACCCCTCGCATGGACCACGCCGACCAAACGACCGTCTCGCTTTCCAATGCCGGCGCCGGCGATGCCGCCACCGTCGTCCCCGTGACGCCCGTGCAGGTCGAAGTGCCCCGACGCCTCGGGTCGGTCGAACTCGTCCGCGAGATCGGCCGCGGGGGCATGGGCGTCGTCTGGCTGGGTCGCGATGAGCTCCTGGGTCGCGATGTCGCCGTCAAGTTCATGCTCGGCGCCGCCGCCGGCGACGATGATCCGCACTTTGCCACCTTCCTCGAAGGGGCCCGTGCCGCGGCCGCCCTCCGAACGCCGGGCATCACCGCCGTCCATCACGCCGACGTGGTCGCAGGCTCGCCCTACATCGTGATGGAGTACGTCGACGGCCCCTCGCTCGCGAGGGTCATCCGTGTCTCGAAGTCACTCTCCGTCGCGGCCGCATGGCATGTCATGCGCGTCCTTGCCGGCACGGTCGGCGAACTCCACGACGCCGGCATCGTCCATCGCGACATCAAGCCCTCCAACGTGATGCTCGACCTCGACGGTCGCCTCTTCCTCACCGACTTCGGCGTCGCCATCCTCCGACGCGACGACGGGGGTGATGTCGGCCGCGCGAGGTTGGCGGGCACGCCCGCCTACATGGCCCCCGAGGCCTTCGAGGCCCGCGCCTCGGCCCGAGTCGATGTCTACGCCCTGGGCATCACGCTGTACGAGATGCTCGTCGGCGAGCCCCCCTTTGCCGCCGACACGCTTGAAGGCCTCCGCCGCCTCCATGAAACCGCCGAGGTGCCTGCCGAGCGACTGACGGCCCGGGGCGTTGGTTCGGCCATCGTCGACATCGTCGATCGCGCACTCCGCAAGGATCCCAAGTTCCGCTTCAAGTCGGCCCGGCACCTGCTCGAGGCCATGGATCGGGTGCGGCTCGATCCCGCCCTGCTCGCCAGAGGCGAGCCCGACCTGCGGGCCGCCGCCATGACCGCCCGCGTCGCCGTTGAAACCCGATCGTCCGACGGGGGCGAACCCAGCACCGCCTCCGATGCCGCCAACCGCACGCTCTACGACCACATGGCGACCATCGCGGCACGCAAGCGGGCCGCCCCGCACGTCCCGCCATCGAGGGAGGCCGATGTCGTGCCCTTCGGCATCGACAGCAACCTTGGCCCCGTTCCGGCACCCAGGTTGGATCCGCCGCCCACCGGCTCGGACAAGGCCGCCGGGCATCACCCCATGCGAGAGAGTCCGTCTTCCACTCCTGAAGAGGATCCCGTCTCGCCCCGAACGGTGGCGTGGATCGGACTGGCGCTCTTCTTTTTGCTCGCCGTGGCGGTGGCGATCTGGTGGGCCGCCACCCGCTGAACCAGCCACGGCGAGACCGCCGAACGATCCGCCGAAGCCGCCGGGGCCAAAAAGCAGAACGCCCGGCGGAAGTCGCCGGGCGTTCAAGGTCAACACGGGTGATAGGAGTCGAACCTATAACCTCCTGATCCGTAGTCAGGTGCTCTATCCAATTGAGCTACACCCGCCCGTGAAGGAAGGGATGATAGCGGCCGTCCCCGCCGCGGCAAATCGGCCCTCGAATGCCCCGCGGCATGGGGGCTTGATTCCGGCTTGCCTCGCGCCAAGAATGGAGGCCCGGGTTCTCCCGCCCGGAGCCCTCCGTTCGGGTTTCGGTCGAAGACCGGCTCCGGTCTTCGCTTCAGTTCCTGCCTTCGCCTCGGTCCCCGCATCGACTTTCAGTTGAGATCCACGACATGGCTCACTCCCGCACGGCTCGCAAGCGCATTCGTCAGAACCTCAAGGCCCGCGCCCTCAATCGCTGGCGCCTGACCACGATGCGGACCGCCATCAAGGACTTCAACGAAGCCCTCGTGCACGGCACCGCCGACTCCGCGAAGGACATCTTCCGCAAGTGCGTGAAGATCATCGACCGCTCGGCCCAGAAGGGCGTCATCCACAAGAATCAGGCCGCCCGCCGCAAGAGCCGCATGAACGCCAAGCTCAAGGCCAAGGTCACCGCCAAGGCCTGAACGCCGTCGGTCCCGCTGGGCGGGGCCTTCTTGGACGTTCGGCACGCACGCACATTTCTTCCAACGCCCGGCCCCGCGCCGGGCGTCGTTCTTTTTGCTCCTCGTTCCCCGTGCGTGTCGCGCGTCTCGCTCGCGGCTGGGCGGTCAGTCGTGCGCGGAGAGATACGACACGTGGCACGCGCACGCCTCGCCTCGCTTCGACGGACGGAAGATGCCGTTGCCCCCGCCCTTGCCGTCGTCGCCTTCCCAGTAGACGTGGACGTGCTTGAAGCCCGCCTCGTGCAGGAGTTCCTGGATCTCCGGAAGCGTCCAGAGCCGCCATTCGTAGGTGAAGGCGTTGCGAAGCCGCGTGCCGTCCTTGAACTCGAAGTGGATGTGGCAGGTCTTGTCGCCCGTGATGGGGTTGTACGACGCCTGGTCCCACACGTACGTGAAACCCTTGAGCCGCCGCCGCTCCTCGATCTCCTTGAAGGCCTCATAGCCCCCGTAGTGGTCGAGGAAGAAGACCCCGCCCTTGCCCAGCGACGAGCGCACGGAGCGGAAGTAGCCCGCGAGCGCCTCGCGGGTCTTGAACGTCCAGTAGCTGAAGTTCATGGCCAGGACGACGTCCACGCCGCGGCACCTCGCGTCGGGCGACCGCACGTCCCTTTGCGCAAGATGAACACGCGACTGTTGTTCCTGCGAAAGGGCCGCGAGGTTGTGTGCCTTGCCCCACGCCAGCGTGTCGGGGCACAGGTCGACGCCGATGGCCCGGTGCTGTTTGCGTCGTTTCACCCATCCGCAGGCCGACAGGGCCGTGCCGCAGAAGTCCTCTCGCAGCGTGACGGCGGGCCTTCCCCTGAGCCGGGTGAAGGTTCGCGACACGAAGGCCAGTTCGGCGTCGGGCTCCTGGACCGCAAGTTGGTACAGGCGATGGCGATCGGCGGTGCGGGCGGTGAGGACGGGACGAGCGGGCTTGATTCGACGTGCCATGATCAGGGGAGTGCTGCGGTTCGAGGGGGCATGCACGGTCACCGAACGGTGGGGGTGCGTGGGTGGACGGCTTTCCCAAGTCCACATCGAGGCGAGAGCGGAGCCCGATTGCGCCGATAGAAGCTTGACACGGCGAAGAAGGCAGGGACCCGGCGGCGAGTTTATACTTGCCCCCCGGTTCAGGCCGGACGTCCGGGATCGCCTGTCACGATGGTTGGTTCAATTCCTTGGTCCGGATGGGGATCCCTTGGAGTCGCTCGCATGCGTCTGACGATGGTCGGAACCGGATACGTGGGCCTGGTCACGGGCGTGTGCTTCGCCAACACTGGCAACGATGTCACGTGCCTTGACGTCGATCCTCGCAAGATCGAGAAGCTCAAGCAAGGCGAGTGCCCCATCTACGAGCCCGGCCTGACCGAGCTCATGGAACGCAACAACGCCGCGGGCCGCCTGCGCTACACCCTCGACAAGGAAGGCGCGTACCGCGACGCGGACATGGTCTTCATTTGCGTCGGCACCCCCAGCGACGAGCGGGGCCACTCCGACCTCAAGTACGTCTGGCAGGCCGCGGACGACATCGGCACCATGATCAAGGCCTTGGGCCCCGGCGCCAAGCCCAAGGTCGTCGTCGTCAAGAGCACCGTCCCCGTCGGCACCACCTTCGAGGTCAAGCGCCGCATCAAGGCCATCGTCGGCGACCTGCCCTTCAGCGTCGCCGACAACCCCGAGTTCCTCAAGGAAGGCGACGCCATCAACGACTTCAACAAGCCCGACCGCGTCGTCGTCGGCGTCGAGGACGATCGCACCGCCGAGGCCTTCCGCCAGCTCTACGACCCCTTCGTCCGCAACGGGCACCCCATCTACATCATGGACGTGCTCAGCGCCGAGATGGTCAAGTACGCCAGCAACAACTTCCTGGCCACCAAGATCAGCTTCATCAACGAGATGGCCAACCTCTGCGAGGCCTACGGAGCCGACATCCAGAAGGTCCGCGAGGGCATGTGCTCCGACAAGCGCATCGGCACCCAGTTCCTCTACCCCGGCCTGGGCTACGGCGGCAGCTGCTTCCCCAAGGACACTCTCGCCTGCATCATGATGGGCGACAAGGCCGGCATCGAGGCCTCCCTCTCCAAGAGCGTCCACGCCGTCAACCAGCGCCAACGCGATCGCTTCTTCGACAAGATCGTCCATCACTTCGGCGGCAAGACCGGCGTCGGCGGCGGCCCCGCCGGCCTTCAGGGCCGTCGTCTCGCCTTCTGGGGCATCGCCTTCAAGCCCCGCACCGACGACATCCGTGAAGCCCCCGCACTCACGCTCATGCGCAAGGCCGTCTCCTACGGCGCGACCGCCATCGGCTTTGATCCCGTCGCAGGCGACAACGCCCGCGCCGAACTCGGCCCCGCCGCCACCATCGTCGACGACATGTACGACGCCGTGAAGGACGCCGACGCGCTCGTCATCTCGACCGACTGGGACGAGTTCAAGAGCCCCGACTTCGACAAGCTCGGCCGCCTCATGAAGGCCCGGGTGATCTTCGACGGCCGCAACCTCTATCGCCTCTCGCAACTCCGCGAGCAGGGGTACACCTACTACAGCGTCGGCCGCTCCGTCGTCCGTCCCGGCTGAGGTCCCCATTCGCGACCAATCCTCGACGCCCGCGGCCATCGCCGCGGGCGTCGTCGTTCTAGGCCCCGGCGGTCCCTCGTACCCTCCTCGCGTCGACCATGCCCGCCTGCGACCTGCTCATCATCACCGCCGCCAACGAGCAGCAGGCTCGCCAGTACCGCCGTCGCCTCGCCGCCGGAGGCCGCCGCGGCCCGCTCCGCGACGTCGGCCGCACGCTCGTCATCGCCGACCCGCTCGGACGACGCGTCGGCTCCGGGGCCGCCTCCATCAACGCGCTGCTTCTCGCGGCGTCGCTGCTCCGTCCGCGAGCGTCGTCGATCGAGCACGCCTTCGAGGGGCGTCGCGTCCTGATGCTCCACAGCGGGGGCGACAGCCGCCGCCTGCCCGCGTATGCCGCCGCGGGCAAGCTTTTCGCCCCGACGCCCTGCCTCACGCGCGAGGGGCTCCCCGCGAGACTGCTCGACCTCGTGCTCGAGGACTTCCTGTCGATGGCATGGCCCGCCGCCGGTGCGGCGTTGATCGCGGCGGGGGACGTGCTGCTCAATCTCGCCCGGTGCGTTCCGCGACTCGGCGGCGATGGCGTGACGGCCGTGGCCTGTCCGGGCGATCTCGCGCGAGCCGCCCGGCACGGCGTCTACGTCGCCTCGCGAGGACGCGACGGTCGGGCTCGCGTTCGCGACTTCCTGCAGAAAGCCGCCGAGCCCGAACTTCGCGCCCGCGGCGCCATCGACGAGCGGGGCGAGGTGGCTATCGACACCGGCGTGCTCGCGCTGTCGCCCCGTGCCGCGGACGCGTGGGCCAAGGCCGCGGGCGTCGCTCGCCCGGGACGCGTGCCCAAGGGATCCCTCGCCGATCTCATCCGTCGCGGCATGTGTGCGCCGATGGATCTCTACGTCCATTCGATCATGGCGATGACGCCGGCGATCGGCGCGAAGGCCTTCGCCGCCACCATCGCCAAGGACGCGCCTCCCGCCGCACGCGACGCGCTGCGTCGCTACCGCGAACAAATCCGTCGGGCCGCGATCCCCTTCCGCGTCGAGACGGTGCCGTGCGACTTCATCCACGTGGGCACGACGCGCGAGTTCATCGCTGCCGTGCTCGAGCCCTCGCGATGGCGCTCGCTCGTGGCCCCGCGCGAGGATCGCAGGCTTCTTCATGCCGATGCCGCCATCGCCGCTCCCGAGGATGCCCGCGTGGTGGTGGAGGGCTCTCGCCGCTGCACGGTGCGCTGCGAGGGCGACGCGCTGGTGGCGGGCGTCGTGGGGCCGGCGAAGCTCGACCTGCCCGCAGATACGGGGCTCTCGTGCGTTCGCGTCGGCGCGTCGTCGTGGGCGTGCGTGGCCTTCGGTCTCGACGACGATTGCAAGACCACGCTCGAGGCCGGTGGCCACTTCGGCGTTTTCACGCTCGCGGAGCTTCCCTCGCGGCTTGGACTCTCCGAAGACTCCCTGTTCCCCGCCAAAGGCGAGCGATCGCTGTGGACGGCTCGCCTCTGGCGGCCGGGTCCGCGAGCCCGCACGCTCCGAGAGGCCCAGCAGCTGCTCCGTGGGATTGCGCCCTCGCGGGCGTGGGCTGCCTCGCCTCGCATCGCGTTGGCCGATCTGGTCCGCCTCGCTCGTGCCGACGACACCGATCACGCATCGCCCATCGAGCCCGCGTCGGTCGCGTCGCTGCTCGAGGCCGGGGCGCAGCCCGACCTCGGGCGACTCGCCGCCGCGCTTCGCACGCCCGCTCGCGCCCGTCGCGCGTCACGGGCCCTCGACGCGTTGATCCGTGGCGAGGGCCCGCCGCTGGCGCAAGCACGGGCCATCCGCCTTCGATCCATGCTCGACCGGCGAGACCGGGGCGATGCCGCACTCGCCGCCGTTCGCCTTGGCGTGGAGCGAATCGAAGGGCTGCCCTCCGAGCCCGCACGCGTGGCCGTCGACCTCGGCCGCAGCGTCGTCGCCACCTCGCCGGTGCGCATCGATCTCGCCGGCGGCTGGTCCGACACGCCTCCCATCTGCCACGAACGGGGCGGCATCGTCGTCAACATGGCCGTGCTGCTCGAGGGGGCCGCGCCCATCCGCGCCACGGTCCGCCGCCTCGATCGTCCCGTGGTTCGCGTGCGCAGCGTCGACCTCTCGCGCGAGGCCGAGTGGTCGCAGGCCGCCCCGCTCTGCGACTACGCCGATCCGACCGACTGGTCCGCTCTCGCGAAGGCCGCGCTGGTGCTTTCGGGGCTGGTTCCCTCCCATCCGCGCGATGATCTTCAGGGCTGGCTTCGCGCCGGCGACCGGGGCGAGCCCCGCGGCATCGAGGTGGCGCTCGAAGCCGCCGTTCCCAAGGGCTCGGGCCTAGGCACCAGTTCCATCCTCGCCGCGACGCTGCTGGCCGCCCTCGATGCCTTCAAGGGCGCACCCGAGCCGGCCATCGACGACCTCGTCACCCGCACCATGCTTCTCGAGCAGCTGATGAGCACCGGCGGCGGCTGGCAGGACCAATGCGGCGGCGTGGTGGGGGGCATCAAGTGCGCCAGCACGCCCCCCGGCGAGCGTCAGCGCCCGCAGATCGAGCAACTCCCGCTCGGGCCGCGGTGTCGCGAGATGCTTGAAGGCCGCGCCATCCTGTGCTTCACGGGCGTGCAGCGATTGGCTAAGCACATCCTGCGTCAGGTGGTGCACCGCCACCTCGACGGCGGACCCGCGTGCCGCCGCATCGTCGACGACCTTCGCCAGGGTGCGTCGCACGTGCGCGGGGCCATCGAACGCGACGACCCCGACGCGATGACGCTGGGCTTGGCCGACTACTGGCGATTGAAGCGGGCGATTGATCCCGGCGCGTTCGACACGCGACTGGCCGCGCGCCTTGCGACCCTCACGCCCCACGCCGCCGCATGGGAACTCCCGGGCGCGGGCGGCGGCGGATTCGCCTTCCTCCTCGCCCGCGACCGTCGCTCGATGGTGGTGATGCGCCGTGCGATCCGGGCCCTTGGTGAACGCGATCGCTCGATCCGCGAGTACGCGTGGTCGATCGCCATGACGGGCGTGAGCGTGGCAACTCGTTGAACCCTCTAGGTTCCTTGCGCCGCCCGCTTCGCCCGATAGGGCGCACCAGGCGTAGCCGTGCGGCGCGGCGAGTCTTCGAGCAAGCCCCCGGGGGGGCTGGCGATTCGATGTCGGGTGCGTGTCACGGTCGTCGTGTTCACGCCGCCGCGGGCA
>JBAXFU010000058.1:0-20607 GCA_037139735.1 Phycisphaerae bacterium
CGTGTAGTCGTAGATGGAGAACGAACCCGTGATGTTCGAGACGTACGAGTTCGCGCCCGTTTGCGTGGCGCGGGGGAGCGTGATCGACATCGACATGCGGGCGTTGGCGAACGAGACGATGCCAAGGCCTTCCGATCGCGCGTCGATGGTCATCGTCAGCGGAATCGACTGGTCCGCCACGATCAGGCCCGCGTCGGGACCGCCCGCCGAGCGAATGCTCAGGACCGCGCCGCTGGTGGCGGGCGACGGGAAGTTGAACGAAATGATCCCGGCGTTCGCCGTGATGGATGCGAACGCCAAGGCCGCAGCGGCGGCCACGCAACGAACAGTCGACATAACGACCTCCTGGCCCGGCGTGAATGCAGACGCCGAACCGAGCAAGGCAACACACCCCGCCGGCCATACGGAGCCGGCGTGGAGGTGGCCAGATTGAGCAGGGGAGTCGCTTGCCTCTCGGCACGCCTTTCGCGCGCAGCAAGGGGGACCTCTGCAACATGCCACCAATTCCGGGCAGCGGCAACCGCATAGGCGAAAAAGGCGTCAAATTCATCACAAGCCGCACAACCCCACCCCGCCGGACCCCGACCTCGCTCCCGTCGGCGCGCTAATCTGACCCGGTTCAGGTCCCCTTTGCAGCACCATCGCCATGGCCACGCCACCTCCCCCTCGTCGACCCTTCCCCGTCGCCGCCCCGCCGGGAGCGGCATTGGCCGACTTCACCAGCGGACTGGTCTGGCCCCGGCTGCTCCAGGCGCCCCTGTTGGCGGCCCGATTCACCCCCGTCCTCATGGGCGTGATGGCCGTGGGCACGCTTCGGCTGCTTGACCTGCTCGGTGGCGAGCGACCCGTGGTCGGTGCCACCTTGAATGCCATCGCCGCCGCGTTCGGGCACTTGGTTGATGCCGCCATGTCCTTCGACGGGCTGGGCGTCCACGTCGCGGCCTCCGACATTCTCCTTCGGCTGCCCCTCGCCGAACTGCAAGGCCGCCCGTGGCTCGCCGGCTTCGTCCTGTTCGTGTCGCTCGCCCTCGCGGCGGCCTTCGGCGGCGCCATCGCCCGTCAGGCCGCCCTGCACTGCGGCGGTCACCGCGTGCTCTCTCCCCTGGGCATCCTGCTCGAGGCCGTCGGACGCCTGCATTCCTCCGCCATCGCCTTTGTGCTGCCCACGCTCATCCTCGGCGCCTCGCTGCTCTTGATCGGCTGCCTCGGGTGGCTGCTCCTCTCCATTCCCTACGTGCAGGTCGCGGGCGCGGCGCTGATGGGACTGGCCGTGCCCCTCGCCTTCGTGGCCGTCTTCCTCGGGTTCGCCGCGTTGCTCGGAACCGCCCTCATGATCCCGTGCGTCGCCGCCGAGGGCACCGACGCGCTCGACGCCATCCAGCGCGTGCTCGCCTACTCGCGAGGCGCGTTCGTGCGGCTGGCCTTCTATGTCGCCGTGTCCGTCGCGGTCGGGTTGCTGGCGTCGCGGCTCGTCTTCGCCATCGGCGGCAGCGCGTCGGCGATCTTCGATGACATGAGCCGAGCCTTCCTGCGAGAGAAGACGGCCGCCGCACTGGCTTCCCCCTCGTCGGACCATCCCTGGTCGATTCTCGCGACGCGGGCGATCCTCGAGTTCTGGTCGGGCGTGCCCCGGTTGCTGGCGCAGGCCTACGCGTTCAGTCTCTTCTTCACCGCCTCGACGCTCGTCTATCTGGGCATGCGCCGCGCGGTCGACGGTCAGGACATGGGGGAGATCTGGGTGCCCGTTCCCGGTCAGGCGACCCGTCCGCCCGAAGCCGCCCCGTCCCGCGACGAAGAGGCGCTCTGACCCGTCGCGCACGCCGACAGAGGGTGGCATCGATGGAGAACGCCTCCGCGTCATGGCCGCTTCGAATCGAGGGAGGTGCCTTCGCCGACCGCGCCGTCGCGTTGGCGGGCGTGCTCGCCGAGCGGGGCGTCCAGGCGGTGTGCCTTCGCCACGGGGACTCTGCCGTTCGTCACGCGGCTCGCGGCACCGATCTGCCCGGCGTGCTGGCGGCGGCCGGCCCCTGCGAGGTGCATGTCGAGTCCCCGCCTGAGGCCCGCGACATTCGCTACCGAGTCTCCGCCGACGCGATCACGCTGGAGCCGGGCTGAGGTCCGCTTGCGTCATCGCGTCGGGCAACCGCTCGAGCGTAACGGCCTGTTCCACGCGGAAGGTTCCCGAGGCGGTGCGACGAAGCGAGGCGAGCATGCCGCCGACGCCCAGCGCGACGCCCAGATCGCGGGCGAGACTGCGGATGTACGTGCCCTTGCCGCATTCGACTCGAAGCGTGAGCAGTGGCCAGTCGTAGGACCGCACCTCGAGCGCGTGGATGGTGACGGGGCGGGCGGGGATCTCGACCTGTTCTCCCTTGCGTGCGAGGTCATACGCGCGACGCCCGTCGAGCTTGATGGCCGAGAAAGCCGGAGGACGTTGCTGGATCACGCCCACGAACGAGGCGACCGCCGCTTCGACGGCGTCCCGCGTCGGCGGGGTCGCGATCGCGACGGCGGTTCGCGCTCCTTCCGCGTCATCCGTGGAGGAGAAGCAGGAGAGGTCGATGGTGGTGACGTACTCCTTGCGATCGGCCATCAGCCGCTCGCAGAGCGACGTGGCCTTGCCGACCATCACCACCAGCAGGCCGGTGGCCAAGGGATCGAGGGTGCCGGCGTGGCCGACCTTGAGACGCTTGGGCGCGCCGGCGCGACGGAACCGGGCCCGGATGGCGGCACAGACATCCATCGACGTCCGCCGCAGCGGCTTGTCGATCAGCAGGATGCCGCACAAGGGCGAAGGGTGCGTGGCGGAGTCTTCGGACACCGGGTGCACGGTAGCCGAGGCAACGCGAGGCGGCCGGACCGAGCGGCGGGGCTGATATGCTCCACGGCGTGACCGCATCGACCTTTCATGTGCACCTGCTGCCCGCGCACGCTCCGGCGTCGCTGTTCGAAGGCACCGCGGCGGTGATCGTGGACGTGCTTCGCGCCTCGACGACCATCACGCACGCCCTGGGTGCCGGCGCGGCAAGCGTGCGGCTCTGTCGGTCGCCCGAGGAGGCGTTGGCGTCGGCCCGTGAGTGGCCGGCGGAATCGCGCGTGGTGGGGGGTGAGCGAGGCGGACTGCCGCCGCCGGGGTTCGATCTCGGCAACTCGCCGGCGACCTACGACGCCGCTCGGGTGGGAGGGCGGACGGTCCTGTTCACCACCACCAACGGCACCGAGGCGGCCCTGCACGCTTCGGCGGCCGCCCGTCGCTGCTTCGGGTGTTTCGCGAACCTCTCCGCGACGGTTCGCTGGGCGATGAAGGGGACCGAGCCGGTGCACGTGGTGTGCGCGGGCACCGGCGGGCGACTGAGCCTTGACGACGTGCTCTTCGCCGGGGCGATGGCCGAACGGTTGCACGCGGCGGGCATGCGAGCGGCTGACGAGGACGTGGCCGCGTTGTGCCGCTCCCCGTGGCGGGACGCCACACGCACCGGATTGCACGAGGCCTTGCGTGCCACGCGGGGCGGACGGGGATTGGAGGCGTTGGGGCTGTCGGCGGACATCGAGTTGGCCTCGCGGATCGACACGCACCGCGTGGTGGGCGAGTGCGTCGCGGGGACGACGCGGGTCGAGGGGGTCGTGCCATGACCGGACGCGGACCGCAGCCGCGGTTGGAAACGTCGGATCTGCTCCTTCGCCCGCACGTGCCCGCCGACGCGGCGGCGGTGGTCCGCGTCTGCAGCGACCGCCGGGTTGCGGCCGTCACGCGGACGATCCCGCATCCGTACGCCGCGGCCGACGCGGAGGCGTTCATCGCACGGGTGACGGCGGGGTGGGAGGCGGGGACGGGCGCGGTCTTTGCGATCTGCGAGCGGTGGGCCGACGGCGTGGAGTCGGAGCCCATCGGCAGCGTGGGCGTGATGATCGACTCCATCGACGTTCGAGGCGAGATCGGCTACACGGTGGTGCCCGAGCACTGGGGCAAGGGGTACGCGACGCAGGCGGCCGCCGCGTTCTGCGGCTGGTGTTTCGACTCGCTGCACCTGCGGAAACTGACCGCGCACTACATGGTCCACAACGAGGCCTCGGCGCGGGTGCTGGAGAAAGTGGGCTTCCGCCGCGAGGGCCTGCTTCGCGGCCAGGCGTTCAAGTGGGGCGTGGCGCACGACCTGGTCGCGGCGGGATTGCTGCGAGCGGAGTGGCGCGGGCGCGAATCGACCACATGAAATCGCCCAAGGCGGCGATCACGCGGGGTGATCGCCGCCTTGGGCGGATGAGAACAACGGTGAAGCGGGAATCAGCGGCGACGACGCGTCGCGGCCAGTCCGCCCAGGGCGAGCATCGCCATCGCCGAAGGGGCGGGGACGATGGCGTACTCGTAGCACACCCGCACGTCAGCCGACGCGAAGGTCGAGAAGAGCAGGAGCAGGTTGCCGGCGCCCGAGCCCGAGCTGGTGCCCGTCGCGACGACCGGAAGCGAGATGGTCTCGCCGGGGGTGGTGGCCGTGAAGAGGGCGATGTCCGCGGCGGCCGTCGAGGCGGCGTTGGCCGAATCGCTGCCCGACAGGCCCGCGTACGACTTGCCCGAACTGCCCGAGAAGTCGATCGTGCCGTCGAAGGAGGTGACCGCATCGCTGTTGCTCACCACCGGGATCACCACGCTCAGCACCGAGCTGTCGGGCCGGGTCATGGTGATCGAGGCCGAGAGTTCGGTGGTGATGGTCGTGGCCGCGCCGTCGAGACTCTCGAACGAAACGTTGCCCGAAACCTGCCCGACGACCCGCCAACGCACGCGGACGAGTTCGCCCAGGCTTGGATCGAACTTCGGCATGACCACCGCCGAGTTCCAGTTGGTCCGGGTGGACACAAAGGTGGTGTCGTAGCACACTTCGCCGCCGGGGGTGGCCATCGCCGGAGCGACAAGGCACAGGACCGCGCTCGCGGCCAACATCGTCGTCTTCTTCACGTCTCTTCTCCTCAGATTGGACAACCGTCGTTTCGCCGCAGATCCGTGAAGGACGAAGAGAGATTGCAAAGTCGCTCAACGGCGAGCGACCGAACTCCCATCGTTTGGAAACATGGATTTCTGCAGAGAAAGCGGTACGCGGCGATCGTAACCGTTGGCGGCTGGCGTGTCAACGCCAACACGATGCAGGCATCGACGTCCGCCGATTTTGCGAGTGGCACGCGACCGATAACCGGAAGTTGGATGCGGCACCGTCCGCGAGCGTCAACCGGCGGGGCGGGAAGACGCCGGATCGGGGCTTCGCGCCCTCGTCGATGGAGTCAGGTCGGCGACATCCTTCACGCCCGAAGCACGTCCGTCAGGACTCCGTCGATGAACCCCGGAGCGGCCCGTGTGGTGGACGTTCGAAAGGGGTCACGTGGGCCAAAGCGGCGTTCATGCACGTCGCGATGCGACGCCGGGGTGATGGCCGGGGCGGGGATGGTTCGGGGCCAAGACCGGGTGAAATCAGTGCCGCAGGGGGTGGCCGCCTTGGACTTGGATCAGCGGCGACGCCGCGAGGCGACCATCCCGCCGAGGGCGAGCATCGCCATCGCCGAAGGGGCGGGGACGATGGTGTACTCGTAGCACACACGCACGCTGGCTGAGGCGAAGGTCTCGAAGAGCAGCAGCAAGTTGCCGGCGCCTGATCCCGAACTGGTGCCCGACGCGATGACCGGAAGCGAGATCGTCTCGCCAGCCGCGGCGGCGGAGAAGAGGGCCAGATCGGCGGCCGCGGTGGAGGAACTGGTGGCCAGAGCGCTGCCCGAGAGCCCGGTGTACGCCTTGCCGGAGGTGCCGCCAAAGTCGATCACGCCGTCAAAGGCCGACGCCGCGTCGGTGTTGTTCACCACCGGCAGGGCGACGCTGAGCAATGAACCGTTGGGTCTCGTCAGGGAGATCGAGGCGGAGAGGGAGGTGGTGATGGTGGTGCTCGACGAGTCGAGGCTCTCGAAGGAGGCGTTGCCGCTGACCTGGCCGATGATTCGCCATCGAACCCGGATGAGTTCTCCCAGCGACGGGTCGAACTTCGGGATGGTCACCAGCGAGTTCCAGTTGGTTCGGGTGGCGGGCAGCGACACGTCGTGGCAGACTTGGGCGCCGGGATTGGCCAAGGCCGGGCCAGCAAGCAACAAAGCCGCGGCGGCGGCGAGCATCGTGGTCTTCATCTCGTCTCTCCTCGCAGGGCGGTCACCGGCGAACACCCGTGCGTCCTGCCGGAGCGAAGGAGGCCGCGATGCTCGCAAAGGAGCGACCTGGCCGCCATGCCGGCGTGGCGCAAGTATTTGCCAATAAACGGCTTGCAACAAAAGAGTACCCTCGCGAACGCGGTGCAGTCAATGGCATGAGGCCGATTTGGACCCCAATCGTGTCACTCGGCGGCGGGGCATCGCCCGCTAACGCGGGCTGGCGTCGGACAAGGGGGGGTGGCGAGGGGCGTCGGGACCGGGGCCGGGGGTTGCCGGGGGCACGACGATCACTCGTGCGGCCGTGAGCGGTTGCTATTCTGAGGCGTGATGACTCTCGCGTGGCTTGCCGTGGCGTGTCAGACCTTCTCGACCCTTGGCGGTCCTTGGGATGAGCGAATGGACGCGCTGGCTCGCGATCACGTCGTCGAGACGATCGCCGCGAGCGGCCTGGGGACGCCGATTCGCCTGGTGCGGTTCGGGCAGCCTCCGGCCTCGAAGGCTTCGGATCGTCCGCTGCTGCTGGTGGTCGCAGGTGCGGATGCGGGGCATGCCGTGGGCGTCGAAGTCGCCTTGGGGGTGGCTGAGTCGCTGGCTGCCCACCCGCCCGCGTGGCTCTCCACCTTGGATGTGGCGATCGTTCCGTGCCTGAATCCCGACGGCTTTGCGAAGCACGGGTCGCCGTTGATCCACGCGGGACGACGGCCGCTGCCCACCGACGCCGACAAGGACGGGCGGCAGGACGAGGATGGAGGCGACGATCTCGATGGCGACGGCATGGTGTTGACGATGCGGGTGCGAACCCCGTCTCCGGCCACCGGACTCACCGCCACGCTCTGCGATGACCCCGAGTGGCCCGGGTTGATGCGAGCGCCGGAGGTCTCCAAGGGGGAAGTGGCGACCTGGGCGGTGTTGGTCGAGGGTCGCGATGACGACGGCGACGGCCGGTTCAACGAAGACGGTCGCGGGGGAGCCGCGGGCGGAGGGATCGATCTTGATCGGCAGTGGCCCGCCTCGTGGCCCGAGTTCGAGGATGGCGCGGGGCGACGCCCCCTCCAGACGCCCGAGACGCGCGGATTGGCGGCATGGTGCCTGGCGCACGAACGTCTGGTGGGGGTTCTCGTCTTTGGTCGTCACGACACGCTGGTGTCGATTCCCGAGCCGGGCAAGATGGATGTGTCGGGAAGAGTGCCGCAGGGCATCGCGGATGCCGACAAGTGGATCTGGGAGCTTGTGGGCGGCCGGTTCAAGGAGGTCACCGGCATCAACGAGTCGCCGGCGGCGGATCTTCGGGGCTCGATGCTGCTGTGGGCCTCGTCGCACCTTGGCGTGATCTCGATGGGCACGCCGGCATGGGTTCGTCCAGACCTGGTGAAGCCCGAGCGGCGCGGCGAAGCGAAGAAGCCGTCGCCCTCGGCCGCGGAGCCGCCGGCCGACGCCGCGGCGTCGGAGGGCCATGCGGCGGGCAAGGAGACGGAGGCCAAGCCCGCCGAGGCGAAGCCCGCTGAAGCCAAGGCTCCTGAAGCCAAGACTCCTGAAGCCAAGACCGACGAAGCCAAGTGGCTCCGCTACTTCGCCGAGCGTTCGGCGGACGGGGGTTCGGCGGGGTTCGTGGCGTGGAAGCCCTTCATGCACCCGCAACTGGGGCCGGTCGAGATCGGCGGTTTTGTTCCCGGGGCTCGGATGAATCCGCCGGCATCGGAGTGGCCGCGGCTGGTGTCGCAGCAGACGGCGTTCATGGGCGAGTTCGCCTCGCTCCTGCCGCGGATCACGCAGCGGGCCTGGGCGACGCGTCTAGCGGCGGGTGTGTGGCGGATCGACGCGCGGGTGACCAACGAGGGGCGATTGCCGACGCGGACGGCGACCGGCGCCAAGGCGAGGTGGCGGCCGCCGACATTGGTGACGCTGGAGACGGAGGTGTCGACCCTCGTCGCGGGAGGTCGCACGCAGCGGGCGGAGACGATCGCGGCGGGCGGCGTGTTCGACGCCTCGTGGACGGTGCGTGCGGCCGACGGCGGATCGGTCAAGGTGAAGGTGTCGGATCCGACGTGGGGCGAGCGGGTGATCGAGGTGTCGTTGTCGTCGCCGGCGACGACCGGAGGCGCGCCATGAGGCTGATCGGACTTGCCGGAACGTGCGTGGCGTGGGCGGCGGCGACGGCCATGGCGCAGCCCGACCTGCCTTCGAAGGTGCCGCTGACCTTCGACCGCTATCACACGGTCGAGGAGATCAACCGGGGTCTGCGCGATCTGGCGGCGGCCTATCCGGAGGTGTGCACGCTGACGAAGATCGGCGAGACGCTGGAGGGACGGGAGCTGGTGGTCCTGACGATCGGCACGTCGAAGCAAGGGGCGATCGCGGACAAGCCGGCGATGTGGATCGACGGCGCGGTGCACGCCAACGAGATCCAGGCCGCGGAAGCGGTGCTCTACACGGCGTGGTACCTGACCAAGGCGTACGGATCGAACCGTTCGCTCACGGAGTTGGTGGACCGCTGCTCCTTCCACTTGTTGCCGATGGTGAATCCCGACAACCGCGACGCGTGGTTGCAGGGACCGTCGACCCCGAACTCGCAGCGGTCGAACCGCCGAGCGGTCGACGACGACCGCGACGGGCAGGCGGACGAGGACGGTCCGGACGATCTCGACGGCGACGGGAGCATCACGCAGATGTGGAAGCGGGATCCGCTGGGGCGATGGGAGCGTGACGCGGCGGACCCGCGGATCTTCCGGCGCGTGGCCGCTGACAAGCCCGCGGGCGGGTGGACGCCGATGGGCGAGGAGGGGATCGACAACGACGGCGACGGCGAGATCAACGAGGATCCGGCGGGCGGCGACGACA
Organism: Phycisphaerae bacterium; assembly: GCA_037139735.1. GTDB lineage: Bacteria > Planctomycetota > Phycisphaerae > Phycisphaerales > UBA1924 > UBA2402. Next base: position 9,019 of record JBAXFU010000058.1, read on the forward strand.
TGAACCGCAACTGGCCGGCGGGGTGGCTTCCGGACTTCGTGCAGGGCGGCGCGGGACCCTTTCCGCTCTCGGCGCCCGAGACCCGAGCGGTGGCCGACTTCATCGAGGCCAGGGCCAACATCGCGGCGGTGCAGTCGTATCACAACGCCGGTGGCATGATCCTCCGCGGGCCGGGCGCGGAGTTCCGCGGCTGGGCCTACCCGGAGCAGGACATCCGCGTGTACGACCAGCTCGCGACCGTGGGCGAGCAGCTGCTGCCGTACTACCGGTCGATGGTGATTCACCGCGACCTCTACACCGTGCACGGCGGCTTCGTGAACTGGACGGCCGAGTCGCTGGGCATCTTCTCGTTCACCAACGAGCTCTGGACCGCCGCCAAGTACTTCCAGCGAGACCAGTCCCAGCCCAACGACGCGCAGCAGTGGCTCTGGCGCGACCGCATGGCCTTCGGACAGCTCTTCACCGACTACCGCGAGGTCGAGCATCCGACGCTCGGCACGGTCTTGGTGGGGGGGCTCAACAAGTGGTCGAGCCGCGTCACGCCCACCTTCATGCTCCAGGAAGAGTGTCACCGCAACTTCGCGTTCACGATGTTCCACGCCGATCAGACGCCGCGGCTGGCGTTCGCGAGGCAGGAGGTCAAGCTGGCGGGGCCCGGCGTGTGGCAGGTCACGGTGGAACTCCTCAACGACCGTCTCATCCCGACGCGGAGCGGGTTGGCCCGCGACAAGGGCATCGGCTCGCCCGACGTGGTGACCGTGGCGGCGTCGAAGGGGCGGGTCGCGGCGGCCTTCTCGCTCGACGGGTGGTTCGATCGATCGCCGACGCCCATCCGCCACGAACCGGCGAGGGTGCAGCTCGCGGGCGGCGTCCCGGGCCGTGGCGGGGTGACGCTCCGCTTCCTGCTCGAGGCGGAGGCGGGCGCGAGCGTCGAGGTGCGGTGCGTCTCGGAGAAGGCCGCGGACGTCGCGACGACGCTGACCTTGAACCCCTGACCTTGCGTCGACGGCGCCGGGAGCGACATGGCCATCGGCGCACGGCGTCAAACGGCGGCTCGCGCCGTTCGGGCCGAGGGTCCGGCCCCGCTACCCTTTCGCGTGAGCACCGAGCCGACGGTCGACGACCAGGGATCGCACCCACGCCCGCCCGAGGCGGATGCGTCGATCTACCTCCACCCGCAGACGCTCGCCCGGCTGGCGAGTTTCGAGCTTCGCGCGAAGATGATCGTCGAGGGGCTGTCGACCGGCACGCACCGCTCGCCCTTCCAGGGCCTGAGCGTGGAGTTCGCGCAGCACCGCGCGTACGCCCCGGGCGACGACCTCCGCCACCTCGACTGGAAGGTCTTCGCTCGCACTGACAAGTTGCAGATCAAGCAGCATCAGCAGGAGACCAACCTCGATCTCATCCTCCTGGTCGACGCCTCCGGATCGATGGCGTACGGCTCGCGTTCCTTCGAGGACGCCAGCGGCGAGGGGATCAAGACCAGCTACGACGGCCGCGCGCAGTGGAGCAAGTTCGACCACGCCACCGCCGTCGCCGCGGCGATCGCGTACATCACGCTCAAGCAGGGCGACCGCGTGGGGCTGGCCGTCTACGCCGACGAGATCCGCGCCCTGGTTCGACGATCGAGCAGTCAAGGCACGTGGCGACAGATCGTCGGCGCGTTGAGCGTTCATCCGGTCGACCCGCAGAACCGTTCGAGGCAGACGCACCTGGCCCGCACCATCGACCAGGTGCTCGGCAAGATCACCAACCGCTGCATCATCGCCATCGTCTCGGACTTCTTCGTCGAAGTCGAGGAGTTCCGCGAGGCGCTCGCGAGGCTCAAGCACGCGGGGCACGATGTCATCGCCTTCCAGGTGCTCGATCGCGACGAGGAGGAGTTCGACTTCGCCGACGCCGCGCCCTTCGAGGGGCTCGAGGGCGAGGCGGCCCTTCGCATCGATCCTCGTTCCTTGCGAGCGGCCTACCTCGAGGCCTTCAGGTCGCACCAGTCGGCCATCGAGCGGATCGCTCGCGGCATGGGCTTCGACTACCAGCGTGTCAGCACCCACGAATGGCTCGGGCCCACGCTCGCGGCCTTCGTCGCCCGGCGCAACGCGGTGATGAAGCACAAGGGACGCTGACGCCCCGTCCCTTCACTGCCGCGCGAACTACCATCGACCGGTGTCGTTCCTCAACCCCACCCTCGCCTGGGCAGGGCTGCTGTGCGTGATGATCCCCATCATCATCCACCTGCTCATGCGCCGCCGTCGACGGCCGGTGCCCTGGGCCGCCATGCGGTTCATCATCGAGGCGTATCGCCGCCAGCGGCGGCGAATGAATCTCGAGCAGTTCCTCCTCCTCGCCTCCCGCTGCCTGCTCGTGGCCCTCGTCGCCATCGCGGTCGGAAAGCCCGTGCTCGGCGACGCCGGCATGCTCGGCCCGCGAGGGCCTCGCACGCTGCATGTGCTGCTTGACAACAGTCTCGCGGCGGCGACGACGCCCCCCGAGCGGCAGGAATCCGACTTGGCGAGGCTCAAGGAGTCGGCGCTCGCCGCCATCGACGAACTCGACGCCGCTCGCGGCGACCGTGTCTCCATCATCGCCGTGGGGTCTCCCGCCGAGGCCGTCGTGCTCCCGCCAAGCCCGGAACTCGCCTCGGCGCGGCAGATCGTGAAGGACCTGCCCCAGACCCACGCCCGGGCCGACTGGGTCGGCGCGATGCGGCTGGTTCGCGACGCCCTGGCTCGCCCCGAGGCCGCCACGTCCGAGCAGGTCGTCGCGGTCGTGAGCCCTTGGAGGGAGGGATCCTTCGATGCCGAGGCCTCGCTGCCGTCGCTGGGCGCGGAGGGGACCCCCGCGCCGCTGGTCACGGCCTTGCCGCCCGTCGCCGAAGGCGTCGACAATGTCGCCATCATCGAGGTCGAACCCGCTCGCGCCGTGATGATGGCGGCCGCGGGCGGGGAGGAGGCCGGAGGCATGCCCGTGCGAGTGCTGCTCCGACGCAGCGGACCGGGGACCGCCTCCACCGCCACGACGATGCTGTCGGTTCGAGCCGTGCCCGCCTCGGCCCGTCCTGCCGCGGCGGGCGAGGAGGCTCGGCAGGTGGTCGCATGGAACGCCGGGCAGGAGGAGGCGCAGGTCTTCGCCACCATCTCGCCGCCCCCGGCGGATCGATCGACGACGGAGGATCGTCGCGGCGTCTTCGTCGTCGCCACGATCGACGACGACGCCTTGTCGCCTGACAACCGCTGCATCGCCGCCGTGCAGATGCGCGATCGGCTCGACGTGGCGATGGTCGTGCCGCCCGGCGGCCGCGCCTCGCTCGCGGGCGACGCCAATCTCGCGGCGTACCAGCCCCAGGATTGGATCGCGCTGGCGCTCGCGCCGCGGGGCGACTTCTCGCTGCGTCGCCGCCAGTCCGGCGAGGTCCGCGTGCAGGTCGTCGATCCGCAGCAGGGCATCGCCCCCAGCGTGAAGGCTGGCGGCACCGGGCGAGGCGCCGGGGTGCTCGCCGGCATGGATGCCGTGATCCTTCCGCGGCCCGATCTGCTCGACGCCGCGGCATGGCGGGCCGTTCGCGAATCGCTCGACGGCGGCTCGCTGGTGATCCTGACCCCCGCCACGGGCGACGCGACGCAGGTCTGGACCGAGCAGGTTCGAACCCTGCTGGACGTCGACTGGTCGATTGCGCGCGACGTGACCATCCTCAAGGCGCCTTCGACGCTGACGCCCGGCGGCGCGTCGGGCGGCTTGCTGTCGCAGGTCGCTTCGGAACTGCCGGACCTTGTCCGGTCCGTCACCGTCAGTCGGCTGCTGGATGTCCGGGCCGGGGCGGATGGATTGGACACGTTCTTGGCGACGGCCGACGGACGGCCGTTGATGGTCGCGACGCTCGCCGGTTCGGGCGAGGGGAGTGTCGCGCGACGAGGGATGCTCGTGCTCTTCGCGGCGGCGATCGATCCTGACTGGACCGACCTCCCGGCGAGGCCGTTGATGGTGCCGCTGATGCAGGAAGTGGTTCGACAGGGCGTCAGCCGCGGGGTGGGGGCCCCCTCGCTGCCCGCAGGGATGCCCTTCTCGGGCCGTATGGCGGCAGACGCCGTCGACCTCGAGTCGGTGCCGGTGACGACGGGTGATTGGGACGGGGCGAAGGTGGTGGGGCTCGCCGCTCGGGGTTCGATGCAGACGCCGCTGCGGACGCGGGGCGGCTGGCTCGTGCGGTCGGCGGCGGGGGTGACGCTGGGCACGCTGGCGGTGAACGCCGACACGGATGCATCATCGGTGACGGTGCGGAGCAAGGACCAGGTCGCCAAGTGGCTCGAGCCCTGCTCGTCGCGGATGGCGTGGGCGACATGGGGTCGCGCGGACGCCCAGGGCGGTTCACGCGAAGGTGGCGGCGTGGCGGGCGGATCGCTCGCGGATCGCGCGCCGCCGGTGAGCCTGCCGCTGCTGATCGCCGCGGGCGTGGTCGGTCTGCTCGAGTTGGCCTTCGCGCGATGGTTCAGTCACGCCAACCGCGACGCCTTCGGCACGCGGGCGGGCCCTGCGAAGGGAGCGACGTCGGCGTGAAGGTCTCGCTGCTCGACTGGCTGTTCGATCTCAAGACCCTGAGCACCCAGGGCGCGGACGTCGAGTGGCGATTCGCCCGTCCGCTGCCGGCGTGGGTGTGGGTGGGGGTGATCGTCGCGTGCTTCGTCGTCGCGGCGTGGAGCTATAGCCGCCTGTTGGGGCCGCGGCGGGTTCGCACGGCCTTGGCCATCATGCGAGGATGCTCGCTCGTGATCCTCGCGATGGTCATCGCCGGCCCCGAACTGGTCAGGCAGAACGAGCGAGTGACGCGCGACTGGGTGGTCGTGATGTCCGATCGCTCGGCGTCGATGGGAGTGGCCGACGCGCCGTCGACCGGGTCCGCCGCCACCACGCGAGAGGCGCAGTTGCGAGCGGCCCTCGCGGGCGCGGCGACGGAGTTCGACAAGCTCGCGGCGGAACGCAATGTGCTTCAACTGGGCTTTGATGCGGCCACCTTCGACCTGCCCGCCGCGACGGATGCCAAGCCGGGCGAGGTGCGGGTGTCGTTGGGCGAGCCGCTCGGGCGGCGGACGCTCTTGGCGCAGTGCCTCCAGCAGACGCTGCGGCGCGTGGCGGCCCGGCCCGTGGCGGGGGTGGTGTTGCTGACCGACGGCCGCAGTCCCGACCAGCCCGGGCGATCGCTGCTCCGCGAGTTCCAGGGGCGGCGGATCCCGGTCTTCCCGGTGCCCTTGGGCAACGCTCAGTCGCTGCCCGATCTGGCCATCACGAGGGCCGAAGCGCCCGCCGCCGCGTTCGTTGGCGACAAGCTGCCGGTCACGGTGGAGATCGAATCGCTGGGCGGCGAGCGGGGCGAGGGATCGGGCGCTCGTCTGCAACTGGTCGACGACGCGACCGGGCTTGCAATCGAGGAGCGTCGCCTCGACGCCTCCGGCGCGGGGCGGCAGACGATGCTGGTGACGCCCCGTGCCGCCGGGGAACGGTCGTACACGGTGCGGCTGATTCCCGACGGTCGCGACCTGTCGGAGCAGAACAACGTCGCCCGGGTCTCGGTGACGGTGGCGGATCGTCCCATCCGCGTGGCGTACTTCGACGGGTATCCCCGGTGGGAGTATCGCTATCTCAAGAACATCCTCGTGCGAGAGGAATCGATCAGGACGTCGGCGATGCTGCTTTCGTCGGAGCGGCGGTCGATCCAGGACGGCAACGAGATCCTCGATGCATTGCCCCGGACCGCGAAGGAGTGGCAGCAGTTCGACGTGGTGGTGATGGGGGACGTCCGTCCCGAGGTTTTCAGCGTCGAGCAGATCTCGCAACTGCGGTCGCTGGTGGCCGAACGAGGCGCGGGCTTGCTGTGGATCGGCGGGTCGGGGTCGACGCCCGGCGCGTGGCGAGGGACGCCGCTGGCGGACCTCGTGCCGTTTGTCATTCCGCCGCAGGGGTCGCCCGGCGTGGAGCGTTCGGGCGTCGAGGCGTGGCTGAACCCGGTGCTGGTCAAGCCCGGCGCGGCGGCGGACCGCTACGGCGTGCTCCGGCTGTCGGAGGACCCGTCCAACCCGTGGCCCGGGGAGCTGCTCAGCGGCGATCTCGGGTGGCCGATGATGCGATGGGCCCAGCGGATCACGCCTTCGATGCTCAAGCCCACGGCCGAGGTGCTGGCGACGGCGACGCCGGCGGGCGGCGGGTCGGCCTCGGAGACGTTCCCGCTCGTGATGTCGATGCGGTACGGCGCGGGCCGCGTCGTGTATGTCGCCACGGACGAGACGTGGCGTTACCGCTATTGCCGGGGCGAGGTGCTCACCGAGCGGTTCTGGATCCCGATGGTGCGACTGCTCGCCCGCGAGAGTCTCGGCCGCGCGGGGCGGCCCGCGGTGATCGCCGCCACGCCCGAGCAGGCGCAGGTGGGCCGGCCGGTGCGGCTCTCGGTGCGGCTGCTCGATCAGAGCCTGATCGAACGCCGGCCCGCCAGCCTTCGAGTCCGGCTGCTCCGACGCGATGAGGCGGGCATGGCGGCCGGCCGCGCGGTCGAGGTGATGCTCGCTCCCGAGGAGGCCGAGCAATCCGAGGCCTCGGTGTCGTACGCCGCCTCGTGGATCGCCTCCGAGCCGGGGCGATATTCGATCGAGTCGGCCGACGCGCTCCTGGCGGGCCTCGACATCACGGCCCGGCTGGAGGTCGTGGCGCCCGACGACGAGTTGCGGTTCCCGCAGGCCGACCATGCCGCGCTCGAGACCATCGCCTCGGAAACGGGCGGGCGGGTGCTCGACGCCGCGGCGTTGCGAGACCTTTCATCGCTCCTGCCCAACCGCGAGGTGCGGACGCTGGGCACGCCCGACATCGAGACCCTGTGGGACAAGCCGATCGTCTTCGCCCTGCTGCTCGCGCTGCTCGCGATCGAATGGATCGGCCGTCGCCTCATCAAGCTCGCCTGACCGACGTCCGCCCGATCAACCGCCCATGCAGACGCTCTCTGAGATCAAGGCCATCCTCGCCGGCGCCGGCCTGTCGCCCCGCAAGGCGCTGGGCCAGAACTTCCTGGTCGACCACAACCTCATTCGCAAGCTCGTGGACGCCTCGGGCGTCAAGGCCGGCGAGACCGTGCTCGAGATCGGACCCGGCACCGGGACGATGACCGAGGAGCTTCTTGATCGAGGGTGCCGCGTGGTCGCCTCGGAACTCGATGGCGGACTGGCGGCGATGCTGCGAGCGAAATTCGCCTCCCGCGGCGACGCCTTTCGGCTCGTCGAGGGGGACTGCCTGGCGGGCAAGCATGCGCTCAACCCGGGAATCCTCGAGGCCGTCGGGAGCGGGCCGTTCGTGCTGGTGTCGAACCTGCCCTACGGGGCGGCCACGCCGGCGATGAACATCCTGCTGGCCGACGTGCCCGCCTGTCGGGGGCTCTTCGTGACCATCCAGCTGGAGGTGGCGCAGCGACTGATGGCCCGTCCCTCCACGCGGGACTACGGCTCGATCAGCATCCTCGCGCAGGCGACCGCCGAGTTGGAGCTGATCGCCAAGGCGCCTCCCGAGTGCTTCTGGCCGCGGCCCGACGTGCACAGCGCGATGCTGGCGGCACGGCGGCTCGCCGTCCCTCGGTGTGAGACCCCCGGCGTGATGGCCAAGTGGTGCCAGACGCTCTTCGAGAAGCGGCGGAAGCAACTGGGCGCGGTCCTGGGGCGAGGCTTGGCGTGGCCCGAGGGGATCCGTCCCGAGCAGCGGGCCGAGGAACTCGACCTCGATCAACTGATCGCGTTGTGGCGGGTGGTGCGAGAGGCCGCGTCCGCCTGAGGTTGCGGACGGGCCACTACCATTCGGGCGTGAGCCAGCCGGTTCAGGCATCAGGAGGCGATTCGCACGGGCTGGCCGTTGCGCTGGCCCCGGTGATGCGTCGGGTCACGGGGGAGCGGCTCGGGCCTGTCATGTGGTTCAAGTGTCGCTGGCAGCGTGGGGGCGCGGCCACCGGACTCTCGACGTGGCGTCGAGACGACGGCCGCGTCATCGAGGTCTTCGTGAAGCTGCCGGTGGGGTTCGTCGAGTATCGCTGGACGACGCAACTCGGGCGGCTCGACGAGGCGTCGTGGGAGTCGCCGTCGGCCTTGCGATTGCCGGTGCCCCGCGTGGCCGCGCACGGCACCGAACTGGGCGGGTACGACCTGGCGTGGATCGTCACCGAGCGGCTGCCCGGTCATCCGCTGGCCTCAGGGCTCGACCACGACGGGTTGGTGGACCTCATCGACGCGGCGGCGGAGTTCCAGGCCTCGGCCATGAAGGTTGCGCCCCTGGGAACGCCCCCGCCGAGCCCCGACTGGGATCATCTGCTCGAACGCTCCAAGGCGGTGCTTCGCGACCACGACGTGCCCGAGACGCCCAAGTGGAAGGATGCGCTGCGTCACGTGCACAAGGCGTTGCCCCTGCTCAAGGCCGCGTGGCACGCCCGGCCGATCAACGCGTGGTGCCACGGCGACCTGCACGCGGGCAACTGCATGCGACGCGACGCGGGCGACGGGCGTGCGTCCTGCGTGCTCATCGACCTTGCGCTCGTGCACGCGGGGCACTGGCTCGAGGACGCCATCTACCTCGAACGCCAGCACTGGGGCCATGTCGAGTTGCTCCGCGGCGTCAAGCCCTTGAGCGAACTGGCCAGAAGACGCCGCGAACGCGGGTTGTCCGTCGACGACGGATACCCGCGGCTGGCGAACATCCGTCGCGTGCTGATGGCTTCGTGTGCGCCGGCGATGATCGATCGGGAGGGGGACAGGGCGTACCTGCACGCGGCGCTCGACGTGCTGCAGCGGTTCCTGCCGCAAGTGGTGCGGGAGTTCGACCTGTAGTGGCGAGGGGACCATTGTTGCGACCCTGCCTCGCGGCGGGTTCTTCTGGTGAACGGGCGGCACGATTGAGCCACCGCGTTGAATGAGTCGGAAACCTCGCGAGATTCCGGTGGCTTCGCGATCTCGTGGCGTGCCCCGCTGCGATCTTGGTTCGAAACCGTTGCAGAGCCAACCGACCAAGACGCCGAGCGTCTCAGGATCGGTGCATCGGAGTCCTCTCGAACGCTCGGCGTCTGGCGTTGACGGGCGAAGGGTTCACAGGGCCTTCCGAGCGGGTTGATCAACGACCACGGCCCAGGCGTGCGCCCGGGCTGTGGAGGGATGAACTGAAGTTGTGTGGTCAGAACCGAGCGAACTCATCGGCGACGACGTGCGGCCAGCAGGCCGCCGAGGCCGAGCACCGCCGCGGTGCCCGGCGCAGGCACTACGTCGATGGTGATGCTGAAGATCGCACCGGAGACGAGGACGCCCGCGTCACGCTGATAGAGATAGAGGTGGTTCAAGCCGGGGCCGAAGGAGAGGGAGGTGCTGTAGAAAGTGGAGGAGGCGTAGTTGCCGCCCTGGTGGGGGAGGGCGACCCCGTTGATGTAGAGCGTGTTGGGGTTGCCGCCGAGGTACGGGGCGTACCAGTCACCGCCGACGTCGTCGACGGCGTACTCGATGTTCATCATCCCGCCGGTGGCATTGGCGGTGTTGACGAAGAAGGGGATGGCGTAGAGGCTCGACCCGGGCAGGCCGTAGCCCGTGCCGCTGACGCTGCCGTCGGGCTGCACCTGCTGATCAACACCGAAGTTGATCCAGCGTGCCGCAGTATCGGAGATGCCGGGCGTCCAGGCCGGGTGAGCGTTGATGACCTTGGCGGCGGGGCCGCCGACGGCGCCGGCGAACTCGGCGGGGGTGAAGGCCGAGAGGCTGATGGCCCCGCCGGGAGGGTTGTTGGGGAGAAAGGTCGCGATGTCGTCGGACTGGCCGGCCACGCCCGGCAACCCGCCGACTTGGCCGCTCCGCAGGGTGATGACCTCCGCGTTGCACAACCCGGCCGCACCCGCCAACCCAACCGCAGCGAACAGCATGGAAACGCGCGTCGTACTCATGTCTCTCTCCTTGGGCTTTCGCCCTCCCGCCAGCGCACCGACAAGCACGGCCACACCGGCCGATTTGCTCAGTCTACCGCGGATACCTCCCCGCCGTCCGATGTGTCAACTTGCAATCAAGATGTCGTGAAGTACTCGTGTGCGCACGGTTGGTGGGAGTGAGGGTGGGGTTGTCAGTCGTCGTCGTCGACCCTGAGGGCTGCCCACTGGTTGATCATGCGGATGGTGGGCTCGCCGACTGATCAGGACACCGGGTGTCTTGGGCTTGGTTCGTGTTTTCTTGAACTCTCGGCGTCTCGCGTTGGCGAGCGGAGGGGATGAACAGCACAGGCGAGCGCACTCGATCTCGGTGATCGAACTCGGCGGGCAACTGTTCCGCTGCCGGACAGCTTCGCCGACGCGGGCCATCGGCAGACACGTCCGGAGGCGCTTCGCGGGAAGCGTGGCGTCGATCGCGGATGATCGGCGGCGCGCGCGAACGCACCGAGACCAGTCAACGGCCTCGCCGTCGCTACAGTCGTCCTTCATGGAAGCGGTCTCGCCATCCACGCTCTTTGTCACCGGCGCGACCGGCTACATCGGCGGGCGGCTTGCCCCGCGGCTGGTCGAACGCGGGTATCGCGTGCGGTGCCTGGTCCGCAGCGAGGCCAAGCTCAGGGCCCGCCCGTGGGCGGGACAGCAAGGCGTGGAGGTCGTCGAGGGCGACGCGGGCGACGAGGAGCGGCTGGTCGCGGCGATGACCGGATGCGCCGCGGCGTACTACCTGGTGCATTCGATGGACGTCGCCGGAGCCGGCTATCGCGGACGCGATCTGTCGCTGGCGGAAACGTTCGGTCGTGCCGCCGCGAGGGCGGGCGTGCCGCGGATCATCTACCTCGGCGGTCTGGGTGAAACAGGTCAGGGTCTCAGCGAGCACCTCTCGTCGCGGCGCGAGGTGGAGAGCTCGCTGGGATGCGGCGGCGTGCCGGTGACGGTGTTGCGGGCGGCGATGATCATCGGCTCGGGATCGGCGTCGTTCGAGATCCTTCGCTATCTCGTCGAGCGGCTGCCGATCATGATCACGCCGCGGTGGGTCAGCACCGAGTCGCAGCCCATCGCCGTCCGCGACGTGATGTTCTACCTGATCGCGGCACTCGAGACGCCCGCCACCATCGGCAAGACCCTCGACATCGGCGGGCCGGACGTGTGGTCGTACGAGCGGATCATGCGGGAGATGGCCGCGGCGTCGGGATTGCGGCGGCGCCTGGTCATCCCCGTGCCGGTGCTGACGCCTCGGCTCAGTTCGCTGTGGATCCACTTGGTGACGCCCCTGCACGCGAGCATCGCCCGTCCGCTGGCCGAAGGGCTCAAGAACCGCGTCGTCTGCCGCAACGACGAGGCCACCCGGCTCATGCCGCACCGGTGCCTGACGATCCGCGAGGCGATGGACGCCGCGCTGGCAAAGATCAAGGCGGGCACCATCGAGACAGCATGGTCGGACGCGGGCGTGATGCCCGGCGACCCGTCGTGGGCCGGCGGGACCGTCTTTGTCGACCGGCGCGACGTCGTGGCGAAGGCGGCCCCGTCCGCGGCATGGTCGGCGGTGACGGCGCTGGGGGGCAGGCACGGCTACTACGCCTCCGACTGGCTCTGGCGGCTGCGTGGGATCATGG
>JBAXFU010000059.1:0-20105 GCA_037139735.1 Phycisphaerae bacterium
CCTGTCGTTCGACGATGACCAGGACATGGGCCACGACGAAGGCCAGTGACGAAAGACCAGTGACAGTTGGCGGCGGTGCGCGGGATGGGGTGCTGGGCGAGCGGATACGGCGGCATCATGAGCAGACAGCAACGCAGGGTGGTGATCACGGGGATGGGCTGGGTGACGCCGCTGGGCCACGACGTGGACGCGGTGTGGTCGCGGCTGATGCGGGGCGAGGGCGCGTTCGGGCGGGTGAGCCGCTTCGACGCGAGCACGTTCGCGACGAACTTCGCGGCGGAGGTCCGCGGGTTCGACTTCGGGGCGTTGTTCCCGTCGGCCGCGAGGCACGCGAGCGCGGGCGACAGCACGAAGTACGCGTTGGTGGCGGGCCTCCACGCCTGGCGACAGGCCGGACTCGAGCGCTTCACGGGCTTCGACGGCTCGCGGATGGGCCTGTACATGGGCAGCGGCGAGGGTCCGCTGGACATCGACACCTTCGCGCACGCGTGCCTGTCGAGCTTCAATCCCGAGAGTCGGAGCGTCGACGACGGCGCGTTCCTGCGGACCGCGCTGGCGGAGATGGACGCGCTGAACGAGCTTGAGCAGGAGCCGAACATGACGCTGGCGCACCTGGCGGACGCCTTCGGGCTCCAGGGGCCGGCGTTCAACTGCATGACGGCGTGTGCCGCGAGCACGCAGGCCATCGGCGAGGCCTACGAGATCATCCGTCACGGCGACGCGGACCTAATGTTCGCGGGGGGCTCGCACACGATGATCCATCCGCTGGGCATGACGGGGTTCATCCGCCTGACGGCGATGAGCCAGCGTCGCGACGGGTACCTGACGGCGGCACGGCCCTTCGACCAGACCCGCGACGGCTTCGTGATGGGCGAGGGCGCGGGCATGCTGGTGCTCGAGGAGCTGGGACACGCGTTGTCGCGGGGCGCGACGCCCTTGGCGGAGATCGCGGGTTTTGGCAGCAGCGCGGACGCCTTCCGCATCACCGACATCCAGCCCGACGGCAAGGGGGCGGTGGCGGCGATGAGCCAGGCGTGCGCCCAGGCGGGGATCGATCCCGCCAAGCCCGGGCCCGACGGCCGTCCGCCGGTGCACTACATCTCGGCGCACGGCACGGGCACGCAGGAGAACGACCGCATCGAGACGCGCGCCGTCAAGGCGCTCTTCGGCGGGCTGGCGCCCAGGGTCCCCTTCAGCAGCGTCAAGAGCATGCTGGGCCACCTCATCCAGGCGGCGGGCGCGGTGGAACTCATCACGTGCGTGCAGGCGATCCGCACGGGCTGGATCCCGCCGACGATGAACCTCGTCAACGCCGATCCACAGTGCGATCTCGATTACGTCGCCAACGCGGCCCGCGACCTGCGGCCCGCCGGCGGCATCGACGTCTGTCTTTCCAACAGCTTCGGCTTCGGCGGGCAGAACGACACGCTGTGCGTGCGACGCTTCCGCTGACCCTCCTCCCGATCATCGTGATGATGCAACCCTGCCCGCTGATCCCCGCCACGCACGATCGGCGGTTCGGTCGCGTCTTCGCGTGGTGGGTGCGGCGGATGCTGCGGTCGGACTTCGCCGCGGTGCGGCTGCGTCCTGGAGCGCGCGGCGTGCTGGAGGACCTCGCCCGCCACGACGGGCCCGCGGCGGTGCTGCTGACGCACGGCTCGTGGTGGGACCCGCTGATCGGCATCTTCCTGGCCGACGCCTTCATGCCGGTCCGGCAAGGGTGCGGCCCCATCGACGCGGCGATGCTCCGCAAGTTCGGGTTCTTCCGCAAGCTGGGGCTCTTCGGGATCGATCCCGACCACCCCGACGCGGCGCAGGTGATGCGGGCGCACGTGCTGGAGATCTTCGCGTCGCAGACGCGGCCCACGCTCTGGATCACCGCGCAGGGGCGGTTCGTCGATCCACGGGGCGAACTCGAGTTGCGGCCGGGCGCGGCATCGGTGTGTGCCGGCGCGACCAACGCCAAGGCCGCGTGCGTGGCCATCGAGTACCCGTTCCTGCTGGAACGCAAGCCCGAGGTGGTCGTGCACGCCGTCGCGGTGCAGACGCCCGCCCGCCCCTCGACCGCCCACTGGCATCGCGCGATGACGCAGGCGATGGACAGGGCGCGGCGGGAACTGGCGAACGACGTGACGGCCCGCGACGTGTCGGCGCACGAGACGCTGGTGTCGCGGGCGACCTCGGTGAACCCGATCTACGATCTTTGGCGGACGCTGCGGGGCGGCGACGCGAAGGTGACGCAAGACCATCGTGCGGGGAGGGGGGCGTGACGACGCTGCTCGTGCTGCTGATCGTGGGACAGGTCTTCGCGCTGTTCACGTTCATCATGACGCTGGTCAACCTGTCGCTCTGGCCCCGGCCCGAGCCCGGCGACGCCTCGGCCGACCTCGTGTCGGCGTGCATCCCGGCGCGCAACGAGGAGCGGAACATCCGCGAGGTCGTCGAGTCGCTGCTGGCGCAGGATCATGCCGCCGTCGAGGTGCTGGTGTACGACGACCAGAGCGTCGACGGAACGGGACGAATCGTGGCTGAACTGGCGGCACGCGACGCGAGGGTGCGGGTCGTGCCTTCGGCCCCGCTGCCCGCGGGGTGGAACGGCAAGCAGCACGCCTGCTGGCGGATGAGCCGCGAGGCCCGGGGCGCGTGGATGCTCTTCACCGATGCCGACGTGCGATTCTCGCCCGATTGCGTCTCGCGGACGCTGGCGACCGCGAAGAAGATGAACGCGCCGCTGCTCAGCGGGTTTCCGAGGCAGATCGTCGAATCGCTCGCCGAGAAGCTCACGGTGCCCATGATCTTCTTCATCCTGCTGGGGTATCTGCCCTTCGCGAGGATGCGCACGCGGCTCGACCCTTCGGCCTCGGCGGGGTGCGGGCAGTTCCTCTTCGTGCGACGCGATGCGTACGACGCCAGCGGCGGGCACGAGGGGTTCAAGGCCTCGATGCACGACGGCATCCGCCTGCCGCGTGCGGTGCGAAAGGCGGGGTTCCATTCCGACCTCTTCGACTGCACGGACCTGTGCGAATGCCGCATGTACTTCGGGTGGGTCTCCGCGTGGCGAGGGTTCGCGAAGAACGCGTACGAGGGGCTGGGGCATCCGTTCCTGCTGATCTTCGTCACGGCGGTGCATGCGCTGACGGCGGCGCTGCCCGTGGCCGTGCTGATCGCGTGGTCGAGCGTGCCTGCGCCGCTGCCGGCGTTGGCGGCGTCATGTCTTGGCCTTGCGGTGCTGCAGCGAGCGATCATCCACCGCCGCGTGCGGTTGCCCGTGTGGGTGGTGGCGCTGCACCCGGTGGCGATCGTGGTGATGACGCTGATCCAGTGGCACAGCTTCGCGCTGCACCTCATGGGGCGCAGGACGTGGCGAGGTCGAGTGGCGTGAGGCGCGCACGGCGGCCCGCTTCGGGCATGCCGGGGCCGCGCTGGTTCGCTTCCTTGTGGGCTTACTTCCTTGTCGGCTTACTTGTCGGCCTTGGGCTCGGCCTTGGGCTCGGCGGCGGGCTTGGCGTCGGGCTTGGCGTCGGCGGCCGGGGCGGCGGGGGTTGCCGGGGTCTCGGGCTTGGTTTCCTTGGCGCGGGTGGTCGCCGCGAGGACTTCCTTGGCGGGGAGGATCATGCCGCCGGTGATGCCACGCATCGCGGAGCGCATGCCGCCGGCGTTGCCGACGATTTCCTCCTGGTCAGGGAGGATGAGGGTGGTGACGCCCAGGAGGCTGCCGGAGGCGCTAAAGACGGGGAGTCCCATCTCGCCGGCGGCAAGGCCGATGCTGGGGATGTAGAGCTCGCGGGGCTTCTTGACGACGGCGGCGATCTCGCCGGTCGACACCATGGGCACGCGATCGAAGAACTTGCCCATGAGCGACACCTGAACGATCGCCTCGCCGGTCTTGCCTTCGCTGGACTTGGTGAGGTCGACGAACGCGAGGGGCTTGGCCGGCGCGGCGCTGAGCTGCACCCAGGCCAGGCCGAGTTCGGAGTCGCGGGCGAGGAACTTGGCATCGAGGCCCTGGGTGTCTTCGCCGATGAGCACCTTGATGTCGGTGGGGGTGGGGGTGGGGCCGCCGAAGCGGGCCGCCAAGCCACCGAAGGCGTTGTTGTTGCTGAGGATGAGGCCCGAGGGGTCGATGACGAAGCCGGTGGTCTCGACTTCCTCGTCCTGCTCGCCGCCCTTGAGGATGAACTTGATGCTGACGATGGCGGGGGACTTCTCGGCCACGATGGTCGCGACATCGCCGGCGGCCCGGGGCGCCGCCTCGGGGAGGGCCTGGGCGGTGCCGACGATGGACAGCATCGCGACAAGGGCGACGGCGAGGCGGGAAGCGTTCATGGTGGATGGGGCCTGTTGGTTGGAGGAGGCCGCCGAAGGCGGGCCTGCCTCGGGTACGAGGGCGACCGTGCGCGCGGTCGGGAACACCCCGCCGCGGCTGCGGATCGCAGCATCTTGGATCAGGTCGGCCATGCCAGGGGCAAGGGCCGAACCCGACTGAAAGCGGAGGGGAAGGGATTCGAACCCTTGATACGGTTTCCCGTATACGCGATTTCCAGTCGCGTTCCTTCAGCCTCTCGGACACCCCTCCGTCTTAAGGGGGAGACGAGTGTAGCAGGCGAGCCCTGCCAATTCGTCCAAAGGGCCCCGCCGACCCCTGCTTTGACCCTCACAGGGCCCGCCACATGAAGCGGTGGGGCCTCAGACCCGGGGGGGTGTATTCGTCGCCGAAGGCGAGGAAGTTCATTCGTTCGTAAAACGGAAGGGCCTCGACCCGAGCGTCGCACCACATGACGGTGCCACCGTGGGCCTTGGCGTGGGCGAGGCAGGCGAGCAGGAGGCGGCGTCCCCAGCCGGTGCCGCGGATGGCGGGGTCGGTGGCCATGCCTCGGAGTTGCCAGCGAGGTCCGTCGACGAGCAGGGGCGAGGCGGGGTGGAATCGCTCGAGCGGCGGGGCGAGGTAGATGCTGGCGATGCCCAGGGGCTGGCCGTCGGCTGGATCGATGGCGGCCAGGTGCGTGGTGCCGGGGTTGCGGTCGCCGGCGAAGTCCATCATGCTGATGGGTTGGTGCGGCCTGAGCACCCGCTGGCGGAGGGCGTGGGTGGCCTCGGCGGGCACGTGGCGGATGGTGAGGTCGCTCATGCCGGGCGGGAGCGACCGGTGGGGAGGAGCCCGACGAGGATGAGGAACGCGCCGCCGATGATGACGAAGGGGCGGGTGGTCGGATCGGTCGTGAGGTGCTCGAGACGGGAGACGACCTTCGTGCGCTCGGGGAGCTTGAGGGGCTCGGGTTCGAGACTGGGGAAGACGGACGCGCCGGTCTGCCCTTGGTTGCCGGCGAGGGGCAGGGTGCTGCGATCGGCGGGGATCTGGTTGAGTTGGGTCTGGGCGAGGGAGACGAGCAGGGCCGGTTCGCGGCTGTCGACGGCGTTGATGAACTCTTCGTACCGCGCCATGCGGGTGTCGCGGTGCTGTTCGATGGCGAGCACCTGGTCGCGCTTGAAGCGAGCGGCGGCGACGTCCTCGACGGCCGGGATGATCACGACCGCGCCGAGCAACGCCAACCCCGAGAGCAGGAAGAGCCAGCCCGGGTCGAACAGGGGTCGGGAGTGTGCGGGGTCGGTGGAGGGCACGCGCGTCTTTCTACATCGGCCAAGGCGGGTCGCAGAGGCGAGAAGTTCCGCAGCGCCGGCCGGAGGCGTGATGATATCCGGAATCGCGCGTGATTCGACGTCACGGAGGCGTCGGCGACGCGAGATCGCGGGCGAGGATGGCGACGCCGCGGCGGGCGAGTTCGTGCAGCCGCGGCTCTTCGAGGGGCCCGTCGACGTCATTCCATGTCATGACGAGCGCGAAGGTGCGATCGTCGCGACTGGTCAGGTGCATGAGCAGGGTGTAGACGCCCGGCTCCGAGCCGGCGAGAAGGACGTGGTCCTTCCATGTCGCGGGGTCGAGTTCGAGGGGCGAGATGGGCTCGCCGGGCGGGGCGTCGGGCGGCACGGGCAGGGCCACCGGCGGCGGCTGGGGTTGACGCCACGCCTCAGGCAACCCGGCGGCGATCACCTTTGGGTCGCGTTCGAGGAGCGCGAGGCGGGCCATGGCGTACCCGGCTTCCTTGCGGGTGGCGAACCAGCCGACGGCCTGCACCGCGGCGGGCCGGGCCTGACGACGCCCGGGAAAGGCGGCTCGGTGGAGCGACACGAGCCCGCCGGGCGCGACCATGGCCGATCGCTCGGCCCGGTCGACGCGCACAAAACGTTGGAGCACATCGCCTTGCGTGGGCGACTTGAGCAGGGCCGCTTCGTCCCTCGAGAGGAACGGGATGTTGAGCAGGGGCTGTTCCTGCAGCGAGCCGAGAGAGGCCTCGACGACGGGTCGAGTGAGGCCGAAGAGGAGGGCGTCGCTGGAGGAGGGCGACCCCTTGGCGACGTCGGCGACGAGCGAGGGGAGTTGATCGACGGCGGGGGCTTTCCCGGCGATGGCGGCGTCGGCAAGGGCGAGGAGCAGGTAGACGCGGGAGGCGGAAGTGATGGCCAGGGGCCTGGCGTTGCCGAACTCGAAGATGTCGCGGATGCGGACATCGGCCTGCGGCGTGCCGGGTTCCTGCATGAGGACCTCGTAGGCCCCGAACCAGACGCCGTCGTTGCGGCGGCCCATGGAGCCGGCGAGGTCGTTCCAGCCGGAGGCGGTGGGACGGTCGGTGGCCCCGAAGGTGGCGGTGAGGGACAAGACGGAGATGCGGCCGGAGGCCTCGTCGATGGCGAGGAGGAGGGAGAGGTAGCGTTCGGCCTTCTCGTTGCCGATGACGCAGGAGATGGCGTCGGCGCGGGGCTCGGTCTCGTGGTTGACGACGCCGATGGCCGCGCCTTCGAAGACGCGATCGCGAAGATGGCGGAGGCGGTCGACCACCTCCGGGAGCGGGTGCTGTTCGAGAAAGCGGGGCGAGAAACGCTGCTCGGCGTCGGGGGTGGCCCGGTCGTTGATGCAGCGGAGGACCCAGTCGAGTTGGCGGGCAACGGGGGTTTGGGCGAGGTCGGATGGTGGGTCGGGTTGGGCCCATGCCAATCGGCCACCGAAGGTGGCGAGTGTCAGCGCGATGGCCCAGAGGACGTGCCGGGGGGAGATGAGCACGGAGCAAAGGATACCGGGAAGGCGCCGAGAGCGTTGCGGGCCCTTGGTGGTGTGGTCGTCGGCCCCTCATGGGGGCCGTGCGCGAACTGGTGCCCCTTCCACGGGTTCACCTCACCCGCTGCGCGGGTTCGGTTCACCCATGGCAACCGTCGTGGGCCCTGCGGGCCCTTCGTGTGGGTGTGCTGTGGTGATGGAGAGATCGACGGGAGTGGTCAACACCCGGCGTACATGAACTCTTCGCGGACGACCTTGCCGTTCTTGACGGTGTAGACGGCGACTTCCTTGAGTTGCATGGCCTCGCCATCCTTGGGCTTGAGGTCGACCTCGATGTGCACGGCAAAGCCGGTGGCGCCGACGAATGGGCCGGTGGCGCGGCAGGCGAGGATCTGGTGTTGGCTCATGAACTCGGCGCACTTGGCTTCCATCGCCTTGCGGCCGGTCCAGGCGGTGCCGCTGCCCTCGACGCTCTCGACGGCGGTCGACCAGAACTTGTCCCACAGGGGAGCGTCGCTGGCGGCACCGCTGTTGAGGTGGGCGACGACGTCGGCGCCGATCTCGGCGGGAGTGGGTCCCTTGCCGGAGGAGACGGGCCGGGGGGCGAGGGAGGCCCGCTTGGGGGCGGCCTTCTTGACGGCCTTCTTGACGGGCTTCTTGACGGCCTTCGCGGTGGACTTCGCGGCGGGACGTTTGGCGGCGGGCTTCTTGGACTTCTTGGCCATGGCGATTGCTCCGTGAATGAGGGGATTGACGGAGTGTACCGGAAGGATGGTCGCCGACCGCATCGGACGGGAGGGATTTTGCCCGCAAAGCGTCGGGAATTCCGGAGTGAACACGCGAGTCGGGCGAGGCGGCACGGCGGGTCGGAAGGGGGACTCTCGGCCTAGACTCGGCCCTCGGCGCGGAGCCTTGGGCATCATCCAAGGCCACTCGGACGTTCCGGCGCCGGCGTGGTGATTCCAACTGTCTGAAAGGCCAAGGGTTCGATCATGGGCACTGACATTCGCGGGTTGCTGGGCAAGGACGCTGACGCACTCTTGGGGTACGAGTCCAAGACGGTGAACAAGGGACAGATCCACCTGCCGGGCCCCGACTTCGTCGACCGCGTCTTCGCCCAGACGGACCGCAACGTGGCGACCCTCCGCAACTTCCAGACGCTCATGAACACCGGCCGCCTCGCGGGTACGGGCTACGTGAGCATCCTCCCCGTCGACCAGGGCATCGAGCACTCGGCGGGCGCGTCGTTTGCCCCGAACCCGGCGTACTTCGACCCGGAGAACATCGTGAAGCTCGCGATCGAGGGCGGGTGCAACGCGGTGGCATCGACGGTGGGCGTGCTGGGTTCGGTGGCGCGCAAGTATGCGCACAAGATCCCGTTCCTGGTGAAGTTCAATCACAACGAGATGCTGACGTATCCGAACATCTTCAAGCAGAGCTACTTCGGCAGCATTCGCCAGTGCTACGAGATGGGCGCCATCGCGGTGGGCGCGACGGTGTACTTCGGGAGCGAGGAGAGCCGCGAGGAGATTCGCTACGTCAGCGAGATGTTCGAGGAGGCGCACGCGCTGGGCATGGTGACGGTGCTGTGGTGCTACACGCGGAACAACGCCTTCAAGGCCAAGGGCGCGGACGGCAAGAGCATCGACTATCACGCGAGCGCGGACCTGTCGGGTCAGGCGAACCACCTGGGCGCGACGATCCAGGCGGACATCATCAAGCAGAAGCTGCCGGTGAACAACGGCGGATATGCCGCGTTGAACAGCGGGGGCTCGTCGTACGGCAAGTGGGACAAGCGGGTATACACGAACCTCTGCGGCAGCGACGAGGCGGGCAACGGCGGGCATCCGATCGACCTGTGCCGCTATCAGGTGCTGAACAACTACATGGGGCGCGTGCCGCTGATCAACTCGGGCGGCGAGAGCAAGGGCGCGGGCGACATGGCCGAGGCGGTGTCGACGGCGGTGATCAACAAGCGTGCCGGCGGCATGGGGTTGATCTCGGGCCGCAAGGCCTTCCAGAAGCCGATGAAGGACGGCGCGGCGTTGCTGCACGCGGTGCAGGACGTGTACCTCGACAAGAGCATCACGGTGGCCTGAGCTTCATCGCGATGAAGCGCGGGTCGAACGATTCGAGCACGAGCCCCGGGAGGATGGCGCGATGATGATCATCGCGGCGTCGATCCTGGGGCTCGTGGCGTTTGGGGCTGTTGCGTGGGGCCTGTGGGGCGACCGTGCGCGCGGACGGGCGCGGTGTCCTTCGTGCTGGTATTCGCTCGAGGGCGCGGGGCCGACGTGCCCCGAGTGCGGCACCACGAGCGAGGGTCGCGAGCGGCATCGGGCGAGGCGTCGGTGGTGGATGGTGACGCTGGGCGCGATGATGGCGTGCGGGGCGCTGTATCTGGGCGCGGGGCGTGAGCGATTGGTGGCGTGGGCGTATCGGTTGGTGCCGGCGTGGTGGGTGGAGCAGCGGGTGGCGGCGGGGACGACGGGCGAGTATGAGGTGGTGGTGTTGGCGAACATCCGGCCGGATTGGATGGGGATGCCGCGGCGGGTGGAGATTCGGCACCGCGGGTCGACGGTGTTCGCGATGGAGGCGGCGCATCCGCAGGTGGGGACGTACGGGATGCCGCCGGGGGTGAGCGCGCCGCCGGGGCTGGGCGTGCGGACGGACCTCAATGGCAACGGCGCGCCGGACGTGTGGATCAGCGATCCGAGTCCGGGGACGGGGGCCATCGGCGAGCAGTACCTGTTTGATCTGGAGGAGGGGGCGTCGTCGCCAAGCGTGCGGCCGGCGTGCGTGATTCCTCATGTCGGCTGGTTCGAGGATGTCGACGGCGACGGCCGGTTGGAGTTCGTCGCGGTGGACAACACGTTCGCGTATTGGTGGACGCCGGGGTATGCGAACCCGTACGTGAAGGTGGCGATGGAGGTCAAGGCGCACGGCTGGCGCGTCAGGGCGGACTTGACGCGGCGGGTGGTGAACCCGGCGTTGGTGGGCGCGTCGGGCGTGAATGAGGCCGAGTTGGCGAAGGTGGCGGCGGCGTGCGTGGCGAACGAGGAGAAGGACTTTGGGTTGTGGGTGAGCGTGCCGCTGCGAACGGCGGTGGAGTTGCGTTACGCGGGCGAGCGCGAGCGGGCGTGGGCGTTCTTGCGTTCGGTGTGGCCGGCGCGGTTCGAGGGGGAGAAGCCGGTGGAGCGGGCGATCGCGGAGATCGAGGGGAAGGCGGGGGAGGGGTTGGTGGGGCGGTGAGGGGGGGCAAGGCCAGGGCCGCGACACGTGGCATCCAAACAAGAACCGATCATCAGGGTGTTCGGGGTGGATACTGTGGGCTGAAGCGGCCTTTTCGACGGGAAATGGCCGCTTGTGACATCGCAACCACGATGTTTGTTTGTATGATTTTGCCGACAGTAATGAGGTGACGTTTGGATGTCAGTCTGGTCGAGCGGGCGTTGGAGCTGGTCGGGAATGAGCTGTCGCATCACGAGGAGGTGGAGGTGCTGGTGGTGGGGCGGGGCAGCAGGGATGTTGACGGGAGTCTTCGCGGCCTCTCGGACGACGTTGGACTGCGACATCATGGACTACGCGCCGGAAGGGGCGATGGTCGCCGTGGAGCGTGCGGCGGAGCGGGTGGCCGGCGCGATCGGGATGCCTCCGACGTGGCTCAACAGCCATGTGCAGATCAGGCGTGATGCACTTCCCGAGGGATGGCGGTCGCGGCGGGTGTGGGTGGGGGCTTGGGGGCGGCTGCGGGTCTTCGCGGCCAGTCGTGTCGACCCGATCGCGATGAAGGTGTTGGCGGGCCGCGTGCAGGACTTGGAGGATCTGGGTGCGATGCAGCCGCGTGCCGACGAGGTCGAGTTCGTTCGGCGGCATCTTGACGGCCTGAGCGGGAAGGGAACGTCGCCGGAGGAGATAGCTGGAGCGCGGGCGTTGCTGAAGGCGATGCAGGGTGGGGACCATGGATGAACGACTCGACAACGTGATTGCCAAGTGGACGCGACTGGGCGTCGGCTTTGGCGGGGCGCCGTCGTCTGAGTCGCCCGACCTCGAGCGGGTGGTGTTGGAGACCGCGCGGTGCGCTCCGGCGATGGCGCGCCTGTTCATCATGGCGACGACATGGCTGCACCGGTACGGCGAGCTGATCGCCAAGCATCGACTTCGGCGGCTGGTTCGCGACGAGTTGGAGCCCGCACATCACGCGACGCTGGGGCTGATGCTTGACGCGGCGCAGCGGGACACGCACCCGCCTCGGTTCGCGTCGATCATTCGCGACCTGGCTCCGGCGTCGGAGCCCCGGCCGTTGTTCGAGGTGGAGCGGGCGAGCGAGGCGTTGGCGGCGCGGGCAGAGGTGCGGGCGTCGGCGCTGTCGGCGGCGTGGGGCGTGTGGTGCGAGGCGTTCGAGTTCAAGGACGATGCGCTGCGGCCGGCGAGCTGGGTGATGCGCATGAACCCCGGGCTGGTCGCGCGAGCCGACTTTCGGGGCGACCTTCGGGCCTCGGTGTTGGCGTCGCTGACGCACGACGCCGGCGCGGGACGCAGCGAACTCGAGCTGGCGCGTCGGTGCGGCGGATCGAGGGCCCAGGTCCGACATGCGCTCGACAACCTCGAGTTGACGGGCAAGGCCTCGAGACGACGGTCCGAATCGGATCGGCGGACGAGCATCCTGATCGCGTGAAGGTTCGCGAGAAGAGGCACGCTCGTGTCCACGGGTTTCCCTCACCCGCTGCGCGGGTTCGGTCGCCCGCGGCGACGGTCGTCCGCCCTTTGGGCGGCGTGCGCCGTGGTGGGGTTCGAGGGGCTTGGCGCGAATGAGGTGAAGGCTGATCTGTCGCCCGCGAGGGCGCACCAGTCGTAGCCGTAGTGCGCTGCCCGGCTTTGCGGGCGAGCCCACGGACGCGGAGGGCGATGGGCGCAGGTGGGGGCTGGGGCCGAATCGCGCAAGGGCCGGGCGCCTCCGCGCCGTTGATGCGATGGGCTCGCGCGAATCGGCGCGTTGCTTGCCCGTCTGCCGTGGGCTTGCCCGCAGAGCCGGGCAGCGCACTACGGCTACGACTGGTGCGCCCTTGCGGGCGAAGGGGGGAGGCGATGTCGTTGATCAAGGCCTGGCGTACCGGCATTGACGCCAGCCCGTCAGGGTCGCGTACCGTCTCGAGGCATGGGCGAGGAATCATCCCTGCAACTCTCCACTCCCGTCGAGGCCTTGCCGGGCGTCACGTCGCGGCAGGCGCAGGGGTTGCGCGCGCTGGGGATCTCCAATCTCGGGTGGTTGCTGGCGCACCTGCCCCTGCGCCATGAGCGGATCGAGGCCGAGGCGACCATCGATCGCCTCGAGCCCGAGAGCACGGCGTGCGCGAGGGGCGAGGTGACGGCGACTCGCGTGGTGCGAGCCGGGAGGATGCCCAGGGTCGAGGCGGTGTTGCACGACGGCACCGCGCGGCTGGACTTGGTGTGGTTCAATCAGATGTTCGTTCGCAACGCCGTGATGCCTGGCGTGCGGCTGCGGGTGCAGGGGAAGGTCAAGCAGCGGGGGCCGGGGTTGCAGATGGTCAACCCCAAGTACGAGGTGCTCGCGGGCGAGGAGGAGCCGCCGGAGCACGAGGCCCGCATGCGGCCGGTGTATCCGGCGACGGAGAGTTTCAAGTCGTGGGCGGTCGAGCGGGTGATGCGGACGGCGGTGCCCTTGGGGCTGCCGCTGATCGAGGATCATCTGCCCGAGGCGTATCGCGTCGAGCGCGGGTTGCCGTCGCTTCGCGAGGCGTACCGCATGCAGCACACGCCCGTCGACGAGGACGAGGTGAAGGCGTCGCGACGGCGGCTTGCGTACGACGAGTTCCTGCTGCTGCAACTGGGCGTTCACCTCAAGCGGGCGCACCTGCGCGAGCGGCTGAGAGCCCCGAAACTCAAGTGGAACAAGGGCATCGATGCGCACATTCGCGAGCGGTTCCCCTTCGCGCTCACGCCCTCGCAGGAGGAGGTGGTGAAGGAGATCGCCAAGGACCTCTCTCGCGAGGTGCCCGCCAACCGGCTCATCCAGGGCGACGTGGGCTCGGGCAAGACGGTGGTGGCGCTCTACGCGATGCTGATGGCCGTGGCGTCGGGGGCGCAGGCGAGCCTGATGGCGCCCACGGAGATCCTCGCCGAGCAGCACTTCCTCTCGATCTCGCGGATGCTCGAAGGTTCGCGGGTGCGGGTGGAGTTGCTGACGGGGGCGACGCCGCCGTCGCAGGAAGCCAAGGCCGCGCTGCTCGAGCGGCTGGCGGCAGGGGAGATCGACCTGCTCATCGGCACGCACGCGCTGCTGACCGACCGCGTGCGGTTCAAGGACCTGGCCGTGGCGATCATCGACGAGCAGCATCGCTTCGGCGTGGTGCAGCGTGCGGGGCTGCGCGAGAAGGCCAGCGACGAAGCGAGCACGCCCCACGTGCTGGTGATGACTGCGACGCCGATTCCGCGGACGATGGCCATCACGCTCTTTGGCGATCTCGACGTGTCGTCGATCAAGGGGCTGCCGCCGGGGCGTCAGCCGGTGACGACGCGGGTGGTGGCGTCGACGGGCCGGGCGACGGTGTACGAGGACGTGTCGCGGCGACTCGCCAAGGGGCAGCAGGCGTACGTGGTGGCGCCGGCCATCGACGGGGGCTCGCAGGAGGAGTTGCCGCTGGGGAGCGGCGATGCGGCCGGGGAGAAGGCCACCGCCAAGTTGATTCGCGACGTGCGGACGGTGGCGAAGGAGCTCGAGACGACGTACCTGCCGGGAGCGAAGGTGGCGGTGCTGCACGGGCAACTCGCGCGGACGACGCGCGAGGAGGTCATGGAGCGGTTCCGGCGGCGTGAGATCGACGTGCTGGTGGCGACGACGGTGATCGAGGTGGGCGTCGACGTGCCTAACGCGACGGTGATGGTGGTGGAGCAGGCGGATCGCTTCGGGTTGGCGCAGTTGCACCAGCTTCGCGGCCGCGTGGGTCGCGGGTCGGAGGCGTCGGCGTGCTATCTGATCGCGGATCCGACGACGGAGGTGGGGCAGGAGCGGCTGGCGGTGATGGAAGAAGTGGCCGATGGGTTCGCGTTGTCGGAGAAGGACCTTGAGTTGCGAGGGCCCGGCGAGATGTTCGGGATGAGGCAGAGCGGGCTGCCGCCGTTCAAGGTGGCGGACCTCATGAAGGATCGGCAGTTGCTGCTGCTCGCGAGGCGTGACGCGGCGGCGTGGGTGAAGGCCTCGCCGCGGCTTGCGATGCCGGAGGAGGCGATGCTCAAGCGGCGGATGCTCAAGGCGTATGGAGAGCACCTGGGCTTGGGGGATGTGGGGTGAGCGTGTCGCGGCTACCGCTGGAATGATGCGAGCGCGCGGGAGAGGCGTGAAGCGGTGTCCACGGGTGTGGTGGCGTGCACAGGGCGTTGCCCCGGCGACCTTCGGGCGCCGCTTTGCGGTGGGGCATGGGTGGCCGTCATCGCCCGGCGCGGGGGAAGCGCAACGCCGCGAGTTCCGCGCTGCGGGCGGCGTCGCCGAGGCCCGACTTGGCGCGGCGGTCGGCGTCGACGCAGCCGCGGTAGATGGCCGTGGCGCGGCGCCAGTCGAGCGAGGCGCCGATCGAGAAGAGTTCATCGCTGCCGGGGCCCCAGAGCTTGGCGGCCTTGCGGATGATGTCGGGGCGTGCGCCGGACTTGGTGCCGCGGGAGATGACCTGGAGCTTGCGGGCGAGGTCCGTGAGGGCGAACAGGACGAGCGTGGGGGGCTGGCGGAGGACGTTGATGGCGTAGCGGATGGACTCGATGCGTCCGGCGTTGGAGGCCTGAAGCACGGTGCGTTGCACCTGCCAGATGTCTTCGTCGCGCGTCTTGCCGACGAACTGCGTGACGAGGTCGGTGGTGATGGATGGGCTGCCGCAGGCCGCGACGGCGAGCTTGGCCATCTCGGTGTCGAGGTGGGCCTGCGTAGGTCCGATCTGATCGACCAGAAGCGTGGCGGCGGCGGGGTCGATGTCGATGTCGTGGCGCTTCTTGCACTCCTTGAGCACCCACTTGATCGCGGCGTCGCGGGTGGGGGGCTCGCACGAGATCACCGCGCCCACCTTCTCCACCTTCTTGCCGAGGTTGCCCGGCACCAGCTTGTCGGAGCGAAGGACGAGCGTTGCGCCTTCGCTGGGATCCTCCGCGTATCGCTCGAAGAGGTCGCGAGAGTGCTCCTTCACCACCCGCTCGGCGTCGTCGACGATGAGGAGCTTGTGGCGGGCGATGAGGCCGAAGCTGCGGCATTCATCGAGGAGCTCTGCGGGCGTCACGGCGGCACCGTCGAAGTTCATCGAATCGACCTCGCCGTGCTGCTTCTCGAGGGCTTCACGCAGCAGCTTGGTCGTCTCGGCGCGGACGAAGAGGTCCTTGCCGATGAGCAGCACCATGCGACAGTCGGGCCCGAGGGGTTTGCCTCCCCCGTCCACCGGCGCCGCCTTGGTGCTCGCCTTCTTGGCCATGTGCGGAGGGTATGGGGCCGAACGGGGCGTGATGCTCGGGAACGGCGTGCATCCCGATCGCCAAGCGATGCCGCAGGGTTCATCCGGCGGTGACAGGCACCCGCCGCTCGGGGTGCAACGCGCGGTGGAGGGATCGCTGCTCGAAGACCGCCGCCCGCACGAGCGTGAAGTCGAAGTGTTCGGCCAGGGAGGCCAGCGTGGCGGGGGGGGCGCCGTGCCAGCCGAAGCGGCGTGCGAGGAAGTCCGCGGCGGCGGGGTCGGGCAGGCCCGCGTCGACGGCGCGGTGGACGCCCGGATGGGGCTCGAGCCAGCGTTGCCAGTCGTTGACCATGAGCGACCAGTCGGGCAGGTCGTGCATGTTGGGCAGCAGCGGACTGGCCCGCAGGCGGCCCACCACGACGAGGGGCTTGATCTCGCGGAGCCAGCGGACGGCATGGCGGTCCATCGTGAGCGACACCGCGCCGGCGAGTCGACCGCCGCGAGAGGGATCGAAGCCGTCGATCGCTTCGCCGATGCGTTGCACGCCTTCGATGAGCATGCGGGGCATCGAGGTGCGGGGGAGGTCCTCCATGCGACGGCTCAGGCGGCCCTCGACGGTCTCGATCATGAGCCGCAGGTGCGAACGGATGAGTTCGAGCTTGAGTCGCGAGGCCCAACGCATCATCGTCTCGATGCGGTCGAGGGAGATCGTGCGGGGGAAGAGGCGGTGCAGCGCGCCGATCTCCTCGAGGCAGCGACGACGCAGCAGGTGATACGCGGCCAGGCGTGCCTTCTCCTCGATGGCCACCACCGGACCCGCCACGCGAGCCGCGGCGATGAAGCCGTCGATGGTGCGTGGCACCGGCAGGGCCAGGCCGGTGACGACGGGGGCGGCGTCGAGCGGGTTCGCGCCTCGACGCTTGGCGCCTTGCGACGGCGCGATCGCGCCCGCCAGGGCGGCGGCGGCTTCGGTCATGGTCTGATCGCGACGGGCGGCGGCAGCCGCGGCGGCGGGATCGGAGCGGTCGGGCTCGTCCCCGAGCAGTCCCTCTTCCGCCCATTCGAGGAGCCGTTCGGCGCGGGCCACGGCCACGGCCCGGCGGAGCGCGGGACGCGAGCGGCGGAACTTCTCGCTCACGAGCGCGGGGTCGATGCCAAGACGCCACGCGCGGTAGACGGCCTCGCGCCGCCGGTTGGTGAGGGGCTCGGCCTCGTCGAAGATCACGGGCGGCACGGCGTTGGTCGTGACGACGAGCCCCGCGCGGCTGCGCTCGTTGGCTTCCTTGGCGCGCGTCTCGTACCGCTTGAGCACCTGGCGGATCGCCTCGTGGCTGCGGCCGAAGCGCTCGGCGATGCGTTCGGCGGCCATGTTGAGCGACCATCCGAGCCATCGCTTGTAGCGTCGCGCCCGCTTGATGATGCGGGCCTCGTCCTCGGGGCTGATGCGCGAGTAGTCGGCGGCCCGCGCGATCTGACCGGCGTGTGCACGTTCGAAGTGCTCGACCGCGGCCGCGCCGAACATCACGCGGGGCTTGCCGTCGGGGGCCAGCAGGCGGCGACCGACGAGGCCGCGCTTGCGCATGCGGACGAGCGTGCGGCGGCTCATGTTCCAGCGGGTGCAGAGGTCGTCGGCTTCGACCATGGAGTCGCCCCGGAAGTCGTCGATGGCGACCTTGCCCGCGTCGCAGAGGCGCTCGACCAGCGACGAAAGTTCGCTCTTGAGGACCTCGCCTTGGACCAGTTCGGGCGCCGTCAGGTCGGGGCGATGCCCGGTGATTCGGAAGGTGATCCAATCCTCGGGGTAGGGCTGGTCGTCCTCGAGGTCGCGAGCGAGCCCCTCGGCGCGGACGATGTCCCCAAGCAGCGTCTCCTTGGGAGCGAAGCGGAGCTGCTGCTCGAGGCGAACGAGCGCGGGGATGGAAAGGGTCGGCAGTGGAGGCAACGGGCGTCTTCCGTCGGGCTCGGGGCCGTGCTGGGCGTTTACGCCGTCGGCGCGGGGGCGGGTTGGTCGGCCCACTCCACGCTACGGCCGTCCGTCAGGCCCAGTTCCCGGGCCGACTCGAGGAAGGTCGTCACGGCGGTGCGTTCCCGGACACCCACCTGATATCGGAGCAAGCGGCCCAGATACTCCTGAGCAAGGGACTCGGGCCAGCCCGCGTCGGAAGCACGCCGGGAGACGATCCAGTCGAGCCGCATGGCGTTGTGGCGGCGTTGGCGGTCGAGCACGTCGCGGGCCAGCCGCACGGCGGGGGATTCCTCCTCGCCCCGGCGGCACATCCACATGGCGTAGACGAAGGGCAGCCCGGTGAGGGACTTCCACGCCTCGCCCAGGTCGAGTTGGTGGGGCCAGCGGTCGGCGGGCGGGGCGTCGGTGACAACCTTGTCGCCGATGAGCAGAACGCTCTCGGGCCAGCGGTCGCCGCCCGTCGCCGCCGTGGCGGCGTCGAAGCCGGTGATGCGGGGGCGGAGGCCATGAAGGCGCCAGAGGAGGACCTGCGAGAGGACCACGGAGGTGTGGCTGTCGAGGTCGGCGTGGAGTTGGGTGATCGAGCCGATGGGCACGCGAGAGAAGAGGCGGACGGTGAGGGTGGGCCCGTCGCAGCCGATCATGCCCACGGGCAGGAGCGTGAGGGGCGCGGGGGCGTGGACGGCATCGATGATGGAGGCCAGCCCGACGTCGGCCCGTCCTTCGCAGAGTTCGTCGACGATGCGGGAGGGAACGCAGGGCTTGAGCTCGACGTCGGCGAGTTTCTCGAGCCCCTCGATGAGCGGGGCGGTGTTGAGGTATCTCACGGCGGCGATGCGGGCCCGGGTCATGGGCAAGCGTAGTGTCACGCGCGCGGGGCATGCGACCTATCTTTTCCCCAACGACCATGAAAGAGGCCACGCACATCATCCTCGTCGGCGCGGGCGGTCACGCGTTGGTGGTCGCCGCGGCGGCGGCGGCCGCGGGCATGAAGGTCGAGGGGTTCCTCGACGACGCGGCCGCGACCACGCTGGGAAGGCTGACGGCGATTCCACGCCTGGGGTCGATCGCCGATCTGGCCACCACCGTGCTGTCGCCCATCCTGTGCGTGGGCGATCTGGCGGCACGCCGCCGGCTCTTGGCGTCGGGTTCGTGGGGCAAGGCGGCGACGGTGATCCATCCTCGCGCGTTCGTCGATCCGACGGCGCACGTGGGCGTGGGCGTCTTCATCGGCCCGGGCGCGATCGTGCAGGCACATGCGCGGGTGGGCGATCATGCGATCGTGAACTCGGGCGCGATCATCGAGCACGAGAGCGTGCTGGGCGTCAACGTGCATGTCGCGCCCGGGGCGGCCTTGGCCGGGAACGTGTCGGTGGGGCCGCACACGCTGGTGGGACTTGGCGCCAGGGTGCTGCCGGGCCGGAGGATCGGGTCCGAGGCCGTGGTGGGCGCAGGTTCGGTGGTCCTGGGCGACGTGCCCGACGGCCGCACGGTCGTGGGCGTGGTGAAGTGAGCAAACGCAGGCCATGAGGCCGCGTCGTTCGACGTGATGGACGCGGCCTTGGAGACGCTTCGGTCGCGGGGTTGGCGCGTCGGGTGGCTTGGGGTCGCGGCGACGCGCTTCACTCGGGGATCTTGGCGAGTTCCGCGGCGGCGCGGTCGACGAGGCGGCGGACGGCGGCTGGGCCGAAGTCGAAGTCGAGGCCTGAGGCGCGGAAGAGTTCGGGCAGCGGGCGGCTGCCGCCGAGCTTGAGGCCGTCGACGTAGCGGGCGACGGCTTCGGGCTCGCCCTGTTCGAGCGACACGAGCCAGAGTTGGAGCGCGCCGAGGCGCGCGATGCCGTACTCGATGTAGTAAAAGGGCATGCCGAAGAGGTGGAGCTGGCGCTGCCAGAGCCTGGCGCGGACGTGCTCGAGGCCGGACCACGAGCACGAGCTGCCGAGCCGCGCGTCGAGTTCGAGCCAGTGGGCGGAGCGCTGGGCGGCGGTGTGCCCGGGGTTGGCGTAGACCCAGTGCTGGAAGGCGTCGATCTGCGCGATCCAGGGCAGGAGCATCACGCTGCTCTTGATGTTCTGGCGGCAGGCGCGGCGGAACTCCTCGGGGTTGTCGTAGAAGGTGCCCTGCCAGTGGGGCATGGTGAGCAGTTCCATGGTCATGCTCGCCACTTCGCAGAACTCGATGGGTGCGCCGCGGTATTCGACGAGGGGTTCCTCGCGGCAGAGCATGGAGTGGAAGGCATGGCCCGCCTCGTGGACCATGGTTTCGACGTCGCGTTGCAGGCCCGCGGCGTTCATGAAGATGAAGGGGCGGCGCGAGCGGTCGCGCATGTACTGGTAGCCGCCGGGGGCCTTGCCCTTGCGGGTGTCGAGGTCGAGGCACGCGCCGTCGCGCGAGCCGCGAGATTCGGAGCCGTCGCCGAGCTGGGCGAAGAGGGAGGCGAGATCGGGGCTGAGGCGACGGAAGGCGGCGAGGGACTTGGCCATGAGGTCCTTGCCCCCGGCGAAGGGGCGCAAGGGGCCGCGGCCCTTGACGTCGACGGAGAGGTCCCAGGGGCGGAGTTCGTCGACGCCGAGGAGTT
>JBAXFU010000060.1:0-20002 GCA_037139735.1 Phycisphaerae bacterium
GCGTCGGTGATGACCGGTCCGCGGGTGAGGTTGTCGTAGAGCGTGATGGACCAGAACTGCTTGGCGGGAACGTTGGGGGGCACCCGCATGCGATAGGACTTGCCGCCATCGAGCCAGTGGCCGTCCTTGTCCTTGCTGGTTTCAAGGTAGAGTTGGCCCGCGCCCAGGGTCTTGCCTTGCATGGCCTGGGTGTTGCCGATGGCCTCGTAGAACCACGACGTTCGTTCCTCGAACTGCGGGAAGTTGGCTCCCTGCTGGTCGACGTCGACGAGCAAGGCGTACTCCCAGCGCTTGCCGGGCCAGACCTCCGCGCCGGGGACCCGCTTGGCGTAGGCGATGGTGCGGGCCATGGCGTCGCCGACCACGGCCGCGTCCGTGAGGATCTTCTTGAGCCGAGCGTCGGGGTTGAACGACCTGCCCTTCTCGATCCCGAGGGGCGCGAGCATCGCCATGAAGTAGCCGTCGCGGGGTTCGATGGGCTCGGGCTCGAGGACGTCGGCGAGTTGGGACCAGTAGGCGAGATCGACCGGCTGGGCCGACGTCCAGGCCCTGCCTCCCACGCTGGTGATCTTCATCGCGGGCGGATTGCCGCGAGCGTCCCATGCGTAGAGCCGGTGCGCCTCGAGCGTGGCGCGGGCTTCCTTCGCATCCGGGCTGAGGCCTCGCGTGCCGAACCAGATCTGATTGGTGGGCGAGCGGAAGACCAGGAAGCCCTCGGCCTTCACGTCCTGCGAGCCCGGCGGCAGGATCAGGTACTTGGCGCCCTCTCCCTTGTCCGGGCCCACCATTCCCATGTCTGTCACGGGGCGCTGCCAGATGTCAAGCACGCCGCCGGCGGAGAGCCCCTTGGGCACCTCGACCACGAGCGGACCTTGCGTCTTGAGGTTCCAGAAGGAGAAGGCGTAGATGGTCGTGATGTTCGGCGTGAGCATCCCGGCCTTGTCCTTGAGGTCGACGTACAGGCACAGATCGCCGTCGTTGACGCCCAGCGTGTCGCGCTGCGCGAGGTGCAGGGCGTGGAAGCCCACGGCGGGCATGCCCCACAGGTACGCCTGGCACGCGCGCTGGAAGTCCATCTCGTCGTAGAGTTTGACGACCGTGGCGTTCGAGGGGAAGCCGTTCTCGAACGCGAGCCGCCCGACACGGGTTTCGCCGGTCTGCGAGCACGCGCCCATCAAGGAGAGCGACCAGGCGATCGCGACGGCGAAGAGGGGGCGGGCCGCGGCGAGCGAGGGCTTCATGGTCGTTCTCCGTGTGCTGATCGAAGTCGCGCCCTGGTCGGCGCCATCAAGGGGGTGCGACTATATCGCAGCGGGGAGGCCTGCACCGGCGCGAGCGATTCGGCGCAGGACCGCGATGACGATGGCACACCTTGCACCCAGGACGATCTCCGGTTTGACGCATGGGCGGGACGGGGTCGAAACAGACGTGCCGAGATCCACACGGCCCACGACTTCGGCGTGCCGCACGGATGTCATGCCCGGATGCGTCCGGGATGGGCGAGGCGGCGGCGGGCGGCATAGCTGCCGCGGAGGGCCAATCGGGTCAGCGATCATCGACGAACCTCGCGCCGGAGGCGTTCGTGCGGGCCCAACGCAGGACGATTCGCCGCTGGTGGTCCGAGCGGATCGATCACATGCCGCGGCGAACGCCTCACCGCTCAAGAGGAGAGGGGGGGGCAATGCTGCGGCGTCCGGAGCGTTGGGCCCGGTGTGCGGCACGAGTGGGGATCGGTGTGACGTCCCGACCTCGCGGCGTCGAGGCTTGTACTGGATGAATCGACACGTCAGGGAGCGAACCATGGAGACCATCGGACCGGTGCGGACTGGGGCCGCGAGCAGGGCGGGGATCGTGATCATGGCGGCGGCGCTGCTGGCGGCGGCGGGCGTTGCGAGGGGCGTGGAACCCGAGCCGCCGCCCGCCGCCGCCCCCCCCGCCGACCCGAGCCCGCTGTCTGGACCGAAAGTGACGGCGAGCGACGGCAGCTCGTCCGCGGCGTCGGCCACGCTGGTGAAGCGTCACTTCGACGGCGCGCTCGAGCAGCTCGATCGGCGGCCTGAAGTCGCGGCGCTCGACCTGCTGGGGCTCACGGCCCAGGAGCGAGCGGCGGCGGACGCGCTGCTCACGAAGCGTGCGGCGAAGGTGAGCTCGCTGGCGACCGAGCACGCGACGCTGCTGATGTCGTTGCAGGGCTCGCGCGAGCGCGGAGGGTTGCCGGAGGATCTTCGCCAGAAGATGCGCGAGTTTCGCGAGGCGGCGGCAGACCTCCTGAACCCGCCCTTGGCGGAGCAACTGGGCGCGACCCTGCCGGACTCCAAGCGGGCTGAGTTCCGACGCCTGGTGAGCGAGTACACCAGCGCGCTGAGCGCGGACGAGACGGCGAGGCAGCGGGGCGGCATGGAGCCGATGTATGGCGAGCGGCCCGCGGGACGTCGACCCTCGCGTGCCGGCACGGGGCCCATGATGATGGAGCTGAACCTGCTGCTGCGAGAGACGGGGCGAGGGCTGGTCGCGAGGGTGAACGAGCGCCGCGAGGCGCTGGACCAGTTGCTCAAAACGGTGGAGGCAACGGACGACCAGGCGGAGAAGATCCGGCGGCTGGCGAGAGAGAGCGCGTCGGAGACCACGGGGTACAAGCAGACCGAAGCCCAGCGCGCGGAGTTGACGAAGAAGATCATGGAGGTGCTGACGCCGGAGCAGCGACGCAAGTGGATGGAGGCCATGCGGGGGCGTTGAATCGCCCGCCGACGCTGACGGACGGTTTTCCCGCGGTGCGATTGATCCGCGAGAGGACACGCGGGAGGGGGATGCGACCCGGCGCGAGATCGCGGCGATCGCCTGCCGCTGGGCGTTGTTCGCTCATCTGGCGAGTTTCGCGTCGTGGCGCACAGGCCTCGAGCCATCGGGCATCACTCGTGTCGGCCGGACCATCGCCGTCGAGGTCGGCTGGCGACGCGCTCGATGCGTGGAGTGCTTTGATGTCGACCACGAGGTCGACAAGGATGTCGACACCGGGATCGCCGTCGTGATGGGTGTTGATGCGGGCCGGGGCATCAGTCCTCCGCCCGCTCGCCTTCCGGGGCCATCTTGACGATCACAGGGTCGAACCTCGCGATGGGTTCGACCAGGTCGGCCTGCATCGCCATGACGCGGCGGATGTCCTTGTACGCACCGGGACTTTCGTCCGCGCCGGCCGAGAGGACGGTGATGCCCATGGCCTCGAGCTCGCGCCGCACGGCGCCGAAGCGGAACGACTCGCGAGCCTTGGTGCGGCTCAGGCGGCGGCCCGCGCCGTGGCTGGCGGAGTCGAGACTCTCCGCGTTTCCCAGGCCCCGCACGACGAAACCGGGCGCGCCCATCGAGCCCGGGATCACTCCCAGCACACCGCTGCCCGCGGGCGTTGCGCCCTTGCGGTGGACGATGACCTCCTCGGCGCGGCCGTCGACGACATGCGTCTCCTTCCATGCGAAGTTGTGGTGGTTCTCGACGCCGGCGATGACCGCGACGCCAAGGTGATCGACGATGCGGCGGTGAATCACGGCGTGGTTCGCCGAGGCGTATTCGCCCATGAGTTCCATGGCCGCCCAGTACTCGCCGCCGGCCTGCGAGTCGAGATCGAGCCACGCGAGGCGGGCGCGGTCCTTGCCGAGTTCTGGGTGCATGGTCGAGGCGAGTCGGGAGTAGTGATCGCAGACGGCCGCGCCGGTGCCGCGGCTGCCGGAGTGGCTGAGCAGGGCGACGTACTCGCCGGGCGCGAGGCCCAGCCCATCGGCGGTGACGGTGAGCCGGCCGAACTCGACGAAGTGGTTGCCGCTGCCGCTGGTGCCGAGTTGTCGCCAGGCCTTGTCCTTGTGGCTGCGGAGGGTGTGGCAGAAGGTCCAGTCGCGGTCCATGACGGCGTGCTGGTTGGGGCGCGAGAACTCCGCGCCGACGCCGAAGCGGGTCTCCTGTTCGATGGCGCTCGCGAGTTGGTCGCGGCGGTGTTGCGAGTGGAGGTCGGTCGCGGGGACGTCGAGGACGGAGAGCTTCATGCGACAGGCGATGTCGACGCCGACGGCGTAGGGGATGACGCAGCGGCGGGTGGCGAGGACGCCGCCGATGGGCAGGCCATAGCCGACGTGGGCGTCGGGCATGAGCGCCCCGCGTGCGGCAACCGGGAGCGTGCACGCGAGGGTCAACTGGTCGAGCGACTGCTGGTCGAAGTCGTCACCGACATGGCCCCAGATTCGGAAGGGTGCGGAGTTCATGGGGCATGCTCGGGAATCACGGGCGATTATTGACTTCAGGCGGCCCTTCAGGGATCTCGCGGGTCGCTACGGATGGTCATCGCGCCCATCGCCATCGACATGCGAGGGCGGCGAGTCTGAGCATCCGACTCATCGCGGAGACGACGACGACCGGCTGTTCCACTGCGCATTGGTCGGAAAGAACTCCCAAGACGATGCGGGCACTTCCCAGAGCATGAAGCGATCGGACTGTTTCACGATGCGGGCCTCGGCCGGGCGGTTATGCCCCGGACGTGGTGCGTCTGGCCTGCGGGTCGGCCTGTCATTGGGCTCGTCAGATGGCCTTGCATCTGGTCTGTCGTGCCGTCCGTCATGTAGCACGTCATTTGGCAGGCCATCGAGCACATCGTCAGGCGGCGGTCCCGGCGGCGGCGGAACGTCGTCGTCCATCATGGGACGGGGGCCGGGCGGCCTTCTCGGTCCTCCTGGGCCCATCGGTCCACGCGGTCCTCCCGGTCCTCCCGGTCCTCCTCGCCCGCCGTGCCGTTCTTCGAGGATGAAGAACCGGTCGTAGTGGTCGAAGTCTTCCTGTCGCAACGATCCCCAGCGAGCGTGAGTGTCCATCGCGAAAGCGGCCCAGAACTCGAGACCGTGGGATGCCGCCACGACCGCACGATGGCCGGGCTCCAAGTCCTTGCGCCAACTGCGAAGGTCGGACATTCCTTGGGCATCGACCAAGTCGGGCATCCTGCCACGCGTTCCGGCCACCGCGACCGCCGCGAGCATGACGGCCGCCACCGCCGCGACGGGGCCCTGCACGAACCGTCGCACGGCGGGGACGCGGCCGCTTGCTTCCACGGTCGAGGAATCGCAAAAGGCGAACGCCGCGACCAACGCAAGCGGCACCGGCACCATCAGGGCCAATCGCATCAGCTGGTCGCCGCCGAGGATCGGGCACGTCAGGCATGCCGCCGTCAGCACCATGCCATACATGAACGACTCGTCGGCTCGGGCGATGCGTACGACATCGGGTTGCTGGCGGCGAAGGTGACGCGTCAGCCACCATGCGAACGCCAACGCGATCACGACAGCGAACGACCACGCCACGCCCAAAGGGAGGGCGAGAGGCCCGCCAAGGCCGCCTGGACCGCCCGGGCCGGCCATGGCGCCCAGACCGGAACCGCCGGACTCGCCGGAGAGAAGCCGAGTCGCGAAAGTGACCATCACCTTGGCCTTGGCCGGGGCGAGCCACCAGACTGCGCCGTAGGCCACGCCGCCGACCGCGGCGAGGAGCGGAGCGGTGCGCCACGCCGTGCGGCGGGGGATGCCGCCGCGGAAGGTCCATGCCAAGACCATCAGCCCAGTGCCGAGTCCGGCAGCCGCGAAGGTGCCGGCGTGCGTGAGGGCGGCGAGGCCGAGCATGACGATGCCCGCTGCGGTCCATCGCACCGAGCCGCGGGGATGTGCCGCCCGCATCGCGAGCCACGCGCAGACCCACGTGCCCGCCATGAAGAGATAGGCCATCGACTGCTTCTGGAAGTCCCCCACCATTCGCATGAGCGGCGGGCTGACGGTGACGACGAGCGCCACGGCGGTTGCGCCGAGAATCGCCCGGCGCGCCCCGCGGGCGAAATGCCATGCCGCCAAGAACACCGCGACGGCCGTTAGCGGCGCGACCGCGGCATCGACGACGCGGGTGGCCCATACGCAGGCGGCATCGACATCCCAACCGGCGACCACCATCGCAGCCTTGGCAAGACCTGCATCAAGGAGGAAGACAAGCGGGACGTCTGACCACCGGAGTTTGCCCAAGAGCAGCAACTCGCGGGCCTGCACCGCGTAATAGCCGGCATCGATGCCCGAAGGCACATCGCCCCGGAAGAGGATCGCGGCGCGGATGCAGATGGCAAACGCCACCGACGCCGTCAAGGCCGCGCACCAGGCGGGATCGCGGAAGACGGAGAGCGGCGAAGAGGTTCGTGATCCGTCGATGCGTGCCATGGGCTGATTCTACAGGGCGACTCGAAGTGAATGGCGTCGCCGACCGCCAATTCATCTCGCTCGAGTGGCGACATTCCCGATGCGATCGACAAGCACGCCGCGATGGAGCGTCAGTGTCGCCTGCGTCGACAGGATGCCGCAGGCATCGGCTTTCCGATTCAGGCACCACGCGCAGCACGTGACGGGCGAGGATCGGCATACGCCGGACCGACGGAAGCGGTTGCAGGGAAATCGCGAAGCACCGGCGTGGAACGTCCGAACACGACGCCTGAACGGGCGACGGCGCGTCGGCAAAAGAACGCATGGGCTGGTCACAATCATGCAACGGCCGCTTCGCGGC
Source organism: Phycisphaerae bacterium (assembly GCA_037139735.1). Classification (GTDB taxonomy): domain Bacteria; phylum Planctomycetota; class Phycisphaerae; order Phycisphaerales; family UBA1924; genus UBA2402. The sequence goes on from JBAXFU010000060.1 coordinate 6,568, forward strand.
TGCGTTACAGCATGACAGCGAGGGACCGGACTTGCTCCCTCGCGATTGCGAGCACGCGGCGTGCGTGCCGCGGAGCCGGACATCGGCGACATCGAACCCGTGCCGCCACGTCAATGAAAGGAGTGCATGATGAACGGACTGCATCAGCCGTGCGACGCCCCATTCGTCGAGGGCATTCGCGGGAATCTCCTGCTGGCAGCGGCGCTGCTGCTGGTGCTCGCGGCCGGTTCGACCAACGCCGCGGGTGGCCCCTCGGGAGACGCCGCGACGCCGCCGCCTCGCGAACGGTGGCGCCAGTTGCAGGCGGGCGATCCGTCGCGAGGACCGTCGCGCCGGGCCCCCGCGCCTCCCGCGGGCTTTCGCTCCTACGACGGCATGGGCAACAACCGAGCCAACGCCTCGTGGGGCGCGGCGGGCACGCAGTACCTCCGGGAGGCCAGCGGCGCGCACTACCCGGACGGACGTTCGGCACCCGCGGGCGCCGATCGACCGAGCGCTCGCGAGATCAGCAACGCGTTGGCGGCCCAGGGGGACACGGTCACCGCTGACGAGCGGGGCCTCTCCACCGCGATCTACGAGTTCGGGCAGTTCCTCGATCACGATCTCGGACTGGCGCTCTCGGGGTCGAGCGAACGATTCGACATTCCCGTGCCTCGCGGCGATGCATGGTTCGATCCCGCCTCGACCGGGACGGCCGTGATCTTCATGGATCGCTCGGGGTTCGATCCTCGCACCGGCACCCTCTCGGCGCGCCAGCAGGTGAACCGGGTCACCTCCTTCATCGACGCGTCGCACATCTACGGCAGCGACGCGATGAGGGCCGCGTGGCTTCGCACCTTCGTCGGCGGCAAGCTCAAGACGCGTCCGACCGACGCGGGGGAAGTGCTGCCGCTCAACGACGGATCGCAGGCCAACGACAACCCGCTCGGACTGCCCGCCACGTCGCTGAACGTCGCGGGCGACGTACGGGCCAACGAGCAGCCTGGGCTCACGTCGCTGCACGTGGTGTTCGTGCGGGAGCACAACTTCCACGCGTCGCGGCTGGCCGCGCTGCATCGCGACTGGACCGACGAGCGTCTCTACCAGGAGGCTCGCCGCATCGTCGGCGCCGAGATGCAGGCGATCACGTACAACGAGTTCCTGCCCGCCCTGCTCGGACATCGCCTGCCGCCGTATCGAGGCTACGACCCGCGCGTGAATCCGGGCATCAGCAACGCCTTCGCGACCGCGGCGTATCGATTCGGACATTCACAGGTCGGGCCCGACATCGGCATCGTCGACGAGCGCTTCGTCGAGATCGGATCGATCGGACTCGCCGCCGCCTTCTTCAACCCCCGCGCCATCCCGTCGGCGGGCGGCGTCGCCCCCTTCCTCCGCTACATGGCGATCGACACGGCGCAGGCCGTCGACACGCGGATCGTCGATCCGCTGCGGAACTTCCTCTTCGGCGCCCCCGGCGCCGGCGGGCTCGATCTCGCGTCGCTCAACATCCAGCGAGGACGCGATCATGGTCTTGGGACATACAACCAGGTGCGCGCCGACTTCGGGCTGCCGCGAATCGCGACCTTCTCGCAGATCACCTCCGACGCGACGAAGGCCTCGCGCTTGCAGTCGCTCTACGGCTCGACGGATCGAGTGGACGCGTGGGTCGGCCTGCTCGCCGAGGACCATCGCCCCGGGAGCAGCGTCGGCCCGACGACGGACGCGATGATCACGGACCAGTTCCGCAGGCTGCGTGACGGCGATCGCTTCTGGTACCAGATCACGGGGTTCGATCGTCGAGAGCTCGACGCCATCGAGGGAACGACGTTGTCGGACATCATCGCCCGCACAAGCGGCGTCGCGGGCTTGCAACGGGCGATCTTCTTCGCGGTCGACCTCTCGTGCCGCGCGGACTTCGATCACAACGGCTCGGTCGATCAGCGCGACCTGAGCGGGTACCTCCGGGCGTGGACCGCCCGCGACGCCCGCGCCGACTTCAACGGCGACGGACTCGTCGACACGAGCGACTCGAACGCGTTCATCGCGGCGTGGAGCGCGGGCTGCTGAGACGTCGACGGGAACGACAGGAACGACGCCGGACGGACGGAGGGCTCGCAGGACGCCATCCGCCCGTCCGCGTCGACTTCCTGTCCGGTTCGACCGGTTTCAGCGCTACCTTGGGTGATGACGAGCGGGTTCGACGCCATCTTCCTCGATCTTGACGGCTGCCTCGTCGATTCGACGCTGGCGATCACGAACTCCTTCGATCACGCGCTGCGTTCGGCGGGCATCGCGCCTCGGCCGCCCGAGGTGACGCGTTCGTTCATCGGCCCCCCGCTGGGGGCCTCGTTCCAGAGAATCGTGGCCGAGGAGGGGAAGGATCCCTCGCTCGCCGCGGTCCTGGTCGCCCGCTACCGGGATCGCTACAGCGCGATGTCGGCCGTGGAGACCACCGTCTTCGTGGGCATCCCCGACGCGCTGGCATCGCTGCGCGCGATGGCACCGATCGCGATCGTGACGTCGAAGCTCGGACGGATCGCGGAGCGGTTGGTCGACGACGTCGGACTCCGTGCCCACATCGAGATCATCCACGCCCCCGCCGACGAGCACACGATCGAGCCGAAGCAGGTCACCCTCCGCCGCGCGCTCGCCGCGACCGGCGCACGACCGGGGGCCACCGTCATGATTGGCGACCGCGAGCACGACGTGCTCGCGGGGCGGGCTTGCGGCACGGCCAGCATCGGCGTGCTCTGGGGGGCCGGCGACCGTTCCGAACTCGAGGCCGCGGGGGCCGATCGCATCGTCGCGGAGGTGCCTGAACTCGCCGAATCAGTGCGAACGCTCCGCACGGGGTGACGCACGCCGTTCCCGGGCCGATCGCGATCGAGACTCACGGACCGGTCCTGATCCGAGGCCTGCTCGTCCCGAATGATCCGCGGCGTGGCGCGAAACTCGAGCGAATAATGCTCTTCGACGCATCGATGTCGCCGGCGGATGAACGCGGGCCCGGCGGAACCAACTGATCTCCAAGGGAGTCCGGCATGAAACGTTCGGGTTCGTTCGTGGTGTCGGGATTCGCGCTGGCAGCGGCGATGACGACTGTGCACGCCGAGGTCGCCGAGCCGCCGAACCCGACGGCTGACAGCGTCGTTGCCCCGCCATCACCCATCGAGGCGAAGGCGCTGGGCGTGGGCCGTTACGTCGCCGAGGCACGGGGCGCGGATCTGGCGGGCAAGGAGACATCGTGGCGGGCGGGGAGGGGCGAGAAGTTCACCGTCATCGCGCTCACGAGCGTGACGTGCCCCTTGTGCCGCAAGTTCGGGCCCTCGCTCGCCCGCATCGAGGCCGCGTATGCGGACAAGGGCGTGAAGTTCATCTACGTGAACGTGAGCGGCACCGACAGCGCCGACGACATGCGAGCGCAGGTCAAGGACCGGGGCTTCACGGGGCTGTACCTCAACGACGCCCGCCGGGAGATCGCAAGGACGCTGGGAGCGAAGACGACCACGGAGGTCTTCGTCGTCGACGCGGCACACACGCTCATCTATCGCGGCGCAGCGAGCGACCAGTACGGCGTGGGCTTCTCGCACGAGGCACCGAGGCGGCGCTTCCTCGAGGACGCGATCGACGCGGCGTTGGCGGGACGCGAGCCGGAGATTCGCGCCACCTTGTCGCCCGGGTGCGCCATCGAACTCGACGCCGCCATCGACCCGCCCGCGGCCCCCGCCGTCACGTACGCGAGGGAGATCGCCCGCATCGTGCAGAACAACTGCGTCGAGTGCCATCGCTCCGGGGGCGTGGCGCCATTCGGTCTCGAGACGTTCGAGGCGGTGTCGAAGCGGGCGTCGATGATGCGTGCGGTGACGCAGGAGGGGATCATGCCGCCGTGGTTCGCGGCCTCGCCCGCGAGCGACAAGAACGGCGTTCACGCAAGCCCGTGGGCCAACGATCGATCCCTGAGCGATGCCGAGAAGGAAGCGATCGTCGCGTGGATCGCGGCGGGCAAGCCCAAGGGCGACGACAAGGACCTGCCGCTGGCCCGGACATTCGGCGCGAACGGCTGGAGCATCGGCGAACCGGACGCGGTCTTCCGGATTCCCGAGCCCATCGCGATCAAGGCCGAGGGCACGATGCCGTACGAGCACGTGATGGTGCCGACAGGCCTCAAGGAAGACAAGTGGGTCACGGCGATGCAGGTCATCCCGACCGACCGGTCGGTGGTGCACCACGTGCTGGTCTTCGTGATGCCCGAGGGCGTGCTCACCGACCCGGCGCTGCGTCGCCGGTCGGCCATCGACGAGTCGCGCGGGTACTACGCGGCCTACGTGCCGGGCAACGACTCGGTGATCTTCCCGGAGGGGATGGCCAAGCGGCTTCCCAAGGGGTCGGTGCTGATGTTCCAGATCCACTACACCCCCAACGGCACGGCGACGAAGGACCAGATGAAGATCGGCATGGTCTTCGGCGCGCAGCCCCCGAGGCACATCGTGCGCACCGCGGCGGTGGTCGATCGGCGCATCTCGATTCCGCCCGGGGCGGCGAATCACGAGGAGACGGCGAGCGTGCGTTTGCCGGTCGACGCGAAACTGCTTGCGTTCCTGCCGCACATGCACGTGCGGGGCAAGGCCTACCGCTACGAACTGAAGCGACCGGGCGAGCCGGAGGCGACGGTGGTGCTCGACATTCCGCGGTACGACTTCAACTGGCAACTGCGGTACACGCTCCGCGAGCCCCTGGACCTGCCGGCGGGCTCGACGCTGATCGGCACGGCGTGGTACGACAACAGCGCGGGCAACCCGGCGAACCCGGACCCGACGAAGACCGTGCGATGGGGACCGCAGACGTACGACGAGATGATGCTCGGCTACATCGAGTACCACCTCGTCAAGGAGGACCCGTCGCACGCCGAGGAGTTGCCCGAGGGCGCCGAGCCGCAGCAGCAATCGGGTAAGAGCGGACCCGGCTCCCGCGGCCTGTCGTTCGATCGCCTGCTGGGGCAGTTCGACGCGAACAAGGACGGCAGGATCGAGAAGAGCGAGGTGCCCGAGCGGCTGCACCGGCAGTTCGAGCGGCTGGATCGCAACGGGGACGGCGTGCTGACGCGGGATGACTTCGGCGCTTGACGGATCGGCGACGGGCGGCGATCATCCGGAACAGCGTGGTCGCCACGCTTCTGCCCGAGTCTTGACCAGTCGAATGCCCGCTCGGCCGCATCGAGCGGGCAGGAACTCGCTCATGATCGAATGTCCGCGGATCGCAGCCTCGTGATTCGACGCAGCGCTTGATCCATCGGCCGGCTACATCCCGCGTGCCTTGCAGCATGGAGTCGGGATGCGCCCTGCTGCAGGCCAACGCTCCCATGCGGCCACGGGTGCATCAGCGACGACGGCGCAGCGAAACGACGCCCCCGAGCGTGGCCAGTCCGAGCACGCCGGGGGACGGAATGCCGGTGCTACGTTCGGCAACGAATCCGGCGACGTACCCGACACCAGAGTTCTCGTAGTCATTCCATTCCCAGCCGTAGGACGAACGAGCGCCGAGGCGGTCTTCTGCCAGTCCATACTGATCGTCGGGTTCGCCGGCATGCCACGCCGTGTAGTCCCACGCCTCGCCAGTGACCCAGCTCCAGCCCGCGGCGCGCGCCGACCCGGGCGTCTGATATCCACCGAGCCAGTGCTGATCGGTGATCGAGGGGTAGTCGCCGATGGGCGTGATGGTCGACAGGTTGATCGCGAGCAAGTTCTGCTCGGTCGCGCTCGCGACGGTGGCGAGATCCCATCCCGCACCGGCGTCGGCGGAGATGAAGTTGCGAGCGTCCTGCCATGTGCGACCGTATTCGCCGATGGGCTGGTACTGATAAGTCTTGTACTCGTGCAGCCAGCATTGATCGGTCCACTGGTACTCACGCACCAGCACCGGATAATGCGTCGCGCTCGCCACGCTTGCGAGACCCGCCATCACGATCGCCGCAACGGCGACCGCTCGCCCTCCGCTATGTCGCACTCCAATCATGTTCTCTCCTCCGCCGCGTTCCCGCAGCATCATTGTCATGACGTTGTTTCGTACAACCGCTCGTGCAAGAGAAGAACCAACCACCGAGCCAATGCAAGCCTTTTCGTCCGGAAGTTACGGCGTGAACGAATGGTCGCCGCCATCACTGTGGCGATCACGAGAAATCGCACCGTCGCTTACCTTCTTGCAACGCTCATCGGCGTCACGGTTGGCACACGCGACACCCATCGCGATGCAGGCCGGGGGTTCCCCGGTCTCCGCGGAACAGCCCGTACGATGTGCGTCGCGTTCATCCAACCATGCGCGGAAGCGGGCCGACCGCCTCAAGCGCGCCTTCACGATTCCGGGATTCCATCCATGCTCACGATCCGCCGATCGAACGACCGCGGCCATGCCGATCATGGGTGGCTCGACAGTCGGCACACCTTCTCCTTCGGGAGCTACCACGACCCCGCGCACATGGGGTTCCGCGTGCTGCGGGTGATGAACGAGGATCGCGTCGCGCCGTCGCAGGGCTTCGACACGCACGGCCACCGCGACATGGAGATCGTGACGTACGTGCTCGAAGGATCGCTGCGACATCGGGACTCGCTGGGGACCACGGAGACGCTGAAGGCGGGCGAGTTGCAGCGCATGTCGGCGGGGACGGGCATCCTGCACAGCGAGTTCAACGCGTCGAGCGTGGAACCCGTGCACTTCTACCAGATCTGGATACGACCCCGCGCGGCGGGAGCGGCCCCGAGCTACGAGCAGAAGGCCTTTGCCAGCGCCGATCGCGTGAATCGATTCCAACTCGTGGTGTCGTCCGACGGCGCCGAGGGGTCGCTGCGCATCGGTCAGGACGCGAAGCTGTGGCTGGCGGACATGGAGCCGGGCCGTTCGCTCGCGCTGCCGACGAGCGCCGGGGGGCATGCATGGCTGCAGGTGCTGCGAGGGACGATCGCGATCGAGGGCGACACGCTCGCCACCGGCGACGGAGCGGCCATCTCGGGCATGGCGGATGCACAGGTGACGGCGAACGCGATGAGCGAGGTCATGGTGATCGAGTTGCCTTGAAGCCACCAGACCACCCTGGTCGCAGCACTTACCTCGCCGCCGCGAGCTCCTCGTTGAACCAGACCACCGCCCCGTACCAGCGGCGGAGGAGCGATTCGTGACGGAGCGGGAACCTCGCCTCGACGCGGGCCCCCAGGGGAATGTTCACGCCCTCGGGCATCTCGATCTCGGCCTTGAGTTCGACGTGACCGCTGGCGGCGCGGCCGTCGAGGGGCGAGACGGCGATCGAGCCGCCGCCGGAGACGGCCAGGGCGGGGCTCGCCAGCGTCGTGTCCGCGGCGGGCGAGATCGATCGCACCTTGCCGCGGAGAACGAGCGAGGGTTCGGCGAGACAACGGAACTCGACGTGATCGAGCGTTTCGGGGAGCGCGGCGAAGGACCGCTGGTCGAGGATGAGCGTGGCGATGCGAGGGCCGCCGTCAACGCGGGCGAGCAGCGTGCCGGCGGGCACGACGCGGCCCTGCTCGCGGGCAGCGCGTTCGAGCGTGACGACGCCCGCAACCGGGGCGCGGAGCGTGAGCGCGTCGGCGCGGGCACGCGCGACCTTGAGCCGCGACTCGCTCTCGACGATGCGGTGACGCACCACCGCGGCGTCGACGGGGCCCGCGGCCTCGGCGAGTTCCAACTCGAGCGACGCCACCCTCCACTGCGCCTTGGCCTGGTTCAGCGCCTCCTCCACCTCAGTCGACTCGAGACGCAAGATGGGATCGCCCGCCCGAACCTCCGTGCCGTCGGCGACCAGCGGCGTGCCGACACCCGCCTGCTCGACGGCGTTGGTCTGCTCGCGGACCTGGGCCTCGATGACCCCCTCGGCCCGAACGGCCCGAGGCATGGGGAGCGACAGCAGCGGGGCGGGAACGATGAGCATCGCCGCCGCCGCGACGATCGCGCGGCCCGGCACCGGCGCGGTCTCGGTCGACAAACCCAGATATCGCATCGCCTGCACGATCGACGAGGCGATCACGTACCCGCCGTAGGCCAAGGCGGCGATCATGCCCACGGCCGCAAACTTGAGGGCGATGATCGCGCACATCGCGAGCATGAGGCTGAACTTGAAGACGCTCGAGGCGACGGCGTACACGAAGAGGCCGGCGCCTTCGACTCGCGTCCACGACGCGCCGCCGCCGTCGCCGCCGTCGACGCCCAGCGCGATCCGCCGCAGCACGCGGAGCGCGTGGGACCGCGACACCTGCCAGAGGTTGGGGATCTGCACGAGGTCGCTCAGGAGGAAGTAGCCGTCGAACCGAAGCAGCGGGTTGAGATTGAACCCGATGGTGGTGATGCTCGCCATCACCATGACCTGGTGGGCGATGGTGTGCACCGGGCCCGCCTCGGTCATCGACCAGGCCACGAGCGCGGCGGCGGCGACGAAGGACTCGAAGTAGACGCCCGCCATGCACACCACCATGCGGCGGATCCGGTCGGGGAAGCCCCACGACGCCGAGGCGTCGACATACGCGCTGGGGGTCAGCACCACGAGCGATACGCCCATCTCCGGCACCGCCCCGCCAAAACACTTGACGGCGTACCCGTGCCCGAACTCGTGGATCACCTTGAGGACCATCAGGACCACCCACATGGAGAGCAACTGCTCCCACGCGAGCAGGCCCGGAAGGTCGGCCTTGAGGTCGTTCCACCGAGTCGTCACGATGGCCGTGCATCCGACGATCATGGCGCACCACGCGATGAGGGCCCACGTCGTGAAGAGCGGACGCGCGAGACGCTGCGTGCGGGAGAGGAAGGTGTCCGGGTTCCAGACCGGGATCCGCAGGAAGAGCGGGGCGAGCAGCCACTGCGTCACTCTCGCGGCCCGGTTGCGTTCGTGGCGTTCCTGCAGTTGCCGATCGTTCGAGATCGGGAGCGACAGGAGCCCGGAACGGTGCAGGTCGAGGATCAATCGGTAGAAGGATTCCTCGTCGTCGACCGTGCACGCGCCCTGCTCGCAGGACGACGCGAACGCCTCGCCGAGCGTGCGTTCGCCGTTGAGGGCCACCAGCAGGCGATAGTCGGCGGCGGAGAAAGCGTGGGTCTCGAAGCTCACGGGGTCGCGAACGACGTACGCCGCTCGCCCCCGCATGACATGGCGAGAGATGTCGAGGTCGGCGCGAAGGCCCACCACCGCGTTGCGGAGCTTGTCGGCCAGCGGCGTTGGACGCGGGGACGCGCCCTCGCTCGACGCGGACGCGGCGGCTTGGCCCGTTGGCTCGGGGCTCAAAGCCATAGCCGGAGCCTCACTTCGTCGACAAGGCCGTGGAGCATGGCCCACCAGACGGGCTTGGAGCCCGCGTCGATGCGCGCGATGCCCTCGACGCCGGTGCGCATCCACGGCTCGACCTTCGAGAGCGCGGCCTTGGCGACATAGACGTTGGAGGCGTCGCGGACCTCGGCGACGGGACGTACGTGCGTGAGCCCGGCTTCCAGCGACAGGTCGGGACGGGCCTTTGGCCGGAACTCGGCCCTTGCGCCTTCGCCCACGTGCAGGATGGATCGTTCGGGGATGTCGAGCGTGACCTGCAGGGCGTCGCCGGGGACGAACTCGACGAGCGTCTCGCCCGCGGCGAGGGTCGAGCCGACGAGCTCGCGAGGCTTGCCGCGGAGCACGAAGCCGTCGCACGGGGCGACGATGACGGCCCTGGCGATACGGTCCTCCACGGCGGCGAGCGCGGCCCGATCGACATCGACGCGGGCGCTGAGGATCCTCGCCTTGGCGTGGTCGTCCGCCGAGCGTGCTGCATCGGCCTCCACCTCGCCCGCCGCGATCGCGCCGCGGATTCGGTCGCGTTCGACCTCGAGCTCGGAGACGTGGAGTTGGACGAGCACCTGTCCGGCGGTGACGACCTGGCCTTCCTCGCACGACGCCGCGGCGATGCGGCCCGCGAAGGGGGCGGTGAGATGCCGCACTTCGGTCGGTTCGATGACGGCCCGGGCGCGAACCGTGTACGGCATCGTTCCCAGGGCCATCCACAGGGGCGTGGCGACGGCGGCGACGACGCCCGCCATGCGGATCATGCCACGGAGATGGCGAACGCCGGCGACGAGATCGACCGCCGCGTCACGGGCGTGCGTCGCGAGATGGCGGGTGGCGAGGCGAGCGGTCTCGAGATCGACGAGCAAGGGCGCGACCAGACGTTCGACCGCCGCGAGTTGCTCGGGGGTGAACCGTCGATCGGACTTGTGTCGAAGCGTGAGAACGGCCTCGATGGGCAACGCGTCGGACGAGGGGCCGGCGGTTGCCCCGCGGACGGCTCGACGCAGGGGAATGCTGGCGACATTCGCGCCATCGACCGAGGCGCTCCAGCGTCGATGGATCGGAAAGACGTCGCCGTCGGCCCGCTGCGAGCACGCATCGACGACGCGGCCGAGGTCGAGACACTCCTCCATGGCCTGGGCGATGGCGATGGCGCCGGGGGAGCGAATAGGCACGTCGGCCATGCCGGACACGGCCAGCACCTTGACGCGGTTGCGATGCACCGCCGCGAGGGCCACCTGCTCGCAGCCGAGCGAGGCGCGGAGCTGGTTGGTGATGGCGATGGCGAGCGATTCGCGGCGTTGCGTGACGGAGCCGATGACGCGGGCACGAAAGTCGGCGCCGGGCGAGGCGGCTGTGGTGGGCGCGGGCCGCGGACGCGTGAGGATCGAGAGCACTCGACCGAACGCGAGCAACTCGGCGCATCTCAGGTCGATGGCGTGTCGATCGCGGAGCTCGACGACGATCGCGAGCGCGCCGGCGGGCCGCCCCAGGCCGTCGGAGACGGGGGCGGCGAGTACGGCGAGATGGAGGTCGCCGCTGCGTGATCGAAAGCGGCGTTCGGCGATCTCGCCCGTCGCCATGGTCGTGGCGAGCGCGCCAGCGGCGGCGGGAGTCCAGAAGGCGGGGTCGGTCGGGCCGCGGTGGGCGGCGTGCTCGCTCTCGCCCGTGGGCGACTGAACGCGAAGGAGCGCGTAGACGGCGTGAAAGTGATTGGTCGCGATCTCGACCGCCTCGCGCGACAAGGCGTCGACGGTGGCGCAACGGTCGGCGGCGGCGAGCAGGTCGGCAAGGGCGTCGCGGCGCGCGGCGTGAGGGACGTGCGGCGACGCATCGTCCGCGGCATGGTTCCCTGCTGGCGTCGCGGACGAGGTCACGCGGCCCGCCTCGCGTCGTCGGCCAGGCGGTCCATGGCGTCGCGGAGCACGGACTCCTCGAGCGGAACGAAGAAGCTGAATCCCGCCTCGACCGAGTCGTCGTGGAGCATGGAGGCACGCACGCACCTCGCATAGGCACGCGGCAGCTTGACGGTCGAGGCGTGGAGATCGAGGCGGTAGACGTCCCCCACCTGCACCGCGCGATCGAAGATGACGCGACAGCCGCCTTGGGAGATGTCGACGGTGGTGCCGCCGAGGTGGCCGTGGGCTCGATCGGAGAAGTTGCCTCGGACAAGGGAGACCTGCATGGTCGCATGGAAACGGGGGCTCTGACGCCGCGAGGCGATCTCACGCGGCGTGTTTGCCGCCAGTTCCGAGATGAGCAGGTCGTCGTTCATGTCCAAGGCCGATGCCGAACACGTCATGGTGGCGCGGTCGGACATCCCTTTGCATCCGAGGCATCGGCGGTCCGGCAGGGTCACTCGACGGATAACCGCTCCCATGTCGCGTGATTCGCGCATCGCCATGCGTCAAGCGACGCAACCACCCCCGATCCGGGTGGGACGTTGCCGAGGAAAGCATGGGGCACGTGGGCGGACCGCCGGAGGCGGAGCGGGCCACGGAAGGCGATCAGGCTCGATCGCCGTCGCGGCGTTCGTCATCGCGTCGTCGATCGGAGGAACCGGGGCGCGCGTCGGACTGGTCGACGGGTTGAACCGCGCGGGCCACGCTCCACATGGCGGCCATCATCGCCTGGGGCGTGGCGGCGGATGGCGGGTCCTGAGGCGCTGCGGTTGCGGCGGCATCGACGTCGCGCTGGACGGCCTCCAGATCGGCGGCGACCTCGGCCGCGCTCTCGTGGAACGCGGCGAAGAAGTCGCCATCGAACATGGCGGCGTGAAGCCCGGCGTTCGTCGCCGGCGCCGCGGGCGGCGCCGTCACTTCCGTGGGCGAGACGGTGGCGATGACGAGATCGGGAGCGGCGAGTTCGGCGGCTGGCTGGACGTTCATGGCGTTCTCGAGCGTGGTGGCGGGCGATGCAGGCGCGTGCGCAGGGGCCGCGTCAAAGTCGGTGGAGGGATTGGTCGCGGCGGCGGCGGCGGGCGTGATGGAGGGGGCGTTGGCGGAGTCGAGTTCGTCCGCTGGGGTCTGCGGAGCGATGGCAACCGGGGACGACTCGTGAGCCGCGGACGGCTGGAAGGTCAACTCGACGGCCGCCACGGCGACGGAAACGGTGTCGATGACGGTGGTGGTTCCGTCGCTGACTGCGACCTCGAAGACCAAGACGGCGTCATTGGCGAGGTTGGGGGCCACGAAGGAGGGCGTGGCGGTGTTGGCGTTGAGCAGCGACACGGGGGGGCCGGACCGCTGGATCCACGTGTAGGAAAGCGGACGGTCTTCCGGATCGGAGGCGGTGGCGGCGAGCGAGACGACCTCGCCATGCCGAGCGGACCGATCGGAGCCGGCGTCGACCGAGGGTGCGTCGTCGTGGGCGTTCACCGTGATCGTGACGGTGTCGATGGCCGTGTCGGTCCCGTCGCTGACGGAACACTGCAGGACGATCGCGGTGGTGGCCAGCCCCTCTGGGGCCGTGAAGCTTGGCGTGGCGGTCGATGCGTTGCTGAGCGTCACGGCGGGGCCGGAGACCTGCGTCCACGCGTAGGTCAGGCCTTGGCTTTCGGGATCGGAGGCGGTCGCCGCGAGGGTCACGACATCACCCTCGTCGACGGTCTGGTTGGAGCCGGCGTCCACGGCGGGGGCGTCGTTGTCGGCGTTGACCGTCACGGTGACCGTGTCGACCGTCGTGTTCGTGCCGTCGCTTACCGTGCATTGCAGCACGATGGCGGTGTTGGCCAAGCCTTCGGGGGCGGTGAAGCTCGGCGTCGCGGTCGATGCTCCGCTGAGGGTCACGGCGGGTCCGGAGACTTGCGTCCAGGCGTAGGCGAGGCCTTGGCCCTCGGGGTCGGAAGCCGTGGCCGCCAGCGTCACGACGTCGCCTTCGTCCACGGTCTGCGTCGCACCGGCATCGACGCTCGGTGCGTCGTTGTCGCGGTTGACGTTGACCGTCACGGTGTCGACCGTCGTGTTCGTGCCATCGCTCACCGTGCACTGCAGCACGATGGCGGTGTTCGTCAGGCCTTCGGGGGCCGTGAAGCTCGGCGTCGCGGTCGATGCTCCGCTGAGCGTCACGGCGGGGCCGGAGACTTGCGTCCAGGTGTAGGTGAGGCCCTGACCCTCGGGGTCGGAAGCTGTCGCCGCG
>JBAXFU010000061.1:0-18969 GCA_037139735.1 Phycisphaerae bacterium
AGCCGGGCTGCGCACCCCGGCTCAACCAAGGGACGCCCGAAGCGGGCTGGCGGGGCAATGCGCGGATCGGGGGTGTCGACATGTTTGCGGCCGAGTCGCCAGCCCGAAGGGCGTCCCTTCGTTGAGCCGTGGGCGCAGCGAGTCTTCGAGCAAGCCCCCGGCGGAGCCAGCCGCGCCGTGACATCGCCGTGCCGAACGCGATCGACGCGCCGCGTCGATGGCGTTCACCACGACGCGACATCATCGCGGACGCGACCACGCCCAACGCCATCGACACGCCGCGTCGATGGCCTCCGCGTCGTCACGCCATGTCGGCGCGTCGGGCCCCCGCCGTCGTGGGCGCAGCGAGTCTTCGAGCAAGCCCCCGGCGGAGCCAGCCGCGCCGTGACATCGCCGTGCCGAACGCGATCGACGCGCCACGTCGATGGCGTTCACGACGACGCGACATCATCGCGGACGCGACCACGCCCAACGCCATCGACGCGCCGCGTCGATGGCCCCCGCCAGGGGACGCCCGAAGCGGGCTGGCGTGTGCAAGTCAACACCGGGCCCGTTACGAAGGCCGCGTCGCGACATCTTCCGCATCCACGCTCGAGTACTGGTCGAGGTTGCAGACCACGATCTCGCCGTCGGCCTTGCGGAGCGTCAGCCGGTCCATCCACAACTTGTGGTCCTTGCTGTGGGCGTACCACGAGCCGGTCTTGGCCTGCTCGAACTTCACCACGGTGCCCTCCACCGACGTGACCATCACGCCGGTCAGCCGCGGCACCTGCTGCGTGACCTTGACCTTCATTCCCGGTGAATAGCTGATCGCTGCCATGAGTGAGGCCATGGTAGCGGCAGGCAACGCCCGCTCCAACCGGCACCCGAGCAAAGCCCCAGCCCCGCACGCCACCTCGCTCGCCCGCATCGTGGGTTGCCATTTGTTGACCATTGGTATACAGTTATGCAGTGGCTGCAACATTAGTCCCTGCATGGGTTTGCGCACATTCGTCGACCATCGAACGCGGATGGGGTTCCCTGCTGGGAGTGCTACCGGCCTCTCGGGGGGCGGTGCTCGATCTTGAGCGGCTGATCGTCGACGGCGTTGCCGTGGCCGGCGGGGACCGCGCCAATCCATCGCCCGAGGTCATTGCGGGATGGCTTGGCAGGTATGGCATGGCGACGGCGAGGCATCGGTTGGCGGCCATCGCGACCTCACTGCCCGCCGCCGCGCGCGGAGGGCTTGCCCGGGTGCTGGTGGCGGCGATCGAGGCGGGCGGGCCCGCGGACCTCGCGCTCGCGGTGCGTGCCTGCGGCATCGCGTCGGCCGGCCTGCCCGACCCCACCCCCCCACCACCCGAGCAGCGGGTGCTTGCCGCCAACCCGTGGCTGCGGGACCGCCTGCTCCGCAAGGGAGACCTTCGGTGCAGCATCGTCGAGTCGCTGCGGTTCGACGCGGGAGGCTCGGTGCCGAGTTGCGCGACGCTGGCGACGCTGACGGGCACGACGCGGGCGGCGGTGATCAAGGCGTTGCGGTGCCTGTACGCGGAAGGGGACGTGACGATCCGCCCGCGAGCCGGGAGCCGCCGCGACTACGAGGTGCGGCTGGCGCACCTTGGCGTTCCGGCGTGAGGCGTCAGCGGATGGGAGCCCACTCGCGGCCGGCGAGGTGCTCGAGGCGACGGGCGGTCTCGCGGACGAGGATGCGTTCGACGCGAAGATCGCGATCGGGGGCGCCTCTGGCGACGAGATCGATCAGCCCGGAGGCGTCCGCGCCGTCGATGGGGGCGGCCTGCGTGGCGATGAGCACGTATTGGCGATCATCGTCGGCGAGGAAGCGGTAGCGAATGGTGCGGCGGCGATCGGGAAGGGTCGACGGCGACGACGTGAGCAAGGCGACGTGGGCCCGCATGCAGGCGACCTCGACGGCGGCATCGACGTCGTTCCAGTCGCCGCGGACGGTGTCGGCGGGCGCGGGCGTGTCGGGACCGACGGGTTCGGGCCTCCCCGACGCGGCGCATGCCGCCAACAGCGTCGTCGAGGCGAGAATGGCGAGCCGTGCGGCGATCATGCCGGCAAGAGCGTACGCCCTCGGGGTGACGGGCCCGCTCGGCCCATACGATCAAAGCCTTGGAAGTCTCCCTTCGCATCATCAACGGACCCGAGCGGCTCGCCGTGCTGGGCCCGGCGGACCGCAACCTCAAGATGATCCGCGAGGCGCTGGGCGTGCACGTCACGGCCCGGGAGGGGAAGATCTCGCTCAGCGGGGAGCGCAACGCGGTGCTGATCGCCCGCAACGTGCTCGAGGCGCTCAACGCGGCGGGTGCGGCGAAGCAGGCCTTGGGCCGCCAGCAGGTCTTCGACCTCATCACCGAGGAATCGCAGCGGATGACCGCCGACCCGGACCAGACGATCGGCTCCGCGCCGGTCAACGAGGACGAATGGGACGGGCGGCTGAACGTCTACGTCGCGGGGCGGCAGGTGCGACCTCGCACGGCGAACCAGGAACGGTACCTGCAGGCCATCCGCGAGCACGACCTGGTCCTTGGCATCGGCCCCGCGGGCACGGGCAAGACGTACCTCGCGGTGGCGGCGGCGGTGCACATGCTCAAGACCGAGCGCATCAAGCGAATCGTGCTGGCGCGTCCGGCGGTCGAGGCAGGCGAGCGGCTGGGCTTCCTGCCCGGCGACATCCGCGCGAAGGTGAACCCGTACCTGCGGCCGCTCTTCGATGCGCTCAACGACATGATGGAGTTCAACACGCTCCGTCGCTTCATGGAGACGGACGTCATCGAGGTCTCGCCACTGGCCTTCATGCGAGGCCGCACGCTCAATCACGCCTTCGTGATCCTCGACGAGGCGCAGAACGCCACCCGCGGCCAGATGAAGATGTTCCTGACCCGCATGGGCCACGGGAGCAAGATGATCGTCAACGGGGACCCCAGCCAGACCGATCTCGACGACCCCGGCGACTGCGGCCTGGTCGACGCGGCGTCGAAACTCCGCGACACCAAGGGCGTGGGCTTCGTCGGTTTCACGCGACAGGACGTGGTGCGACACACCCTGGTGCAGCGGATCATCGAGGCGTACGGCGACGACGAGCGGACCTGAACGGCGGCTTTGGGTCCGATGCCCTCGACGGGGTATCGGTCCCCGACCGGCATGCAAACATGCGTGGGCCTTCACGCGGGCCTTCGCGGCGGAGCCGGCGGATTGCGCTTGGGCGCACGGGCGTTTGTCAGTAGAATGGCCGGGAGATGGCGTCACCCCTCGCTCTTCCGGCCGCCGTGCTCGCGACGTTCGCGGGCGCGTGCGTGCTCCTCTCGAATCCCGAGCCGCCCGCCTCGACGCTGCGCGTCGAGGCGAGGCCCGAGCCGGTTCGCTACGCGCGGGACGTGCGGCCCATCCTCTCGGATCGCTGCTTTGCCTGCCACGGCCCGGACGAACAGGCGCGCAAGGCGGGCCTGCGACTGGACGAGGCGGCCTCGGCGACGGCCCATCGCAAGGGGGGCGCGGCGATCGTGCCGGGGCAGCCCGCGGCGAGCCGCATGGTGAAGCGGATCGGGTCGACGGATCCGGACGAAATGATGCCCCCGCCGACGAGCCACAAGGCGGCCCTGACCGACGCGCAGCGGCGGGTGATCGAGCGATGGATCGAGCAGGGTGCGGCGTACGAGTCGCACTGGTCGTTCGTCGCCCCCAAGCGGCCGGAGCCGCCTCGCACGGCGGATGATTCGTGGGCCCGCAACGACATCGACCGCTTCATCCTGGCGTCGCTGGAGCGGGCGGGGGTTCGTCCCTCGCCGGAGGCGGATCGCGCCACGCTGCTGCGGCGCGTGACGCTCGACTTGACGGGCCTGCCGCCGACGCCCGATGAGACGACGGCCTTTCTCGCCGACGAATCCCCCGACGCGTACGAGCGAGTGGTGGATCGGCTGCTGACGCAAGAGCCGTGGAGATCGCGCACGGCCGAGCGGCTGGCGGCGCCGTGGCTCGACGCGGCCCGCTACGCCGACACGTGCGGCATCCACCAGGACAACGGCCGGCAGATGTGGCTGTGGCGCGACTGGGTCCTGCACGCCTATCGCGACAACATGCCCTTTGATCGCTTCGTGATCGAGCAGCTCGCGGGCGACCTGATTCCGGACGCGACGACGGACCAGAAGATCGCCTCGGGCTTCAACCGCAACCACATCACGACCGACGAGGGCGGCGCGATCGCCGAGGAGTACCTGGTCGAGTACGCCGTGGACCGCGCGTCGACGACGGCGTCGGTGCTGCTGGGGCTCACGATGGGGTGCGCCCGCTGCCACGACCACAAGTACGACCCGATCACGACGAAGGACTTCTACGGCTTCTACGCCTTCTTCAACTCGATCGAGGAGCCGGGCCTCTACTCGCAGACGCAGGACCCCAACCGCGCGTACGAGCCGTTCATCACGGTGCCCTCGGAAGCGCAGCGCGAGCGCACGGAGGAGATCGGCAAGGCCGTCGCGCTGCTCGAGCGGCAGCAGCGGTCCGTCACCAGGGAGGACGAGGCGCGACGCGACGCGTTTTTCGCCCGCATCGGCCCGGACACGGGCGTGTCGTGGATGGAGACTCGCGTGAACCGCGCGGTCAGCGAGGGCGGAGCGACCCTCGCGCCCCAGCCCGACGGCTCGGTGCTGGCGCAAGGCGTGAATCCCGACACCGACGTGCACGAGTTCACCCTCGAGACCTCGCCGACGGCGGGCCCGCCGCGACTGCTGCTGCTCGAGGCGATCGCCGACGCCTCGCTGGGTTCGGGCCGTCTGGGCCGCGCGAACAACGGCAACGCCGTGCTGACGGGCATCGAGGTGTCGTGGGCGCCGCGGTCGGATCCCGGCGACGCGCACCTGGTGACGCCGCGGTGGATCTGGGCCGACCTGTCGCAGACCAACGGCGAGTACCACGTCACCGACGCGCTCTTCGACACGGCGGGCGCGTCGCGCGGGTGGGCGGTCGACGGGCACCGCACGCCGGGCAACCGCACGCTGCTGCTGCTGGCCGACCGCCCGATGGGCGACGGCTCGCCCACGCTCGTCACCGTGCGGCTCAAGTATCGCTCGATGTACGCGCGGCACGTGCTGGGCCGCGTGCGATTCTCCCTCGCGACGTGCGCCGACGCCCGCCTCCTCCCGGTCACCTTCTCGCCGTGGCGGGTGGCCGGTCCGTTCGCCGCGAAGGACCGCGCGACGGTCTTCGACGAGGCCTTCGGCCCCGAGTCGATCAAACGACTCGACCCCAATCAGGTCTTCGGCGACAAGCGCGTTCCGTGGCGTCACGACGAATCGTTCAAGGACGGCGCGGTGGTGCCGACGGACGCCGGGCTCAACGTCTCCTACGCGGCCCGCACCGTGCACACGGTGGCGGGCGCGACGATGGACCTCTCGCTGGGCAGCGACGACGGCTTCCGTCTCTTCCTCGACGGCCGCGAGATCGCCGCCCGCAACATCGAGCGGAGCGCGGCGCCGGACCAGGACAAGGTGCGGGTGGAGTTCCCGCCGGGCGAGAGCACGCTGGTGCTCAAGGTCGTGAACACGGGGGGCGACGGGGCCTTCTACCACGCCGCCAGGCGCGTCGACGAGGCGATGCCCGACGAACTGGTGCCGGCGATCCTGCCCGAACGCAGCCGCGGGGAGGAGGCCCGGCCTCGCCTCGAGGCGGCGTGGGCGAACTCCTTCTCGCCAGCGCACCGGGAACGCCGGGCCCAAATCGACCTGCTCGAGGGCGAACGCAAGGCCATCGAGGCGGCCTCCCCCAAGACGATGGTGATGAAGGAGCTCGAGACGCCCCGCGAGACCTTCGTGCTCGCTCGCGGGCAGTACGACCACCCCGACCGCGCGAGGCCGGTGCAGCGATCGGTCCCCGCGGCGTTGGGCCGCCTGCCCGACGATGCGCCGCGGAATCGGCTTGGGCTCGCGCGATGGCTCATGTCGGCGGAGAACCCGCTGACGGCCCGCGTGGCGGCGAATCGATGCTGGGAGCTGGTCTTCGGGTCCGGGCTCGTCCGCACGAGCGAGGACTTCGGCCTGCAGGGAGAGTGGCCCACGCATCCCGAGTTGCTCGACTGGCTGGCGGTCGACTTCCGCGAACACGGGTGGAACGTGCGCCGCATGATGCGGATGATGGTCACGTCGTCGACGTACCGGCAGTCGTCGAACGTGCGCACGGACCTCGCGGAGACGGACCCCGAGAATCGGCTCCTGGCGTCGTATCCGAGGCGGCGTCTCACGGCCGAGCAGGTCCGCGACGGCGCGCTCGCGATGTCGGGCCTGCTCGTCGAGCGGCTCGGCGGCCCCTCGGTGAAGCCCTCGCAGCCCGAGGGGCTCTGGCAGGAGGTGGCGATGCTCTCGAGCAACACGCGCGAGTACAAGCCCGGGCCCGACGAGGAGAATCGCCGCCGCAGCCTCTACACCTACTGGAAGCGGGCCAGTCCGCCGCCGTCGATGCTCACCTTCGACGCGCCCACGCGCGAATCGTGCACGATCCGTCGAGCCTCGACCAACACGCCGCTGCAGGCCCTCGTGCTCTGGAACGATCCCCTCTACGTCCGCGCGGCCCGCGAACTGGCGCGACTCGCCCTCGACGCCGGCGGCGACGACGAAGGTCGGCTCGTGGGCCTCTTCCGGCGGTGCACGGGCGAGAAGCCCGACGAGGGGGCGATCTCGCTCCTTCGCGACGCGCTCGCCGACTTCCGCGCCCGCTTCCGCGCGCGGCCCGACGACGCGCGGGCCTTGATCGCCGCCGAGGAACATCCCGCTCCGAGCGACGCCGACGCGGCCGAGCGCGCCGCGTGGACGATGGTGGCCAGTTCGCTCCTCAACCTTCACCAGACCGTGACGCAGCACTGAACGATCCGCCGGGAGGCCCGCCATGACCAACCCAGCCACGCACCCAGTCGAGCAGCACTACCTCGATCTCACCCGCCGCCGCTTCTTCGGAATGGCGGGCCGCACGATGACGGCGGGTCTGGGCGCCACCGCGCTGGCGTCGCTCCTGTCGCAGGCGGCGGGCGCGACGGCGGGCGCGGGCCTTGCGGGCGTGCCCCACCTTCCCGCCAAGGCCAAGCGCGTGATCTACATGCACATGGAGGGCGCGCCCAGCCAACTCGACCTCTTCGACCACAAGCCCCAGCTCCGCGCCCGCTACAACCAGGACCTCCCCGATTCGGTGCGGCAGGGCCAGCGGCTGACGGGCATGACCAGCGGGCAGGCCCGCTTCCCCGTCGCCCCGTCGATCTTCCGCTTCTCCCGGCATGCCAACAACGACCAGGGCGTGTGGCTGAGCGAACTGCTCCCGCACCTTGGCGCGGCGGCCAAGGAGATCTGCTTCATCCACTCGATGCGGACCGACGCCATCAACCACGAGCCGGGCATCACCTTCTTCCAGACGGGCAACCAGCAGCCCGGCCGCCCCTCCTTCGGCTCGTGGATGAGCTACGGGCTGGGCAGCGCGAACGCCAACCTCCCCGCGTTTGTCGTGCTCATCACTCAGGGGCTGGGCAACATGCAGGCCCTGTCGGCCCGCTTCTGGGGCAGCGGCTTCCTTCCCAGCGAGCACCAGGGGTGCAAGCTCCGCAGCGCGGGCGACCCCGTGCTCTTCCTCAAGGATCCCGCCGGCCTCGAACGCGCCGACCGCCGCCGCATGCTCGATCTCGTCGGCGCGCTCAACGAACAGGAAATGGCCCGGTCGCTCGACCCCGAGGTCCGCTCTCGCATCGCGCAGTACGAGATGGCGTACCGCATGCAGATGTCCGTGCCCGAGCTCTCCGACTTCTCGAGCGAGGACAAGGAGACCCTCGAGCTGTACGGCCCCGATGTGACCCGGCCCGGCTCGTTCGCCGCCAACTGCCTGCTCGCCCGCCGACTCGCCGAACGGGGCGTTCGCTTCATCCAGCTCTACATGCGCGGCTGGGACGCCCACAACAACCTGCCCAAGGAGATCCGCCTCCAGGCCAACGCCGTCGACCAGCCGCAGGCCGCGCTCATCCTCGATCTCAAGCGCCGCGGGATGCTCGACGACACGCTCGTGCTCTGCGCGGGCGAGTTCGGTCGCACCGTCTACAGCCAGGGCACCCTCTCCGAGACCAACTACGGACGCGACCACCACCCCCGCTGCTTCAGCATCTGGCTGGCGGGCGGCGGGATCAAGCCCGGCATCACGTACGGACGCACCGACGACTTCTCCTACAACATCGTCGAGAACCCCGTCGACGTGCACGATCTGCACGCCACGATGCTGCACCTGCTGGGCATCGATCACGCGCGATTGACCTACCGCCACCAGGGACGCGACTTCCGGCTCACCGACATCGCGGGCAACGTCGTGCGCGACCTCATCGCCTGAGCGACAACGCCTGCCGCTCCGTTCGTCGGTCCCTCCGGGACCAAGGCACGCCCAAACCAAGGGTCCGACAGGGCCCACGAGCGTTGCCGCGAGTGACCGAACCCGCGAAGCGGGTGAGGGAACTCGTGGATAGCGCCGATTCGCGCGAGGGGCCGACGATCGCACGCCAGGATCCGTTGGCATTCTTGTTCGCATGAGACGCCCTCGCCTCACCCTTCGTCCGCCCCTTGCAGGGGCGGCATGCGCGTCTCGCGTCGTACGGCGGGTTCAACTCACCCGCGTTGCGGGTTCGTTTCACCCGCCGCTCCGTTCGTCGGTCCCTCCGGGACCAAGGCATGCCCGAACCAAGGGCCCGACAGGGCCCACGAGCGTTGCCGCGAGTGACCGAACCCGCGCAGCGGGTGAGGTAAACCCGTGGACGAACGCCAACACGCAGCTGGTCCCGAAGGGGCCGACGATCACGAATCAGCAATCGCCCGTCTGCCAGCGGACGATGAACGACTCGACGTCCGCGCCGTCGGTGCCGCCGTCCTGGTTCACGTCGGCGTCGCACGAACCCGTGACCCACGAACGGAAGAAGGCCTCGATGTCCGCGCCGTCGATGCCGCCGTCCTCGTTGAAGTCGCTCGGGCACGCCAGGCACGCGCACGCCGTGAAGAGCGCCTCGCCGCTCACCACGAACGCGCACGCGTCCTGCACGCGACACCGCACCCGCAGCGAGGCCGCCGCGGGCGAGCCGATCGTCAGCACGCGGGTCGACGTGCCCGCGAACGTCGCCACGCCGGGCCGCTCGCCATCGACCAGGGGCGTCCAACGCGCGTCGAGCAGGGCCTCCCACCGATACTGCAGCGGCGCGGTCCCTGAGGCCGTCACGTCGAGTTGCGTCTGTCCGGCGCGACACCCGGCGGTCGAGGCGGGCTGCGAGAGGATGACCGGGTCGTCGCCGATGAAGGAGAAACTCGCCGCGTACGCGCTGACCAGGCCCGACGCCGTCGTGAAGTCGCCGCCCGCCATGAGCGTCTGCGCGTCGAGAATCTCGAGCACGGCGACGGTGCCGTCGACGCCGTCGGCCAGCGACCGCCAGGCCCCGCCATCCCATCGGGCGATGCGGCCCAGCGGCGTCGAGCCGGAGGCGGTGAAGGATCCGCCCGCGATGAGGTTGTTTCCCGCCAGTCCAAGCAACGAGAAGACGCTGCCGTTGACGCCGACGCCCAGCGGATTCCACGCGGATCCGTTCCACTTGGCCACGCCCGGCGTCGGGGTCGATCCCGATGCGCCGAAGAGTCCGCCCGCCACCAGTCCGCCGTCGCCGGCGATCGTCACGGCCGCCACCGCGCCGTCGAAGCCGTCGCCAAGCGGGCTCCACGACGTGCCGTTCCAGCGGGCGATGTTGAGGGCGGGCACGCCCCCCGCCTGCGTGAAGCTGCCGCCGGCCACCAGCGTGCCGTCGGGTGCGACGGCGAGCGCGTTGACCACCGATCCGACGCCCGTGAGCCCGCCGCCGAGCGCACTCCACGACGAGCCGCTCCAGCGGGCGATGTTGCTCGCAGGCGCGCCGCCCGCCGACGCGAACTGGCCCGCGGCAATGATCGCGCCGTCGGGCATTCGCTCGAGCGCGTAGACGACGCCGTCGAGCCCCGAGCCCAGCGGGCTCCACGCCGCCCCGTTCCACCGGGCGACGTTGCTGGCCGCCACGCCGCCCGCGGCGGCGAAGGATCCGCCCGCGATCACGTCGCCCGCGGCGTTGAGGGTCAGGGCGTGAACCGCGCCCGACACGCCGTCGCCGAGCGGGAGCCATCGACTGCCGTCGTACTCGGCCACGCCCCGGGCCTCGCTTCGCGGCGAGACGGTGAAGTAGCCGCCCGCGACGACGTTGCCGCTCGCTCGCTTCACGGCGCAGGTCAAGGGTCCGTTGAAGCCGCGAGCCAAGGCCTCCCACGCGCTGCCCGTCCAGGCCGCGATGCGTTGGGCGGCCACGCCGCCGGCGAAGCCGAAGTCGCCACCGACGAACAGGGTGCCGTCGCCGGCGGCCAGCAGGGCCGAGCCGTTGAAGTCAAGCCCGCCGCCCACGCTGGTCCAGCTCGTTCCGGTCCATCGAGCGATGAAGGGGTGAGACGCGCCGCCCGCGGTGGTGAAGCTGCCGGTGGCGACGAACGTGCCGTCGGCCAGCGTCGCGAGGGCGAGGACGGGCAGGTTGACGCCGCCGGCGAATCCCGACCACGCGGCGCCGTTCCAACGGGCCACGCGACCGACGGAGACGCCGCCCGCGGCGGAGAACGCGCCGCCGACCAGCAAGTCGCCCGAGGGGAGCACGCCGAGGGCGTTGACGGCGCCGCTGACGCCTGAACCGAGGGCGGACCAGCCCGATCCGTTCCATCGGGCGATGCGCGAGACGGAGGTGGAGCCCGAGGCCGTGAAGGAGCCGCCCGCGACGAGGTCGCCGCCGGGGAGTCGCACCAACGCGTTGACGGCGTTGCTGAAGCCGCTGCCCATCGCCGTCCACGCCGATCCGTTCCAGCGGGCCACCGCATTGGCGGTCGTGCTGCCCGATTGCGAGAAGAGTCCGCCCGCGACGAGCGAACCCGAGCCGTCGAAGGCGAGCGCTCGCACGGCGCCGTTGAAGCCCTCGCCGACGGCCTGCCATGCGCCGCCGTTCCAGCGGGCGATGCGCGAGGCGGAGGCCGATCCGGCGGCGGTGAAGTCGCCGCCGACGAGCAACTCGCCCGAGGGGGCGACGGCCATCGCGAGCACGGAGCCGTTGGTGCCGGCGCCGAGGGTTTCCCATGCGTCGTTGACGGGGTCGTACGCGACGATGTTCGAGGCGAGGAGGTCGTAGGCGATGGTGAACGTGCCGCCGATCACGATCAAGGGCGTGCGAGGTCCCGCGCCGTCGGGGTCCCATTCGACGATCGCTCGCGCGGAGCCGTTGATGCCGGGCACGCCGTCACCTTCGAGCCATCGGCCGCAGGTTTGGGCGTGGGCGCCGCCCGCGACGAGGCAGCCGGCCGCGGCGGCGAAGGCGAGACGACGACGAAGGTTGGACATGACAGATGCTCCCCGGTCCTTGGTGATGATTCCGCTGCAGGCCGCCGCAGGTTCCGTCGCGGCGGCACGACTCAACAACCGCCCGCCTCCCACAGCGTGAAGAAGGCCTCGATGTCCTGCCCGTCGATGCCGCCGTCGCCGTTGACGTCGCCGCACGGCCCGCCGGCCTCCCATTGATCGAAGAACGCGGCCACGTCGGAGCCGTCGACGCCGCCGTCGCCGTTGAAGTCGGCGGGGCAGAGCGAGCACGCGAGCGGATCGACGACGACGAAGCGGAAGAAGAGAACCTGGAAGGGGTGGCTCTTGGATCCGCTGATGGAGACGGGGGCCGCGTTGGCCGTGATGGTCAGGCCCATCGTGGCGAACGGGAAGACCGCGCTGCTGCTCGCGGTGACGTTGGGGAAGTCGAGCACGACGGCGGACTGGTTGGCGTCGTCGAACGCCGCGGGTTGGTCGTTGAGGAGGTTGTCGTCGGTGAGGGCGGCGTAATAGACGCCCGGCGAGAAGACCCGCGTGAGACCCGCGGGATCAGGGTCGTCGTGGCCGTACCCGGGAATGGGGTTGAACTGGTCGTCGTAGATCCAGAAGTCGAGATCGGCGGCCGGGATCGAGTAGGCCGAGATGGTGATGGAGCCCGCGACATAGGGCTGCGAGGCGTCGCTGCCGCCGCCGTGCGCGATGGGCTCGTACGGGACGCAGTTGTACTCGAGGTTGTAGGGACCGGTGGTGGTCGAGTTGCCGGTGACGCGGAGGAAGAAGCGTGCCGCGGGACCGGTGCCGTACCAGATGTTGCGGACGGGTCCGGACTCGCCCCGCTGCGCGAGCGCGTCGGTGCCCTGATTGATGACGCCGCCGGTCTGCGAGAGCCCCCGCATCGACGTCTCGACGCCCGCGGAGTTCGACGGAGCCTCGAAGTAGTAGCAGTAGAGCCCGGAGGGATCCTGGGCGGTGACGACCCTGAAGTAGTCGGCGGAGGAGAGGCCCGTGCCGACGCCGCTGCCGGTGGAGACGCCGTTGATGCGATCGCCGCGTTCGGGCGAGGGTCGTGCCTTCATGCCCCCGCCGCCGCTGTCGGCGACGTTGGCGATCTCCTTGGTGTCGTTGGGTTCGACCTCGCGGTTGACGAACTGGCCGTGCGCGGCGGGCGCGGCGGCGAGCGTCGCGAGGAGGGACCAGCATGACCAAGGCGTTCGCTTCATGATGGATGGACCCTCGACCCTTCGCACGGCACTTCGCACCGAACACCTCATATCTTGCACCATCGGCGCGGCCGTTGCAAACCGACACGTCGCTCCGCGTCCCCATTCCGACGCGACCATGCGTTGAGACGACCGAACTTCACCCGATCAACCGGCGTTCTGGGACCATGGGGCGGCCGACGGGTACTCTTTCGGACGTCGAACGCCGCTTCAGGACCGACCCGCGGTTTCCATGAGCTACACGCCGTCGCAAGCCACGACGAAGGACCCTTCAGGCCCGCCCTCCGGCGGACATGCCGGCCAATCCATCCCGCGCGGACTGCGGATCGGACGCGGCGGGGCCATCGAGTTGCAGGCCCTGATCGGCCGCGGCGGGATGGGCGAGGTGTGGGCCGCATGGCTGCACGACCCTCGCACCCCGCGACGCATCGCCGTGAAGATGCCCGCCTCGAGCGCCCCCGCCGCCGCCGCGGTGCTCGCCCGGGAGGCGGAGATGCTCGACCGCGTGCGAGATCTCGAGTGCGTTCCTTCGCCGCTCGAGCACGGCGTCTTCGCCCTCGACGGACGCGAGCATCCGTTCATCGCGATGGAATGGATCGAGGGCGCACGCCCGCTCGACGAGGCCTGTCGCGGCATGTCGCTCGACCGCGTCATCGCGCTCTTCATCGCTGTCTGCACGACCGTCGAAACGCTCCACCAGCGAGCCGTGGTGCACGCCGACCTGAAGCCCGGCAACATCCTCGTCGACGCCCGGGGCAGGGCATGGGTCACGGACCTCGGGCTGGCCTTCTCGACGCGCACCGACGAACGTCGCGACGCCGGCGAGGCGATCGGCTCGCTGCGTGGCACGTTGGCGTGCATGGCCCCCGAGCAGCTTCGCGAGGGGTGCGATCCGCACGACTTCACGGCGGCCGTCGACGTCTACGCGCTGGGCGTGACGCTCTTTCGCCTCGTCGCCGGCCGTTGGCCGCATGATCCCGCTCGCGCCGACGCCCGACCAGACGCCCGACCGGAGGCCCGAACGAACGCTCGCGGTGCGGCCGTCGCGATCCCGCGGACGGTCGACGGTCGCGTGCTGCCGGGCCGACTGCGTCGCTGCCTGAAGCGGGCGATGTCGATCGATCCAGCCGCCCGTCATGCCGATGCGGGCGAGCTTGCGCGGGAATTGGCTCCGCTTGCGACCGCGCCGCACCGGCGCGATCTGGCCTTGACCCTCGTCGCGACGCTCGCGGCATCGGCGTTCTCACTACTCGCCGGCGCCACCGTGCTCTCGGGGGAGTTGGCCTACGCCGGGTGGTACCGAGCCATCGCCCCGCTCGCCGCCGCACCGACGATCCGCGATGTCGTGATCGTCGGCCTGCGGAGCACGGCCGACGCATCGGGCACGGGCACCGTCGATGCCCCCGATCGCGCCGTCATCGCGGCAAAGGCCGGGCTGGATCCGGCGCGGAGCGACCGGGCCTTCATCGCGGCCGTGGTCGATCGTCTTCGCGAGTTGCACGCCCGCGTCGTGCTGCTGGATTACTTCTTTCCCCAGCCGGGCGACGCGGCGGACACGAAGGTCCTCGTCGAGGCCATCGAGCGATTCCGCGGGACCGACGATGCGCCGCGAGGCTGGATCGGCTTCGGCATGGCCGACTGGCGCGAGGTCCGGGGCATGCCGCTGGTGGAGCCCGGGCTCGCCCGCGTCGCCTCGCATGCGCTCGCGATCAAGGCCGGCCTCTCCACCGACCTGGGCAACCTCGGCGTCGAGGCGGGCTTCAAGGGCGAGGACGGCGCGTCGATGGCCGCGGCGTCCATCATGGCCGCCGCCGCGCTCGCCGACCCTGCCGCCTCGATCAAGGCCGACATGACGCTTCGCCCGCTTTCGAACCGGGCCGAACTTGTCCTGCGCCACGAGCGTCGAGGGGCCCCCGGAACCACGCGACCGCCCTTGATGCTCCAGACTCGCATCGATCGTGTCGGCGACATCGCCGATACGCCGCAACGACGAGTCGAACTCGAGGCGCTCCGCGACGACGACCGGATCCTGCGGCTCGAGCTGCCCGGCATTCCCGAGGCATCCCGCCTCGAGCAGGCTCGACTCGACGCGGGATCGCTCTTCACCCGCGACCGCGACTCGCTCGTGCGACTCCTCGCCGACAAGATCGTGGTCGTCGGGGACATGGTCGCGCCCGCGCCGGGAAGCCCCGACGAATCCAACCCCGAGCTCGACCTCTGGCGGATCGACGGATGGCCCAGGCCCATCTGGGGCGTCGAACTGCAGGCCGCGGCCGCGCAGGGCGCCCGCGACGCGATGATCGCCCGGTCGGGCTTCATCGTCGAGAACGACAAGCCGGGCACGCTCGCGGGCATTCCGCTGGTCGCCGGCGCGGGCGTGCTGCTCTCGCGACGTCTGGTGCGACGACGCGGCGCGGCGGCGCCGATCGCCGCGGGCCGATGGTGCGTGCTGGCGATGGGACTCTCGTGCGCCGCCGCGGCGGCGACCTACGGCGGCTCGCTCTGGCTCTGGAACCCCTTCGTCCTTCCCTTCGCCCTCGCGTCCGGCGCGGGCGCAGGACTTCTCACCCCGTGGATGCGCCCCTGACCGATCGGACCCTCCCGCGACAGGAACCCGCCATCATGCCGAGCCTGACTCCCACGCCCCAGCCCTCGCCCGTCTCCGCGGCCGATCGCGCAATCAAGCCGCCGCTCAGCGGCACGCCGGTCAATCAGCTGCTCACCTCGGGCTCGTGGCAGCTCGCCGTTCCCGGCGACTGCGGCAAGCAGACCGAACTGAGCATCCGAGGCGGCGCGATGGTGACCGTCAAGGAAGTGTCGACCGGGCCCGCGCCGCACGCCTACGACTTCTGGGCCGGCCTCCACTCGAGCATGCCCGCGGGCATCGTCGCGATCGATCGCTGCCGGCTCAAGATCGGCGCGAGTCTGCTCGATCAGGGCGCTTGCCTCGAGGCGGGTTGGGCGGGGATCATCCGCTCGCTGGGGGGCATGCCGCCGATTCGCACGATCCGCATCTCGCCCGGCCGTCCCAAGTTGCAGGCGGCGGCGGCGACCTTCGCGAGCGACCCGTACGTGATGCTGCACCTCCTCGAACCGGGCGCGACGGCGGACAAGGGCGTCGAGTACCTGATGATGCGCGCGGTGGCCAAGCCGGTGAAGATGGCCCTGCTGCTGCTGGACGCCAAGGGCGACACGCTCTCGACCTTCACGCTCGCGTCAGGATCGCCCCTGCGGCTCGACCGGGCCCGCAACACGCTCGACCCCGCGCCGCCGACGCTCGAACCGTGGGCGAGGGACTCGCTCGCGCGGGCCCTGGCGCAGGATGCGCGGCTGCATCCCTGATCCGCCGCATCACGCGACCGCGCCCACACGCCGTCACCGCTTGCGCTTCTTGAACTTGTCCTTGGGGCTGGCCATCGTGGTCGAGCCCTTGGACATCATGGTGGGCATGCCCTTGAGGCCGGGGATGGCCGCGCCCATGCCGCCCTGGCGCGAGAGTTGGCGGACGGCCTCGACGCGATCGCCGCCCATGCCCGACATGGTGCGGGACAGCTTGTTGATCATGTCGAACTGCTTGACGAGCTGGCTGATCTCCTCGACCTTGCGGCCCGAGCCCTTGGCGATGCGCTTGCGGCGGCTGTTGTCGAGGATCGACGGCTTGGCGCGTTCGGCCCTGGTCATGGAGCTGATGATCGCCTGCACGCCGTCGAGCTGCTTGTCGTCGATGTGCGTGTCCTTGAGCATCGAGCCCACGCCCGGCAAGAGGCCCAGGAGCTGCTTGAGCGGTCCCATGCGGCGCAGCGTCTTGAGCTGGCCGAGGAAGTCATCCATGTCCATCTCGCCCTTGGCGAGCTTCTCCTCCATCTTCTTCGCGTCTTCGGCGGAGACCTCCTGCTGCGCCTTCTCGACCAGCGCGACCACGTCGCCCATGCCCAGGATGCGGCCGGCCACGCGGGTGGGATGGAACTCCTCGAGGGCGTCGAGCTTCTCGCCCGTGCCGACGAACTTGATGGGCGCGCCCGTGACGTGCTTGACCGAGATGGCCGCACCGCCGCGGGTGTCGCTGTCGTACTTGGTCAGGACGATGCCGTCGACCTCGAGCCGGTCGTGGAAGGCCTTGGCCGAGTTCACCGCGTCCTGCCCCGTCATCGCGTCGACGACGAGGAAGATGTGGTGCGGCATCACCGCGTTCTTCACCTGCTTGAGCTCGCCCATCAGCGCGTCGTTGACGTGCAGGCGGCCCGCGGTGTCGAGGATCAGCACGTCGACGCCGGTGCGCCTTGCCTCCTCGAGCGCGTGGCGGCAGACCTGCACCGCCACGCCCACGGCCTTGCCGTACTCGGCCGTCTTGTCCTTCTCGGCGTAGAACGACACCGCCGCGCCGCCGGGCATGTCGGCCTTCACCTGGCCGGCGATGGTCTCGAGCTGCTCGACCGCCGCGGGACGCTGGAGGTCGGCCGCCGCGAGCATGACGCTGCGGCCTCGCTTCTTGAGGAAGGAGGCGAGCTTGCCGCACGTCGTCGTCTTGCCCGAACCCTGCAGGCCGCACATCATGACCACGGTGGGCCCGGGGCTGACCCGCATGATGAGGTCGCCGTCGGCCGGCGCGCCCGGCGTGGGCAGCCTGGGCATGAGGCCCGCCAGGGGCCCCAAGTCGGCCTGGTCACCGGCGGTCGGCTGCTCGACCTGGCCGCCGAGGAACTCGACGAGCCGCTTGTGGACGATGCCGATCATCTCCTCGCCGGGGCGAAGCGACTTGGTCACCTCGCGACCCAGCGCGTCCTTGAGGACCGCGTCGCAGAAGGTGTCGACCACCTCGACGTGCACGTCGGCGTCGAGCAACGCGGCTCGGACGTCGACCATCGCGTCGGAGACGTTCTTCTCGCTGATGGCGGCCTGGCCGGAGAGCTTGCGGTAGAGACCCTGGAAGGTGTCGGTGAGCCGGTCGAACATGCCCGGAGGGTAGGGTCGCGTTCACGCGAACACCCGCCCGCCGGCACGTCTTACGCCCCGTCGCGGATGGCGAATCCCGCCAGCATCTCGCACAGACGCCCATAGGAGATGCCCGCGTGGGCGGCCGCCTTGGGCACCAGCGACTGGCCCGTGAACCCCGGCATCGTGTTGGCCTCCAGCAGGTAGCCCACGCCGTCAACGCCGAGGATGAAGTCGACCCGGGCGAGGTGGCGACACCCCATGCCGCGGAAGAGGGCCTTGGCATGGCCGCGAATCGTCGCCGTGGTCGTCGGGTCGCCCGGCAGGTCGGGCTGCGTGACGTACTGAGTGTCCTTGCGGCAGTACTTGGCCTGGTAGTCGTAGACGCCCTCGGCCGGACGGATCTCGACGATGGCCAAGGGTTCGCCGTCGAGCACCGCGACCGTCAGCTCGCGTCCGCCCATGAGCCCCCGTTCAACCATGTACACCCGCGACGGGTGGGCGGCCATGTCCGCCTTCACCGCCTCGCGGGCGGCGTCGAGCCGGGGCTGGTCCTTGCAGACGTGCAGACCCACGCTCGACCCCTCGTGCACGGGCTTGAGGACGGCCGGGGCGGCAAAGGGAAGGCCACCGTCGGCCGGGTTGACGATCGCCGCCGCCGCCGTGGGGATGCCCAGCATGGCCGCGGCGAGCTTGGTGCCCATCTTGTCCATGGCCAGGCGTGCCGCCGCGGCCTTGCAGCCGACGAAGGGCCGCCCGTCGGCCTCGAGCAGTTCCTGCAACGCGCCCCCTTCGCCCCACCCGCCGTGGAGCACGGGGAAGACCACCCGCCCGGGCAACGCCTTGAGGGCGGCGGCATCCAGCCGGTCGATGACGTGATAGTGCACCTCGTGGCCGAGCCCCATGAGCGCGTCGGCCACGCCCTTGCTGCTCAGAAGACTCACCTCGCGTTCGGCATCGGGGCCGCCGCCGAGGACCAGGATGGGAGGGAGCGTCGTGTCGGACATGGCGTGACGGTATCGGCGATGCACCCTCGCATGCAACAGGAGCCCGAGCCCGACTATCGTCCGCTTCATGCTGACGCAGGTGCTGCTCGTCTTCCTCGGCGGCGGAGTGGGCTCGGCGGCCCGGTACGGCGCGAGTCTCCTGCTGCCGTCGCAGGGCTTTCCGATGGCGACGCTGGCGGTGAATGTCGCCGGATGCCTCGCCGCGGGCGTGGCATTGGCGCGGCTCGTGCCCTTCCACGCGGCCGATCACCCGGCTCGCCTGCTGCTGGTGGCAGGGTTCCTCGGAGGCCTGACGACCTTCTCGGCCTTCGGGCTCGAGACCGTCTCGCTTCTGAGGGACGGGCGTGCGGGATTGGCGATGCTCAACGTGGCGGCCAACGTTGGTGCGGGACTGGTGGCGACGTGGGTGGGATGGATGATCGCCCGACCGCCGATGG
>JBAXFU010000062.1:0-18836 GCA_037139735.1 Phycisphaerae bacterium
CGGGGCAGCAGGCGCCGGGCATGGGGGGCACGGCGACGATCTCGACGATCACGGAGTGCTGGCTCGACGTCGATCGTTCGTGGTACGCGCGGGCGACCCTCAGCAACGGGCAGGCGGCGGTGTATCGCAACCGCGAACTCATCGCCCGCGTGGGCGCCGCGGTGACGCCCGGCGCGAGCGAGACGTGGTCGACGATCACCGACTTCAAGGGCGACATCTTCGGCAACTTCATCGTGACGGGCACGACGAACGCGGCGGCGGCGTCGAACGAGGTGGTGGTGCTCAACGGCGAGCGTGTCCTGTCGCGAGAGGGCGATCCGGTCGATCTCAACGGCGACGGCGTGATGAACGACAACCTGTTCATCCATTCGTTCCGAGATCGCTGCTTCATGACCGGCGAGCGGGCCTTCTACGTCGGCGCGAGGCTGAAGTCATCGGCGTCGACCACGAGCAGCCTCGGCGCCAACGTGTCGCTGATCCGCGTGCCCTTCGAGGTGTGCATCGCGGACTTCAACGAGGACGGGGGCGTGGATGGCTCCGACGTCGAGGCGTTCTTCCGCGCGTGGGAGTCGGCCGATTCGTCGGCGGACGTGAACATCGACGGCGGCGTGGACGGCGCGGATATCGAGACGTTCTTCGCCCGCTGGGCGGCGGGGTGCTGAGCGAAACGCGCTTCCTGGTTTGCCTCAAAGCGGGCGACAGATCGCGCATCACCCGATCCGCGCGAAGCCCCACGACCCCACGACCACGCACGCCGCCCGGAGGGCGGACGACTGTTGCCATCCATGGGTGACCGAACCCGCTCCGCGGGTGAGGGAAACCCGTGGAAGGGCCTCGATCCGCGCGAATGAACGCCCGTGCGTCCAGGGCTCCCGGTTGCTCGGCCCCGACGCGGGCGAGGGGAGAGGCGTCGTGGGCGGGGGCAACGTCGGGGTGTGCATCCGGGCCTGCGGCGGCGACGTATCTAGTCCAACGTCTCCGAAGACCATGCATCCCGAGAACCCCACCATGGCCCGTTCCATCGCCGCGTTGTCCCTGATGCTGATCGGCGGCTCCGCCGTTGCCCAGACCGCCCAGTTCATCCCGATCCCCGGTCTTGGCGCGGAGCCCGGGTGCAACGAGAACGTGTGCATCGTCAGTGGTTCGGGGGGTTGGTCCGGGGTGCGAGTCAGCGGTGACGGCAGCGTCGTGGCGTATCCGGTCTACCCGCCGGGGTTCATCAGCGGGTACATCCCGCAGTCGATCGCCAGGTGGTCGCCGGGCGGTGCGGTGCAGGAAGTCACGCCGCCCTTGGGCGGGATG
Source organism: Phycisphaerae bacterium (assembly GCA_037139735.1). Lineage (GTDB taxonomy): Bacteria > Planctomycetota > Phycisphaerae > Phycisphaerales > UBA1924 > UBA2402. The sequence continues at coordinate 1,303 of JBAXFU010000062.1, forward strand.
TATCCGGCGGTGGGCGTCTCGTCGGACGGCAGCGTGATCCTGGGCGACACGTGGCGATGGTCGGCCCAGAACGGCTACGAGGACCTGCTGCCCCTGCTCCGTGACAGCAACGGCTTCTGGACGAGCCTCTTCTTCGGCATGTCGGATGATGCGCAGACGTACGTGGGCATCCGTGGCATCTATCCCGACCCGGCTGACATGTTCACGCTGCGGCCCTCGACGGGCCAGGCCACGGTGTTGCCTCGGAGCGCGGGCGTGCCGACGGGCTACTACTACTTCAACGCCATCAGCGGCGACGGTCGCGTGGTGGGGGGTGCGGCCCGGAGCATCGGTTCGAGCATGAACTCGTTCGACACCTATGCGCCGGTGGTCATCAACGGCACGACTCCGCAACTGATCTCGCCGCTGATCGACGGCAACTTCCAGGGGGTGAACGACCTGAACTTCGACGGTTCGGTCGCGGTCGGCGTCATCGCCGAGAGCTTCCAGATGAAGGCGTTCCGCTGGACGGCGGCGGGCGGACTCGAACTGCTCGACCAGGGCGCGCCGGGAGCCAGCGGCAGTTCGTTTGCGAGGGCGGTGAACGCCGACGGGTCGGTGGTGGTGGGCGAAGCGTTGCGATTCGGATTCCCGGGCACCACCGCGTTCGTGTGGCGAGCAGGCACAGGTTTCAGGGATCTCAAGCAGGAACTCGAGGGCGAGTACGACATCGATCTGCAGGGGTGGCAGCTGCTGGTGGCCACCGACGTGTCGGCCGACGGCAAGACGATCGTCGGTCAGGGCCGGAACCCCATGGGCCATGAGCAGGCCTTCTACGTGCGATTCGACGGCGCCTCCTGCATCGCGGACTTCAACCGGGACGGGGGCGTCGACGGCGCGGACGTCGAGTCCTTCTTCAACGCGTGGCAGGTGGCCGAGCCCCTCGCCGACGTGAACGAGGACGGCGGCGTCGACGGCGGGGACATCCAGTCGTTCTTCAACCTCTGGCAGGCCGGCTGCTGAGCGGGCGGCATGGCGCTGCGCCCGGCGAGGGCGGACGATCCATGGCCGCGGCCGCGGTCGCATATCCTTGCGACATGCTGAACTTGGTCGGGGGCCTTTGGCAGCTCCTTCGCCTGGCGGCGATGTCGGGCTTTCGGCTGCGCGGGGCCTATTGGACGTGGCGTCTGCACACCGCGTTCGGGGCGGGGTATCCCGCGTCGAGGTGGGAGCTGGTCAAGTCGATGATCGAGTACGGGTGCTGGGTGCACCGCATGCGGCGATGAAACCGTCGGCGGCGGTATCCGATGAATGGGTGGCGGCCCGCCTCGCGGGCCCTGTGACAGGAGGATCGCCTTGGACATCTGGAAGAAACTGACCGGTGAACTGATCGACATCGTCGAGTGGCTCGACGACTCGCGCGACACGCTGGTCTACCGCTTCGAGCGGCACAACAACGAGATCAAGTACGGCGCCAAGCTGGTCGTCCGCGAGGGGCAGGCCGCCGTCTTCATCAACGAGGGTCAGCTCGCCGACGTCTTCAAGCCGGGCACCCATACGCTCGAGACGCAGAACATTCCGATCCTCTCGACGCTCAAGGGGTGGAAGTACGGCTTCAACAGCCCCTTCAAGGCCGAGGTCTACTTCGTCAACACCCGCCAGTTCACGGACCTCAAGTGGGGGACGATGAACCCCATCATGCTCCGCGACCCCGAGTTCGGGCCCCTGCGGCTGCGGGCCTTTGGCACCTATTCGATGAAGGTGACCGATCCGGGAATGCTCGTGAAGGAGATCGCCGGCACCAACGGGCGACTGACGGTCGACGGGCTGACGGACCAGGTCCGCAACCTGCTCGTGAGCCGCTTCGCGGAGTGTCTGGCCGAGTCGCGGATCGCTGCGCTCGACCTGGCGGCCAACTACAGCGAACTGGGCGGCGTGATGGCCGGCCACATGAAGCCCGCCATCGCGCAGTATGGCATCGAACTCACCACGCTGCTGGTGGAGAACATCTCGCTGCCGCCGGAGGTCGAGCAGGCGCTCGACAACCGCACGAAGATGGGCGTGATCGGCGATCTGTCGAGGTACACGCAGCTCCAGGCGGCCGATGCGCTGCGCGACGCCGCGAAGAACCCCGGCGGTGCGGCGGCGGCGGGCGTGGGCGCGGGGCTGGGCATCGGCATTGGGCAGCAAGCGGCGCAGGCCATGCACGCGGCGGCCGTGGTGCCGCCGCCGCTGCCGGCGGGCTTCTTCATCGCCATCGACGGCAAGCAGGCGGGGCCCTTCGACATGGCGACGCTCGCAGGCCAGGCCCGAGGCGGCACGCTGACGCGAGAGACGCTGGTGTGGAAGCAGGGCATGGGCGCGTGGGCGCCGGCGGGCACCGTCGCCGAACTCTCCACCGTGTTCGCCACCGTGCCTCCGCCGCTCCCCTGATCGGGCATCCTGCCCTCGCGATGCGCTCCGGCCCTGCATGAGCGTCAGCACCTTTCCATGCTCCTCCTGCGGCGCGGACCTGGCCTTCGAGCCCGGCACGACGTCGCTCGCGTGCCCGTACTGCCAGGCCGTCAACGAGATCGCGCCGGCGAAGGGCGAGGTGGAGGAACTCGACTTCGCCGGTGCGTTGGCGCGGCTCGACGACCAGGCGGAACGCGTCGAGGTGATCGAGGTGACGTGCCAGGCCTGCAGCGCGCATGTGCGGCTCGAGGAGAACACCTCGAGCCGCGCCTGTCCGTTCTGCGGGAGCAACATCGTGGCCTCGGGCGTCAGCACGAGAGTGATCAAGCCCCGGAGCATCCTGCCGTTCACGGTCACGCGTGCCGCGGCGCAGCAGGCGTTCAGGAAGTGGATCGCCTCGCGATGGTTCGCGCCCTCGGCCCTCAAGCGGCTCGCGAGCATCGAGGGGGACGCGGTCTACAAGGGGGCCAACGCCAGCGCGCTGGCGGGCCTGTACATGCCGTATTGGACGTACGACTGCCGGGCGACGACGCGGTACACGGGCATGCGGGGTGATCACTATTACGTCTCGGTGCAGCGGACGAGGATCGTCAACGGCAAGACCGAGTCCTACACCACGCAGGAGCGGCGCACGCGATGGACGCCCGCCGCGGGCGTGGTCATGGACGACTTCAACGACGTGCTGGTGGTCGCTTCCGACGCGCTCCCGACCGAGCAAATCGCGGGCATCGAGGATTGGGACCTGCCCGCATTGACGCCCTATCAGGACGAGTACGTCAGCGGGTTTCGCGCGCAGACCTACACCGTCGACCTGCGCGGCGGCTTCGACGGCGCGAAAGCGAAGATGGAGCCGACCATCGACGCGACGATCCGCCGCGACATCGGCGGCGACGTGCAGACCATCACCTCGAAGGACTCCACCTTCCGCGACATCACCTTCAAGCACATCCTCGTGCCCGTGTGGGTCAGCGCGTACCGGTACAACGGCGCGGCGTATCGATTTCTCGTCAACGGCCGAAGCGGGAGCGTCGCGGGCAACCGCCCCTACAGCGCGTGGAAGATCACCTTCTTCACGCTGGCGTGCCTCGCCGTCGTCTGCTTGATCGCCTGGTATGCGGCTCGATCCTGACCACGGATCGATGGGGGGCGTGCATGGTCGGGGCATGATTGGTTCGCCTCGGTTCATTTCGGGGCGTGGTGGGGCGTTGGGGCCCTCACGGGGGTGTCCCACCGGTTCAGGCGACTTGATTCACGCGGCGTCATCGCGGCGGCAATGAGGGCCCTGCGGCGGCGTTGAGCCCGATGAATCCGAGGGCCATTCAGGAGCTTCTTTCATGTCACTTCAGCAACTCGTGAGCATGTGTCTGATCTCGATCGTCTGCACCGCCGGCGCCTGCCATGCGCAGCCGGTTCCGCGACAAGATGCGCCGCCGCCGCCGCGAGAGGGGCAGCCGCCCCGCGCGAACGAGTCGTCGGGCGACGGCCGGCCCGAAGCGCCTGCGGATCGCGGACCCGACCGCGGTCGCGCGGAACGACGCGACCGCCATTCCGATGGCGAACCCGGCCCCGGCGGCGATCGTGGGCCGCGCGACGGAGGCCGCGATCGCGGTCGCGAGGCGGCTCCGATGCGCGACGGTCCCGAGGGTCGAGGCGATGACGCTCGTGGTCCCGGCGCTGATCGCGAACCTCGTGAATGGCGTCAGGATCGTCGCGGCGAACGCGGGCACCGTGCCATGCGAGGCGGACCTGCTGCTCGGCGCGACACGTTCCGTGGACCCGGCCGCCCTGGCCCGATGATGGGCCGCGGCTTCGAGGGTGGGCGCGGACAAGGCCCTGGCCCGATGATGGGCCGCGGCTTCGAGGGTCGGCGTGGACAAGGCCCTGGCCCGATGATGGGCCGCGGCTTCGAGGGTGGGCGTGGACAAGGCCCTGGCCCGATGATGGGCCGCGGCTTCGAGGGTGGGCGCGGACAAGGCCCTGGCCCGATGATGGGCCGCGGCTTCGAGGGTCGGCGTGGACAAGGCCCTGGCCCGATGATGGGCCGCGGCTTCGAGGGTGGGCGTCGGCAAGGCCCCGGCCCGATGATGCGTGGTGACGGGCCCGGTCATGCCGACCGCATGGAGCGTCGCGAGCGTCGTCGCGACTCGCGTGAGGACGATCGGCGCGGACCTCGCGATTCGCGCTAAGGGGTCATCGACGGCGACCAGGCCTCGATCATCACGAGTACAAACACGAGCGGGCGTTGACGACTGTTCGTCAACGCCCGCTGTCGCGTGAAGAGAAACGGAGGCGAACGCCTCCGGGTGTGTGTCGAGGTCGGGTCGGGACGCATTCGCCTGCCGGACAGCGAGTTGCGGATATCAGTCCCTCCAGCGGTTCGCCGGACCGACGTCGCCGGTTTCATGCCGGTCGTCATGTCGTTGCAGGCGGCGTGGCCGATCACTATCGGTCCTGTCCGAAGGGCACCGGCGCGGAGCAGGCGGCGGGGGGCAACTCGGGGGCGGCTTGGTGCGTAGGAATGCAGGGAGTGCCGCCACTACAATGGCACGCATCGAGGGCGACCTTCACCGGTAGAATCGGTGCTGGGCCGCAAGGCGTCGCCGTGATGCGGGCGGGCCGACATTCGTCGGCGGGCGGGGGGGGCGAGGCGGGGAGCGCTGGGTTCGTGGGCGGAACGTCATGAGTGATCGCGTACAGGATGGGCCCGGGTCGAAGGACGCCTCGGCGGGGGTGGATGGTCCTTCCGTGGAGGGGCTGGGTTCGACCGGCCTGGTGGTGCCATCGGCCGAGGAGGTTCGGCAGGAGGTCGCCAAGCAGGGGAGCAACATCGACACCATCGTGGGCCGGATGGTGATCGACAACCAGTTGGCGACGCCGGAAGAAGTGCAGCACTGCCTGGAGCTCGTGAAGAGCATGGCCGACGACCGGAACGATCGGTCGCTGGCGGAAGTGCTGGTGCAGAACGAGTACGTGACGAAGCGTCAGATGACGCGGCTTCGGGAGATGGCGGCGGCGGAGAAGAGCGGCCAGAAGATTCCCGGGTACAAGATCACGAACAAGCTGGGCGCGGGGGCGATGGCGACGGTCTTCAAGGCCAAGCAGATCAGCCTCGACCGCATGGTGGCGATCAAGGTGCTGCCGCGGAAGTTCACGACCAACCCGCAGTTCATCGAGCGGTTCTACGCCGAGGGGCGGGCGGCGGCGCAGCTGAACCATCCGAACATCGTGCAGGCGTACGACGTCGGCAAGGCGGGGGATTACCACTACTTCGTGATGGAGTACGTGGAGGGGTCGACGGTCTACGACGAGATCGTCAAGAGCAAGCGGTACAACGAGGCGGACGCGATCGAGATCGCCATTCAGGTGGCCGAGGCGTTGCAGCACGCGCACGAGCGGGGCCTGATCCACCGCGACGTGAAGCCCAAGAACATCATGTTGACGAGGACGGGGGTGGCCAAGCTCGCCGACATGGGGTTGGCGAGGGCCATCAGCGACAAGGAGGCGGCGGAGGCGGAGCAGGGCAAGGCGTTCGGCACGCCGTACTACATCAGTCCCGAGCAGATCAGGGGCGAAGTGAACATCTCGCCCGCGGCGGACATCTATTCGCTTGGCGCCACGCTCTACCACATGCTGACGGGGGCGGTGCCTTTCGACGGGAAGAACCCGTCGGCGGTGATGCACAAGCACCTCAAGGCCGAACTGGTCGCGCCCGATCACGTGAATCCGCGGCTGAGCGCGGGCATTTCCGAGGTCATCGAGATGATGATGGCCAAGGACCCCAAGGCTCGCTACCGATCGTGCAAGGACCTCATCGGCGACCTGGTGGCGGTGAAGCGCAAGGAGCACCCGCCCTTGGCGCACAAGGACTTCGGGACGCTGGACATCCAGCAGATTGCCGCGGCGGAGGCGGCGGTGACGCCCGAGGAGATCCCGGTCAATCAGGTGGGCAAGGAGCCCGCGTACCGGCAGTGGCTGGTGCTGATCCTGGGCGGGTTGCTGCTGGTGAGCGTGATTTTCAACATCGTGCTGCTGGCCCGCAGCGGCTGATGGGGAGACCCCATGCGTGGGGTGCGGCAGGGAGGGGCCAGGGTGCGGCGGCACGCTCGAGTTGCGGGCCGGCACCCGGCGCGGTCCGAATGAATGAATGTCGGCGCGGGAAAGTGGCGAAATCGTCTTGCTTCACGCGGGCCGATTTGTTAGGATTTTGGACAGACCCTCGAACGGGCGGCGGAAGGGCGAGCGGATACAGTATCCTGTCGCATTCCGTGGCACGATTCTTCGCCCGGACTTGCCCCGGTGTTGGGGCCAGTCGGCGGGCGCGTGTCAGGTCGCAGAGGTTCCGCCGGCATCTTCCGGCGGCACACAAGGAGTCGAAGCCATCGCTTTTGGACGATTCAGCCGTGATAGCGGGCCGCAGATGCAGCGGACGCGCGTGAACCACATGATCCGCATTTCGCCGATCCGCCTGATCGGCGCCGAAGGCGAGCAGATCGGCGTCGTGGAGACCGTGGACGCCCTGAAGATGGCGATCGAGAAGGGCCTCGACCTGGTCGAGGTCGTTCCCGAGTCGCGGCCTCCGGTCTGCAAGATCATGGATTACGGCAAGTACAAGTACGAACTGTCGCAGAAGCAGCGACGGGATCGTGCGGCGGCCAAGGCGACGGAGATGAAGGAGATCCGGCTGGGCCGGAGCGTGAAGATCGACCCGCACGACGTGCAGGTTCGCATCGATCAGTCACGGCGGTTCCTGCTGCACGGTCACAAGGTGATGGTGACGCAGAAGTTCAAGGGTCGCGAGATTGCGCACAAGGAAATCGGGCTCTCGAATCTGCGGGACGTGGCGGACGCCTTGGCGGACGTGGCGAAGGTGGAGCAGACGCCCCGTTGGATGGGCAAGCAGGCGAGCATCATTCTTTCGCCCGACAAGGTGAAGGTCGAAGCCTTCAAGCGCAAGCTCGAGAAGGAGAAGGCCGAGAAGATCGCCGCCGGCCAAAAGGTCGAAGACGAGAAGTCGCTCGAGCAACTGGAGCAGGAGCTCGAGGCGCAGAACCAGCACGAGGGCCACGACGATGAGGAATGATTCCTCCCGCGGTCGTCGACGACGGATCGCGGCCGGCGATCGCGTGGCGTCGTGCTTCGGCGGGGTGCACGCGTGGCAAGGTGTAGGCGTGGCAAGGTGCAAGGGTGGCAAGGTGCAAGGGTGGCAAGGTGCATGAAGGGCTTGCCCGTCGGCGTCTGGTCGCAGGATGGGGGACCGTGCAGGTGGGGGCGGGCGGGGGAGCGTGGGGGTGAGCCGCCTCGAGCGAGGCGGCCGTGACCTTCGCTCGTGCCGCACTCCGACCACGACCTGTCGCATGCCAACCCTCGATATCATCATCCCCCGCACCACCGGCTTTGTGGCCATGCATGTCGCCGGGTTCGTCATGTATCGATCGGCCCTGCGTCGCGTGCTCGGGCTGACGACGAGGACATGGGTCTATCGCACGCCCGAGACGATGGCGGGCCTGCTGCGAGATTCGGGAGCGGACATCGTGATGCTCGTGGCGGAGCACACGGCGTCGCGGGATGAGTTGCGACAGGCGATCCAGGCGGCCCGGGAGGCGAATCCAGCGAGGAGAATCGTCTTCTTCGACACGTTCGACGCGACGAGCACGCCGCTGTTTTCGCTCCTGCCGTTCGTGGATCTGTACGTGAAGAGCAAGTGCCTCCGGCCCGTCGAGGGGTATACGCGGCCGTACGCGGGGGACTTCATCTTCACGGAGTATTGCGCGAGCGTGATGGGGTGGGACCTGCACGGATGGAGCTTCGGGTCGGTCGCGAGCGAGCGGCACCTGCGGAAGATCGTGCCGGGGTGGAGCTACGGGGCGAGCCGCGGGCTGCGATGGCTGGCTCGGTTGAATCGGCTCGCGCCGCTGGCCTTTTCGCGGCGGCCGATCCAGCTGCACGCGAGGATCACGGCGCCCGCCCGGGAGAGCAAGGAGTGGTACGAGCGGTATCGGGCCTTTGCCGCCGAAACCGTGGACCGTCTCCGCGGGCGGTTCGTGACCACGCCGGTGTCGCGGGTGTCGCGTCGCGCGTACCTGCTCGAGATGCGTCGATGCAAGCTGGTCTTCAGTCCCTTCGGCTGGGGCGAGCTGTGCCTGCGGGACTATGAGGCGGTGTGCTCGGGATGTCTGCTGATCAAGCCCGACATGTCGCACCTGACGACGAGTCCGGACGTCTTCGAGCCCTTGCGCACCTACGTGCCGATCAAGTGGGATCTCTCGGACCTGGAGGAGGCGTGCGACCGGTACCTGACCAACGAGCGCGAGGCGGCGTCCATCGCCAAGGAGGCGCAGCGTCGCATGCACGCCTACTTCGAGCGGCACGGATTCGTCGAGGACGTGGCCAAAATGCTCCGCGCCCTCGAGGAGCGGGCCTTGGACGCGACGGGCACGTCCGCGTGAGGATGGGCGGCGGTTGCGCGGGCGAACGGCCGGGCGAGTCGAGGGGGCGTTGATTGCTCGGGGCGGGCGAGCGAGCGTCGATCGGATGGGGTCAGCAGCCGCCGCGTTGCCAGACGGTGAAGAAGGCCTCGATGTCCGAACCGTCGACGCCGCCGTCGCCGTTGACATCGGCGCACGGGACGGCGTTGGCCCAATCGGGGAAGAAGGAGGCGATGTCCGCGCCGTCGACGCCGCCGTCGCGGTTGTAGTCGGCGGCGCACGGCGAGCACGACGGGCAGTTGGGGGTTTCGACGATCGAGACGAAGGCGAAGGACTCGATGCGTCCGACGTCGAGGCTGGATTCGTCGAGGACGCGGAGCGTCCATATGCCCTCGTAGGCGATGCCGTCGAGATCGCTCATGGCGGTGGCGGGGTAGTAGGCGCCGGAGGGGATGACGTCGTTGGCGCCCGAGAGGCCGGTGCCGCCGAGGCGGGTGAGGCCGTTGTCGGCGAAGGTGTAGGTGCCGCCGAGGTTGGGCGCACCGCCCTCGCGGGTGAAGAGGATGACGCTCGCCGCGGCGTTGTTCTTGGAGAGGATGCCGGTGAGATCGCCGGCGTAGGTGTGGGTGAGACCGACGGCGACTCGCAGGTTGCGGATGGTGCCGTTTCCTGGGCCGATGGTGATGGTGGCCTGGGCCGACCCTGGGCCGCTGCTGGAGGCGTCGGGGATGGGGACGGGGGTGTTGTTCGAGCGGAACGCGGCGGTTTCGGAGCGAGTGACGCAGGTGGTGCCGACGCCGAGGAAAGTGCCGCCCAGGGTGGTGCACTGGCTGGCGATGACCTCGCGGCACGGCGAACCCGGGATGCAGCACGCGCCAGTGGGGATGCAGACGACGCTTGGGGTGCAAGAGGCGTTGTTGTCGGTAAGGGTGAGGATGAAGTCGCCGCCGCCGCCACTGCCGTTGTGGACCAGGACGTAGTAGACGGCGCCGTTCTGGGTGCAGACGTTGACGGAGGCCTGCAGTGCGCCGCACGGGCCGGTGTCGTTGGAGGCGACGCAGGTGAAGTTGTTGCAGGTGCCGCAGTAGACGCTCAGACGGGCATCGAAGCGGGTGAGAGCCGGGGAAGCGCAGGTGTCGACGGTGATGACGTTGCCGTTGCCGGTGAACTTGTACCACAGACCGCCGCCGGAGGTGGAGAGGCCGGCGCAGGTCGGGGCGGCCTGGACAGGGGCGGCGCAGGTGTTCGCGCCGACGGACTGGCCGATGGCGAGCGTCACGGCACCGGCGCACGAGGCGTTGGCTGGGGGCTGGGTGGCGGCGCAGGTGCATCCTGAGCACTGGGTCGCGTCGCCTCGATAGGAGCCGCCCTGCAGGGTGCACTCTCGCTGGCTGAGGATGAGGCAGCCGTCGTTGGTGCAGCAGGCGCCCAGGGGCGGGGTGATGACGGAGAGGTCGACCGAGCAGGTGGAGGAGCGGGCTTGCGGGGCGGTCTCGAGGACGTTGACGGCGATCTGGTAGGGGCCGCCGGCGGTGCCGACGCCGACGGTCCCGCTGAGCGTGAAGACGTTGGGCGAGACTTCGGTGAAGGCGACCGGCTGGGGTCGAGGGTCGCGGAGGGCGGAGAGGTTGGCGGTGACGCGGTGCGAGGTGCTGAGGGGGCGGCGGCCGGGGGTCAGGTTGACGGTGATCGTGTAGGTGCCGGTGCCGTCGTTGAGGAGCGTGGTTGGCGTGATGGAGGCGATGCAGGTGGGGGGCATGGGGATGGTGTTGACCCCGATGTCGAGCCGCACGAAGTTGACGTCGTAGGCGCCGGTGCGCGGGTAGGAGCCCGTGGCGGTGCCCGCGTCGCTGATGATGCTGATGGCGTGATTGGCGATGGAGGTGACGCTGCTGTTGACGACGGCGTTGGGGAAGTCCAGGACGCTGCCGGAGCGGTTGGCGTCGTCGGCGGGGCTGGGAAGATCGTTGCAGGTGTTGAAGAGGCCCCAGGCGACGAAGTACGTGCCGTCGCCGATGGATCGGACGAGTCCCTGGGTGTCCGGATTGTCGTTCAACGCTCCCGGCACCGCCGTGAGGTTGGAGTCGTAGAGGAAGAAGTCGGTGTCGGCGCCCGCGCTGGTGGAAGCGTCCTCGCGGATCGTGACGTTGCCGTCGACGATGGAACCGGTGACGGTCAGGGGCGTGACGGGGTCGACGGAGAGCGTGCCGACGTAGTCGGCGGTGGTGGTCGTGGCGCCGGTGACCTTGACGTAGACCTGCTCTTGCTTGCCGAAACCGTACCACTGGACGGTGCGGGCGTTGGCGATGATGGTGGTGGAGTGGGTTTGCAGGCTGGCGTCGGTGCCGGCGTTGACGACGCCGTTGGTCTGGGTGAGGCCCCGGATCGAGATCGTGTGGCCGGCGATCGCGGAGGTGAAGGACAAGCGATAGCGATAGATGCCCAGGGGCCGGGCCTTGGTCTTGATCAGGAAGTAGTCGGAAGAGGCGGCCCCCGTGGTGCTGAGGGTGCCGGTGGTGTTGCCGGTGATGAAGTCGAGGGCATCCATCCCAAGGCCGCCGCTGTCGCACACGGTGGCGGCGGCCTTGGTGTTGTTGGGCTCGATTTCGGGGTTGCCCGCGGCGGCGCAGGGGCTCACGAGCAGCATGGCGAGTGACGCCGCGGCGGCCAGAACGACTCGGATTGACATGGGAGGCCGGATCCTCTCTTGGTTGGCGTCACTTGGTTGGCGTCGACGGGGGGCTCCGCGCGATCGATCGCGGACACCGTTGGCTCCGATGAGCGGGATGATCGAACGAAAATGATAACTTTTGGCGAGCGAATGGTCAACGTCGGGCTGGAAGAATCGGGGCGGGCGGGGTTATCGGCGAGTTCGTGAACGGGGCCCTCGTCCAAAAGAAAGGAACCCCGGAGCGGCGCTCCGGGGTTCCGAAAGTGCGGGTCAAGGCATGCCGCCTGGGGGCCGGGGCATGCCGCCGGGGCCGGGGTCGGCCCGGGATTCAGCAGCCGCCGGTCTGCCAGACGAGGAAGAAGGACTGGATGTCGCCGCCGTCGACGCCGCCGTCGAGGTTGACGTCGGCGCAGTTCACGCCGGCGGACCATTCGGTGAAGAAGGACTGGATGTCGCCGCCATCGACGCCACCGTCCTGGTTGTAGTCGGCGGCACAGGTGGGGCAGTTGCCGCTGCAGTTGTTGGTGACGGAGACGTTGCCGATCGAGAAGTTGTCGATCGTGCCGATGTCGGCTCCGGCGTTGTCGGTGATGGTGAGCGTCCACGTGCCGGCGATGGGAGAACCGTCGAAGGCGTTGAGGGCGAGCGTCGGGGCGTAGCGTCCGCCGGGGATCGAGATGACGGTGGCCTGCGCGTCCCATGTGTTGGCCGAGAGGTCGGTGAAGACGTACTCGCCGCTGAGGTTTGCGGCACCGCCGTCACGGTTGAAGAGCTGGACCTGGACCGAGCCATTGTCGAGGGTGCCGATGAGGTCGCCCGCGAAGGTGTGAGTGAGGGAGACGGAGACCGCCAGATCGCTGACGGTGCCCGGGCCGGTGACGGTGATGGAGGTGCTGGCGGTGCCGGGGATGCCGCCGGCGTAATCGGGGATGGCGATGGGGAAGGGATCGGTGGAGGTGTGGGACGCACCGTACTCGCCGAGCGTGATGCACTCGGTGCCGTCACCGTTGTAGGAACCGCCGCGGGTGGCGCACTGGGCGGCGGTGAGGCGCTCGCAGCTGTCCGGGAGGCAGCACGCGCCGGTGGGGATGCACTCGACGGTGGGAACGCAAGGGGTGCTGTCGTCGGTGAGGGAGATCTGGAAGGCGCCGGTGCTTCCGGCGAGGTAGCCGTGGACGAGGATGAAGTAGTTGCTGCCCTCCTGGGTGCAGAAGGTGACCTGCGAGAGCAGGACGCAGGTGTCGTCGTTGCCTCCGACGCAGGTGAGCGAGCCGGCGGAGCCGCAGTAGACGCTCATGCGGCTGTCATAGGAGGGGCCGCCGCAGAGGGTGGCCAGCATCGAGTTGCCCGAGCCCGTGACCTTGTACCAGACGCCTGGAGCGGCGATGGTCTGGAAGTTGCACACGGGAGCGCCGGTGTCGATGCTCGCGCCGCAGGTGCTTCCCTGCTCGACCGAGCCGGTGGAGAGTTCGATGGCGTTTTCGATGGTGTCGTTGGGGATGGTGCCTTGGAGGCAGGCGCAGCCGCCGCAGGTGGTGTAGTCGCCGGCGTAGGTGCCGCCCTGAGCGGCGCAGTCGGCGGCGGTGAGGAGGAGGCAGCCGTCGCCGGTGCAGCACTGACCCGTGGGGGGGTTGATGACCTGGACATTCACCGTGCAGGTGCTGGAACGCTGCTGGGGAGCGATCTCCTGAACGCTGGCGGTGATGGGGTAGCCGCCGGCGGGCAGGCCGGTGGGGATCGTCATGGAGTAGGTGAAGTTGATGCCGTTGCTGGAGGTCATGGTGACCGGCGAGGGCCGGGGGTCGCCCAGCAGGCTGGTATCGATCGTCACGACGTGCGAGGTGCTGGTGGGCAACTGGCCGGGCGTCACGATCAGGCTGAAGGTCACCGCGCCCGTGCCGTCGTTGCGGACGGTGCCGGGGGTGGAACTGAGCGCGCAGGTGGGGGACGTCGGCTGGTCGTTGGGAGCGAAGTTGATGAAGACGCTGGTGTCACCCACGCCGGTGGCGGTGCTGGTCACGGCCCAAGCGGTGGCGCCAAACGTGGTGAAGTAGTTGGAGACCGCCAGGTAATAGACGCCCTCTGCGAGCGCCCCGTCGCGGCCGTTGAAGACCGCGCCGCTGCCGTCCGCCGGACGCGGGTTGGTGGAGTTGCCGAAGGAGAGGGCCGAGTAGAAGACCTGACCGTCGTCGTCGTCGAAGGCCTTGCGGTTGCCCGAGGCGTCGTAGACGCCGATCATGGTATCGGCGTCGGTCGCCAAGCCCGGCTTGGTGCCGATGTCGAGGTACGCGCTGCCGCCGGTGGGGACCGCGCCGATGGTCATTCGATACCACCGGACGCCGGGAGCCGCCAGATCAAGGTTCCTCGTGAGACTCGACAGGGTGGTGATGGAACCCAGGTCTTCCAAGATGGTCGGCTGGGCGACGGCCGCACCCGTCGCGATTGCAAGCAACCCGGCACCCATCACAGCCCGAAACGCACTCTTCATACACGCCTCTCTAATAGTCCGCATCAAGGCGGAGTTCCGACCTCGGAACGAGGAGACACGGCCGTCGGACACCCTGCCGACGCGCCCACACACCAGATTCGGCGCACCATCAAGGGACGCCGCACGACGGCGTCCCGAGACACCCGGTGCACGCGACCCCCGCGAGACCCCGGGCAACAACGACTCAACCTACAACATACACGACGATTGCACCGAGTGTCAACGATATTCGGCAAGTTGGGATCATTTGCGCCAGACCGCACGAGCGGCACATTTCCGCGGGTGGTTCTCATAATCGTCGTGCGTGCGTGGTTTGGCGCGGCGTGATGGGCGTTCAGCAGCCCCCTTGCTCCCAGAGCCGGAAGAAGTCGACCACATCCCCGCCGTCCACGCCACCGTCGAGATTGACGTCGGCGCACCCTTCGCCCCCCTCCCACGCCCCGTAGAAGGCCACGGCATCGGCCCCGTCGACCCCCCCGTCGACGTTGAAGTCGGCCGCGCAGGAAGGACACGGCGGTGGGCACGTCGCCTCCTGGGTGAAGGAAACCAGCGCGAAGGAATCGATGAAGCCCGTCTCGCCTTGCGTGAGATCTCTCGCCCTGAGCACCCAGGCCCCCGACGCGGGCTCGGCGCCAAAGACCGACAGGGAGGGCGAGGGGAGGGCGCCGTCATTGGCTCGCGCGGGCGCGTAGAGGCCGGGAGGGACCCGCTCCTGAGCGCCGGCGGCGGCCGCCGCGGCCCACAGGCTCGCGCCGTCATCCTTGAACAGGTAGAGGCCGTCGAGGTCGGACGTGTCGCTCGCGACGCTGCCGACCGCCCCGACCTTCTCGAAGAGCGTGACGGTCCTGGTGCCCTTGGTGAGCGTGACCGTCAGGTCGCCGATCCGACTGTGACGAAGGCCGAGCAGCACGCCCAGGCCCGCAATGGGTCCGACGTTCGCCGGCACCTGCAACGAGACCGTCGCGCCGAGGCTGTTGCCGTCGGGGATGGCGATCGGGGCGGGAAGGGCGGCACGATAGAGGATGGTCTGGATCGTCCGGGTGCACGGCACGTCATCGCCTTGGTAGCTGCCGCCCATGGCTTGGCACGCCGAGCGAGTGAGGCGTTGGCAACCGGTTGGCAGGCAGCAGGCGCCGCGGGGGAGACATTCGAGGGCGTCGTTGCAAGGAACGCCAGAATCGAGGACTTCAAGGTCGAAGTACCCGGTGCTGTTGGCGGTCAAGCCGCGGATGAGGATGAGGTAGGGGGCGCCGGCCTCGGAGCACCACGTGGCGCTGGCCGACTTGCCGCAATCGTCGTTGCCGGCGGCGACGCACGAGAGGGCGTCGCATCCGTTGGCGGCGCAATAGACCTGAACGACGGAATCAAACGCCGTCCGCGTGGCGCAGGTGCGAGCGGTCATGCGGTTGCCGGTGCCGGTGACGCGATACCAGACGCCCGGAGACGCCTGGCTGCCCGCGCCGGAGCAGTTGGGCACGGCGTCCGCCGTCGCTCGCAGCGTGTTTCCGGCGACGAGGCCGGCGCCCGGGTTGATCGGAATCGCGCCGGTGCAAGGGTCGTTGGATGGGATGGGCGGGGAGCAGGAAACGACGGTGAAGGCGGCGGACTGGCCGGTGCTCGATCGGCCCTGGCCGTCGCGGATGGTGAAGGGAAGGAAGAAGGTGCCGGTGGGGATGCCTGCGGGAACGGTGAAGAGCACGCCGAAGACGCGGTCGTTGGCGAGGCCGTCGCAGTGCTGACCGTCGTCGGAGAGTTGGACGCTGGAGGGACCCTGAAGGGCGGAAAAGTTCATCGTGACGGACAGGGAGGTGCTGGCGGGGTTCTGGCCGGGGGAGACGGCGACCTGCATGCAGACCTGTTCGCTGCCGCAGTTGGAGGCCATCGCGACCGAGGCCTCGGCGACGCCGACGGGCGCGGTGCTGATGGTGTTGGGGACGACGGTGAAGCAGTACCAGGTGACGTCGAAGGGGTTGGTCTTGGTGCCGCCGCCGCCGACCGACCCGAGCGCACCCAGGGCCTTGACGCCCATGTCGAGGCCGGAGGAGGAGGTGGTGCTGATGGCGGCATCGGCGGAATCCAGGACGTTGCCGTCGCGTCTGGTGTCGTCGGCGGGGGCGGTGGCGCCGTTGGCGAAGTTGGAATCGCCGATGGCGATGTAGTAGGTGCCGGGCGTGTAGGAGCGGGTCAGGGAGTTGGGTTGGTCGTTGCCGTAGTTGGTGACGGGGCGGAGCGAGGCGTCGTACATCCAGAAGTCGACGTCGTTGGCGTTGCTGGCCGCCCGCGAGATCGTGACCGAACCCGACGGGAGCGAACTGCTCAGCGCGGTGGGGGTGATGGGCGTGGTCTTCAGTTCGATCGAGTACGACGAGGTGGTCGTCGAGGTGCCCGTCACGCGGACATACACAAGCTCCTGGCGGCCGAAGCCGTACCACTGCACGAGGCGCGAGTTGGCCGGTTGGCCCGGTGCGCTCGTCAGGCCCGTCTGCACGGTCGCGTCGCTTCCCGCGACCACGGCGCCCGCGGCTTGCGACAACCCCCGCACGGTGAGCGTGTGCCCGGGGGTGGCGCTCGTGAGCACCAGTTGATGCTGGTAGAGGCCGCTCGCCCTCGAGGCGGTCTTCACGATGAAGGTGTCGGCCGAGGCCGTCGTGCCGTCGTTGGCCGAACCCGTCGTGGTGCCCGTGATCGTGTCGCCGGCCGACATGCCCCCGCCGCCGCTCACGCACAGGAAGGCCGAGGCCTTCGTGTCGTTGGGTTCGACCTCGGGGTTGTTCACCCCGCCGCGAGCGACCGTCGCGATGAGCGACAGCAAGGCCGCGGCCGCGACGGTGCGGTGGCGTCGGGGTTGCGGCCCCGAGGTGGACGATCGTCGGGGGTGGGGACGGGCGATGAACGGGTGCATGGTGGACCGACTCCTTGCCGAGCGTGCGGCGTGGACGTCGTCTCCTTGCAGGTGGGCGGCGGCCCATGCCACGCGCTGGACGCCGAAACCGGAGAGTCACGCCGCCCCCTCAGCGTTCATCGACGAGCCCATCCGCTCAAAAACCCGGACACCCGACATGCATCAAGTCCGACCGCATGCCGGGTGCCGGAGTGAAAGGACATCCGCGAGGGCTGCGCCCGTTCGGGGGCAGGTTCGCGGATGAGGTGTCAGCGACGGGTTTTTGCCGGAACTTCCACCGGTGTCACTGCAGGGAGCAGCGCCGCGGCCTGGAGCGTCAAAGCCCAGAACCACAGGTCTCGCCCCTGCTCGATCACTGCGCAGGCCCACCGCTCGATGGATGTGTGAATGGTCTTCACGGTCTCTCTCCTTGACTGTTCAGTGTACTGCGATGCACCGTCGCCTCCAAGGGAAATCTCCCGCGCTTCGACGCGGTCTTGGTCTGAATAACCCTCGCCAACGCCGTCTGTGCGGCGTGTGCGTCGTGGGAGGGCCGTCGGCCACGAGCCGGGGCCCTTTGGAATGCCGCGGGGTTCCGGTCAGGGAATCCAGCGACGTCGTTCGGCGAGCGTTCCG
>JBAXFU010000063.1:0-18485 GCA_037139735.1 Phycisphaerae bacterium
TACTCCCCCTGCCACGAGTTCACGGCAGGCGAAAGGGAGCGGGAGGTGCGGGTCGAGGAGGAAGTGGAGGTCGTCATGGCGTGCTCAAACCTGCGGCATGTCGAACCGTACACCATGCGAACACACAGTCGCGACACGCGGCACCCGATGATACGCGATCGCGATGCCACCATGACCCCAAAGCAGGGCGAACACGATTTCACATGGTGAAAACGACTTCCGAAGCGGGCCCGCGACCGGCTCAGCCGAACTTGCCGGTGATGTACTGCTCGGTTTCGGGGAGGGTGGGCGTCTGGAAGATGTGGGAAGTGGGCCCGTACTCGACGAGGCGGCCCAGGTACATGAAGGCCGGGTAATCGCTGACGCGGGAGGCCTGCCCCATGTTGTGGGTCACGATGAGGACCGTGTACTTCTGCGAGATCTCGAGGATGAGTTCCTCGATCTTGAGCGTGGCGATGGGGTCGAGGGCCGAGCAGGGCTCGTCCATGAGCAGGACCTGCGGCTCGACGGCGATGGCGCGAGCGATGCACAGGCGTTGCTGCTGACCACCCGAGAGACCCATGGCGGATGAATGCAGGCGGTCCTTCACTTCGTCCCACAAGGCCGCGCCGCGGAGACTCCGCTCGCAGACCTCCTCGAGCACGCTGCGGCGTCGCTCGCCGTGGATGCGAAGGCCGTAGACCACGTTGTCGAAGATCGACATCGGGAACGGATTGGACTTCTGGAAGACCATGCCGACGCGACGACGCAGATCGATGACGTCGGTGCCCGAGGCGTAGACGCTCGAGCCGCTGACGAGGATGTCGCCCGTGGTCCGGACGCCGTCGACGAGGTCGTTGAGGCGGTTGACCGATCGGAGCAGCGTGGACTTGCCGCAGCCTGAAGGGCCGATGAGGGCGGTGACGTGTCCCGCCGGAATCGAGAGGGAGACGTGGTGAACGGTCTTCTTGGGCCCGTAGTAGAGCGAGAAGTCCTTGATCTCGACGATGCCCTTGCCGGAGGCGACCGAGGGATGAACCGCGGGGGTGTGGGGCTGATCGTTCTGGATGGCGGACAGGACGTTGAACTTCGGCGCCTGCCGCGGCATGTCGAGTACCGCCGAATCGAGCGGCCTGACGGCCTCGACCCTGACCGGCTGCGTGACGGGCTTGGAGGGGGTCTCGTTCAGGCGATGCTCCGGGTGATCGAACGACTGGCCACGTAGCGGATCAAGGCATTGAGGACCAAGAGCAACGCGACGAGGACGAGGATGCCGGCCCACGCGAGTCGCTTCTGCTCGGGATACGGGCCGGTAGCATATGTGTAGATCTGGACGGTGAGCGAGGGGAAGGGCTTGTTGGGGTCCAACGTGAGCAGGCGGCTGCCCAGGGCGGTGAAGAGCAAGGGGGCGGTCTCGCCGCAGATCCGGGCCATGGCGAGCATGATGCCGGTGATGAGACTGCCTGTGGCGGCGGGGAGCACGACGCGGGTGATGGTCTGGGCCTTGGTGGCTCCCAGCGCCAGCGACGCGGCGCGGTAGCTGTCTGGCACCAGTCGCAGCATCTCCTCGCTGGTGCGAGCCACGATGGGGACCATGATGAAGGCCAGGGCGAAAGCGCCAGCCCAGCCGTTATAGCTGCCCATGGGCACCACGACGAGCTCGTAGCCCAGGATGCCGATGACGATGCTGGGCACGCCGGCGAGGACGTCGGCGGTGAAGCGGACGGGGGAGAGGATGTAGCGGTCCTGCTTGAACTCGGAGAGATAGATGCCGGTGGCGACGCCCAGGGGGACGCCGATGAGGCCCGCCATGGCGACCAGGGCGAGCGTGCCCAGGATGGCGTGCTTCATGCCTCCGGGGTTGGCGACATCGCCGCTGGGCACCTCGGTGAAGAAGCCCACGGAAAGGGAACTGGCGCCGATCGACGAGAGATAGCCGATGACCCAGCCCAGGACGCCGACGATGAGCACGGCGCACCCGACGCACCCGACGAAGATCAGGGCGCTCAGAGCCCGTCGGCAGATGTCGTAGGCGGATCGTCGCATGCGAGAAGCGGAGATCGTTCGCGGGGTCAATGGGCGGCGGCGGCGTGGGCCTTGGAGCCCCCCACCAGCCAGCGGGCGAGGATGTTGATGATGAGCGACATGATGAGCAGGATGAGGGCCACCTGCAGGAGCGCGGAGCGATGCAGCGTCGAACTGGCCTCGGCGAACTCGTTGGCGAGCAGACTGGCCATGGTCTGCGCGGGCGCGAAGGGGGAGGGAGAGATGCGGTTGTTGTTGCCGATCACCATCGTGACGGCCATCGTCTCGCCCGCGGCACGGGCCAGCCCCAGCATGATCGCGCCCGCCAGCCCGCTGCGGCTGTAGCGGAGCATCGACCAGGTGCTCTGCCACCAGGTGGCCCCCATGGCGATCGAGCCTTCGATCTGCACGCGGGGCACGGCCTTGAGCACGTCGCGACTGATGGCGGTGATGATCGGGACGATCATGACCGCCAGGATGAGACTGCCGCAGAGCATGTCGCGACCCGTGAGGGGAATGTCACGGGTGATCATCTGGCCGCCGACGTCGACCGTCTCGCGGAAAAGCCAGCCCAGGCCGGGAACGGGCCCCAGCACCGATCGCACCATGGGTTCGACACGGTCCTGCAAGAGCGGTGCAAGAACGAAGAGCCCCCAGACGCCATACGCAAGACTCGGGATGGCGGCGAGGAACTCCACGAGGAAGGAGAGCGGCCCGGCGATCCTCCACGAGGGCGCGACTCGAACCAGGAAGACGGCGGCGCCCAGACTGAGCGGCACGGCGAAGACCAACGCCAGCGTGGAGCTGAGGAGGGTGCCGTAGACCACGGGGAGCGCGCCAAAGTCGGGCGGCACGACCTGCGTGACGGTCTCGCCGTCCTCGATGACGAGTTGGCCGGCCTCGTTGCGAAGGGGGCGTTCGAGTTCGTTGGGCCGCCACTCGGTCGAGATCAGGAAGCCGGCGCCGAAGGTCTTGAAGCTCGGCCATGCCGCCATGGTGAGAACAACCACCAGACTGGCCAGCATCACCACGACCAACAGGCCGCTGGCGCGGGCACCCCACAGCAGCGCTCCGTCGGCCAGCGCGAGCCAACGACGCCGGCGGGTCCGGTGGTCGGCGTCATCGGCCTTGGTTGTCGCGGAGGCGTCCATGGAGCGTTGCGGGCGGAAAAAAAACGCCGCCAAGACGAATCGCGGCGTTTTGGACCGGGTTGGAGCGTATCCAGCGACGTGCAGGAGGGGCAAGGGCCGGCCGGTCAGACCGGCGGAAGCCACCCCAACATTCACTTGGCCTTGAAGCTGGCGGTCTTCAGGGCCTCCTCGACCTTGGCCTTGACGGCGGGATCGAGCGGGGCGTAGTCCATGGCGGCGGCGAGCTTCTGGCCGTCGTTCATGCACCAGGTGACGAAGTCGAGGAGTGCCTTGGCCTCGTCGGCGTTCTTGGCGGTGTTGATGTCCTTGTGGAAGATGAGGTAGGTGAAGGAGGCGATCGGGTAGGCGTTGTCGCCGGGCTGGTTCCAGATGTTGGCGGCGAGCACGCTGCCCTGCAGCGACGCAGCCGCGCCAGCACCGGCGGCCGAGACGCTCTGGGTGGTGGCCTTGATGAACTTGCCGGCCTTGTTGCGGACCGCGCCGAAGCTGATCTTGTTGGCCAGGGCGTAGTTGAGTTCGATGTACCCGACCGCGCCGGTGGTGCCCTGCACGGCGGCGGCAACGCCCTCGTTGCCCTTGCCACCCTGGCCGACGGGCCACTGGACCTGCTTGCCCGAGCCGATGGAGCCCTTGAAGGCCTCGCTCTGGGTGGTGAGGAAGTTGGTGAAGACGTAGGTGGTGCCCGAACCGTCGGAGCGCCACGCCGGGGTGATGGCCATCTCGGGGAGCTTCACGCCGGGGTTGAGCTCGGCGATGCGGGCGTCATTCCACTTGGAGATCTTGCCGGCGTAGATGTCGGCGAGCACCTCGCCGGTGAAGTTGATGGCTTCCTTGACGTCGGGGAGGTTGTACGCGGGAACGACCGCGCCGGCGCAGGTGGGGACCTGAATGACGTTGGTATCGCCCAGGGCGGTCAGTTCCTTCTTGTTGAGCGGAGCGTCGCTGCCGGCGAAGTGGACGGTCTTCTCGGTGATGGCCTTGATGCCGCCGCCCGAGCCGATGGACTGGTAGTCGATCTTGACGGTCGGGTTGGCCTTCTGGAACTCGCTGACCCACCGCTGGTAGAGGGGGTTGGGGAAGGTCGCGCCGGCGCCCTGGAGGCGAACCTCGGCGGTGGGAGCGGCGACGGCGGCGAGGGAGACGAGCGACAGGGCAATGGGGGCGACGAGATTTTTCATCGAGTGCAACTCCGGGAGTTCGGGAGACCGGGCCACGCAAAGGCGGTCTGTATTTCGACGCCTGATTATTGACCGCGATTCCGAAGATTCGGACACAAATGCACTCGGCACCGATCCCGCATTCGCACGACAAGCCTTGGGCCGACTCCGAGGAGTGCCGACGCAGGCCCGTCAGGGGTTTGATCGGCCGATCTGGACCGACGTCGGGGCGGCCTCGACCGACTGGCCCTGCCGATCGGTGAAGCGGGAGATGATGTCGACGGACTGCCAGGGCAGTTGGTCGTCGCCAGCCTTGTCGAGCAGACTCAGGCGGACGACGTACCCGGGGCCGACGCCGGCATTCACGGGAACAACGTCGGAACCCGGGGCCTCGAGCGTCCATTCCCGGATGGCCACGCCGCCGCGGGCCACCAGCGTGATGTGGAAGGCGCCGGGGATCTGGACGGAGCGGGGATAGTTGGGCGGGAAGATGTAGACGGTGAGGAGGCCCGAATCGAGACACCCGTTGTTGTTGGTGTCGCGGAAGGCCTGGGCCGCGAGGAACATGGAACCCGGACGAGGGTTCGACGGGGGCTTGCCGACGGCGTGGCGCTTTGGATCATCGCTGACGCACCCGCCCAGTTGCAGCAAGAGCGTCAGGGCGGCCAGAAGGCCGCCGATGGTTCGCACTCGCGATGGCGATGGGACGGTGCTCACGGCGAGCCAAGCGTATGCGAAGGCGGCACACGACTGAAGGACGGGGGCGGTCGCCGCGGCCTGCGTGCTGCCTGGATGCGGATTGAATACGGCCTCGTGGCGGCTCAAGGTTCGGACGACGCTTTCACTCGGGCTTTGGAGTCGGCTTTGGGGTCGGCTTGGCCGTCGACTTGGGTGCCTGTTGGGGCACCTGTTGGGGCGCCTGTTGGGGCGCAGACTTGGGGGATGACTGGTGCTGCGGCTGGACGTAGGTCGGCTGCGCAGGCTCGGGAGCAGGGATGACGGTGGCGGGCGAGGGGGCCTGTTCGGCATCGACGTCGGGACCGGCCGTGCCGTCGGTCTCTTCCTGCTGCCGACGCTTGGCCCGATCGCGAGCGGCCTTGATGTCGGCCTTGATCGTCTCGAGATAGTCGAGCACGCGGCCGGAGTCCTCCATGCGGTTCACGGCCTGCTCCGACACGTCCTCGGCCATGCCATGCGCCTGTCCGGGAACGCCGGGGATGACCCGCGGGGTGACGATGACGAGCAGTTCGGTCTTCTTGGCTTCCTCGAGCTTGGTTCGGAAGGGGAGCCCGAGCACGGGGATGTCGCCGAGGATCGGCACCTTCGAGCGGCGTTCCTCCTGCGTGGTCTGGATGAGCCCGCCGATGACGACGCTTTGACCGTCTCGCACGGTGACGACGGTGTCGACCTTGCGCTTGGCGATGACGGGCGCGCTCTGATCGCGATTGATCTGCGTCGTGCGATTGGTGAGTTGCGAAATCTCGGGGGTGATCTCCATCCGCACGAAGCCGTCCTCGCTGATGGCGGGCGTCACGTTCATGAGGATGCCCACCGGGATTCGGTTGACGGAGGAGATGAGGGTTCCCAGACTGCTGCGTTCGGTGTTGCCCGCGACGCCGATGTCGTCGCCGACGTTGATCTCGGCCTTCTGGTTGTTGTTGACCGTGACCTGCGGATTGGAGAGGACTTCGAGCTTGCCTTGAGCCTCGAGGGACCGCACGAGGATGCCGAAGTCGGCGGAGGAGACGGAGAGGTTGGGAACGCCCAGGGCGGTGGTGACGCCGGCGCCGCCCGCGAGCGAGCCGATCTTGTACCCCTCGCCGCCGAAGGGACCGACGTTGATGTCCATGCCCCACTGTTCGCTGGTGTCGAGCGTGACCTCCGCGAGGAGGACCTGGATCATGACCTGGGGCGGGGGCGTGTCGAGCTCGTTGACGATGCTGATCACGGTCTCCATGTAGCGGGGGGAGGTGGAGATGACGAGCTTGTTGGACTTCTCGTCGCCGACGACGGTGACTTCCTGCTCGAGTCGTCGCATGAGGCTGCCCGAGAGCTGGGGCCCCAGGGTCGCCCGCTCGGAATCGTTCTCGCCCTTGAAGTAGGAGCGGAGCGTCGTCTCGATCTCTCTCGCCTTGGCGTTGCGGAGGGAATAGACGCGACGCTCGCGTTCGTTGGCCTGGATGGAGTCGAGTTCGGTGATCACCTTGCGGACCAGCGAAAGGTACTCGTCGGTGCCGCTGACGATGAGGGTGTTGGTGCGGGCGTCGACGGCGATCGAGAGTTGCTGGCGTTCGTCGGGGACGGCGGTGACGGTGGGCAGTTGGCCCGACGAGGCGGGCTGGGAATCCGCGCCGGCGGCCGAACCCGGCGCCGAAGCGGAGGCGTTGGAATCGGGCTGCTCGCCGGTGGGGAGGAGCACGAGCGCCCCGCCCTGCTGCTCGAGGCGGAAGGTCTCCTTGAGGAGTTGGGCCATCTGTCGCGCGTCGGCGTTGACGAGCGTGAACTTCTCGATCTTGCGGGCGCCGGCGTTGGACTTCTCGATGTCCTGGATCATCTCCGTGAGCAGCGTCACCATCGAATCGGGGGCGGTGATCCAGATGGAGTTGGTTCTCGGATCGGCGGTGAGCATCACGAGATCCTTGATGGCCCCGTCGATCTCGGCTTCGGTGGGCTTGCGGCCCGATTCGGCGGCGACCTGGCCGGTGAGGGCCTCGCGGAGGAACTGGAGCCGCGTGGCCTGACGGGCGGCGACGCCCCGGCCGCCGCCGACGGGCCTGCCGGCGATGACGGCCTCGACGAGCCGCACGACCTCGCGGGCGTTCGCGCTGCGGAGCTCGATGGCCTTGATCTGCTGACGGGCGGCGACCTCGGCGGAGTCGAGCCGCGTGGCCAGGGCGCGAAGCTCGATGATGTCCTGCTCGGTGCCGGCGATCACGAGCGCGTTGAGGCGTTCGTTGGGCGTGACGGTGACGGCCTCGCGGCCCCGCTTCTGGTTCTCGCGATCGACGTAGAGGGCGGTCAGGGACTGCGCGGCCTCCGCCGCCCGGGCCCGGGCGAGCTGGACGAGATCGGTCCGCTGACCGGCGGCGACCCTCGCCGCGTCCTCGGTGAGGGCGACGACGAGCTCCTTGACCACCACCAGATTCTCCTGGCTGCAGGCGACGATGAGCAGGTTGCTCACCGGCTCGGGCTCGATGCTGAAGGCGTCGAGCGGGCTCTTGATCTCGACGCCCCGGGAGGCGGCGGCGATTCGCTCCTTCATCAACCGGTCGATCCGGGGCGCGAGCTGACGGACGTCGGAGCCGGGCACGGGCACCACGTGCAGGCCGACGGAATAGTTGCTCTTCTCGCCGTCGAGGGTCTTGACGAGCCCCTCGATAATGGCGACGCTCTTGGGGCTGGTGGCGACGATGAGCGAGTTGGTCCGCACGTCGGAGGTGATGATCACCTTGTCCTGCGGGCGCATGTCGGGAAGGGACTCCCGCTGCCGGAAGAGGTCGCGGATCATGCCCGCGACTCGGTCGCTCGAGGCGTGAACGAGGGGGAAGACGCGAACGGCGTTGGCGGCGGAGGCGGCCTCGACGTCGAGCTGGGCCACCATCGCCTGCACGACCTTGTTGTTGGCGGGCGTGCCGACGATGATGAGGGAGTTCATCACCGCGTCGGAGGTGATCACCAGGCCCGTCACCGGCGCGAAGAGGTCGGCCTGGATGACTCGCTGCGGATCCTCGGGATCGACGGGCGTGCCGTCGACGCTGACGCGGAGGCGGCCGAACTGCTTCTGCAGCCCCATCGCCTCGGGCGTGAGGTTCGCGCCCTTCACCAGCACTTGATCGAGCGTCCGGGCCAGCGTCGAGGCGTCGGCGAACTTGAGGGGGATGATGAGCGGCTCGATCCAGTTGGCGGCACGGTCGCTGTCGAGGTCCTTGATGAGCACCTCGACGAGCGCCACGCCCTCCTCGCGACCGGCCACGATGAGCGTGTTGGTGCGTTCGTCGACGGCCGCGGCGATCTCGCCGGCCAAGGCCTGGCCGACGGCGGTCGGGGGCAGGCCCTCCCGCTTGGTGCCCGGCAGACGACGGAGCGACTCGCCCTTGGCGAAGAGCTGCTCGATCACCTGCCTGACGCGAGGGGCCGACGCGTTGCTCAGGGGGAAGATCCGCACCATCACGGCGTCGCCCGCCGGCAGGGTGTCCATCAGCTTGATCAGGTCGCGGAGCGCGTCGACGTTGGCCTGCGTGCTGGCGATCACCAGCGCGTTGGACTCGTCGTCGGCCAGCACGCGGATGGCGCGGGAGAGATCGACCTTGCGGTCGCTCTGGTCGACGCCGGTGCGGGAGAGGCCCAGACGCCGAACGTGCTCGGCCAGGGCCTTGCCGGGCGCCGCGCCCACGACCCCCTCGGAGGGCTTGAGCATCGCCGCCAGCGTGGCGGCGAGCGTCTTGGCCGAGGCGAGCTTGAGGGGCACGATCGCGACCACCTGGTCGGCCTCGGCGGGGGCGGCATCCATCGCCTTGACCAGCGACTCGATGGTGCGACCGTCGCCCGCGGAGGCGATCACCGCGATGGCGCGGCGGCTGGTCATCGGCACGATCGTCACGGGCTCGGCCACCACGCCCGGCGCGGCGGGATCCTGCGGCTTGGTGACGCCCATGCCTTCGAGCATCGCCTTGACCTGGGCCGGATCGTTGTTGGCCACGTCGATGATGAAGACGCTCTGGCTGAGCGACGGCGGCAGGCCGCCAACGCCCTCTTGACCCTGCGCGGCGGGCGCCGCGTCGAGTTCGTCGATGACCTTGCGGATCTCCTCGAGCAGCCGATCGCTGCACGCGATCACGAGCGAGTTGCTCGAGCGATCGATCTCGACCGCGAGCGTCTCGCCCTGGGCCTTGGCCGTGGGCGTGAAGGTGTTCAGCAGGGTCTGGCGAAGCCGCCCGGCCGCGACGGTGCGGAGCTTGACGACGTGGGGCTGCACGCGACCGATCTGGCCCTGCTCCTCGAGGGTGCGAGCCAAGGCGAGGATCTGGGCGTACTTCTCCTCGTCGGCGCGGACGATGAGCGAGCCGCTGGTGTCGTCGCCGATGACGAGCACGCTGCGGGGGCCGATGGCCTGCGAGGAGCGATCGTTCTTGCTGAGATAAAGCTCGCGGATCATCGTGGCGATCTGCGAGGGCTTGCCGCTCTTGAGGGGGATGATCCTCGCCGCGGGCATGTCGGCGAACCCGGAGACGTCGAGCTGCTTGATGACCTGCTGGATCCGCTCGAGTTCGGCGGCTCCGGCGAAGATGATGAGCGAGTTGGTCTGGGGCTCGGCCGAGACCGTCGGGAGTCCCTCGGGATCGACCAGCGACGAGGGCTCGGTCGACGCGGCCTGTCGGCCCTGCCCCCGCGGCGCCTGCGCGCGGGCCTGCGCGAGCTTGCGTTGCTCCTCGAGCGGGGCCCGGAAGCCCTCGTTGAGCGCCTTGGCGATGCTCGCGGCGTCGGCGTACGACAGGGCCACGACGGCGAGCTGGCGACGGGTGTCGTACTCCTTGGTGTCGAGCTTGCCGAGCAGGGCGCGGATCCCCTCCCACTGCGAGGCGTCGGCGCGGATGACCAGCGAGTTGGAGAGCGGGTCGGCCAGGATGGTGACGTTGCGGGCGGCCGGATCGGTGACTTCCGAGGCGGTGCGTCCGTAGAAGAGCTTGAGCGCGCTGGCGGTCTGCTCGGCGTTGGCGAAGTCGAGCTTCACGAACTCCGTCGTGCGTTGCACCTGGCTGGGCTTGTCGAGCTCCTGGATGATCCGCTCGATCTCGTCGACCTGATCGGCCGGGGCGTAGACGGTCAGCGTGTTCTCGGCGCGAGAGAAGTCGATCGACGTCTCGGCGTCGGTGGGATTGCGGGGCCGCGCCCGAACGACCTGCTCGAGCGTGTCGGCCACGCCGGTCGCGTCGGCGTTGGCGAGCTTGTAGCGGCGGAAGACCTGCCCCGAGCGGACCGGCTCGGTGTCGATCTTCTTCACCTGCTCGACCACCAGGGCGATGGCCTCCTTGCTTCCCGTCAGCAGCAGCGAGTTGCTCCGCGTCACCGGCGTCACCACCACCTTGACGCTCGGGGGCAACGCCGCCTTGAGGGCCGTGGCCACGTCCTGCGCGCGGGCCGTCGCCAGGGCGATGGTCTCGATGTTGGCCGCCTCGGCCGTGGGCGGCGCATCGAGCTGCTTGAGCAACCCCGCCACCTCGTCGAAGATCTTCTCCGGCGCCGAGACCACCAGCGAGTTGGTCGCGATCTGCGGCGTGATGACCACGCGTTCGCTCGCCGAGTCGGCCTTCGTGAACATCGAGCGAAGCACCTCGGCCGTCTCCTTCGCCACCCCGTTGCGAAGCACGAAGAGCTCGATGCGACGATCCTTGCCGGCGTCGGGCTGGTCGAGTTGCGCCACCAGCTCGCGGACCATCGCCAAGTCGGTCTCCTCGGCGGAGACCACGATCGCGTTGCCGTCCGGGGAGCCGATGATGCTGACGCCCGAGGACTCGAGCCCCTGGCCGCGAGCGCGATCGGCGAAGAACTGGCGGAGGTTGTTCGCCGCACGCTCGGCCCGGGCGTGGTTGAGGGCGATGGCCTCGACGCGGCGTTCCTTGCCCGCCGGCGAGGTGTCGAGTTCCTTGATGTAGGCCTGCGCCTTGTCGAGCTGCTCGATCTTGCCGACGAGGATCAGGCTCTTGCGGAGACGATCGACCTGCACGGTGACGGCGGCGGGATCGGGGCCCCGCCACGGCCGCCAGTTGGGCGTCGAGAAGGCCTTCTCGAGCACGGCCTTGACGGCGGCCATGTCGGCGTTGGCGACGGGCACGCTGCGGATGGCCATGGCGGCCCGCTGCTCGGGGGCCACGTCGAGCGCGGAGAGCAGCTTCTCGATGGTGGCGATCTGCTCGGCCTTGCCCATGAGCACGACGCTGTTGGAGGCGGCGTTGAGCTGGATGAAGACCTGGCGGTCTGCGCCCTCGGCGGGGTTGCCGCCGGTCATCGCCGTCCAGCGGATCTCCTCGACCATGGTGCGCACGGTGTCACCGATCTCGGTGACGCTGGCGTTGCGAAGGGCGACGATCCGGAAGACCATGTCGGAGGCGGGGCTGGGGCTGTCGAAGGTCGAGACGAGCCCCTTGACCTGCTCGAAGTCGGCCTCGGCGGCGCACACGATGATCGTGCCGGTGCGCTTGTCCCCCACCACCGCCACGCGGTTGGTCGAGACGCGTCCGGGACGGGAGGAGACCTGCGCCCGCTCGGCGAAGAACCGCTGCAACGCGGCGGCCACCGCATCGGCGTCGGCTCGCTCGAGCTTGATCGAGTGCACGGGCAGCCCGCCCGTCTCGGCGGTGTCGATGCGGGCGACGAGGTCCTTGACCTGATCGAGTTCGGCCTTGGGCGCCCGCACCACCAGCATGTTCGAGCCGTCTTGCGCGAAGAGGCGGACCTTGTCGCGACGGCCGGGGTCGTTGCCCACCACCACCTGCTCGACGATCCGCTGCACCGTCGTGGCGGCGGCCTGCTTGAGCGTCAGGATCTCCATCGACGAGTCGGGCGACTCGGCCGTGGCGTCGGCGGCGGCGAGCAGCCGCTCGACCTCCTGGTGCTGCTCGCTGCTGCCGGTCACGAGCAGGGCGTTGGTGCGGGCGTCGGCGATGAAGGCCGTCTGCGGCGCATCGGCCGCGCCGGGGCCCTGACGCTGACGATCGAAGAGTTGCTGGAAGGTGCCCGAGAGCTGGTCGGCCTTGGCGTGCGTCAGCGGATAGCGACGGATCGCCAGGCGATCGCGCGAGGGGTTCTGGTCGATGGTCTCGAGGAGCGCGTCGATGAGCGGGAAGGCCTCCGCGGGCGCGGCCACCAGCAACGACGTGCCGGTCGGGTCGGCCGTCACGCGGACCGTCGTCGGGTCGATCCGCACCGGCTCGCGGGCGGGCTGCTCCGCGGCTTGCCCCGGACGCGGCGCGATCGTGACGTCCATGCTCCGCACCCGACGGGCCTGCGCCCCCGACCCGGCGGGGTTGAAGAGATCGCGAACCGCCTGCAACGCGCGCGACGCGTTGATGTTGACCAGCGGGTAGACCTTGATGGTCGTGCGCACGGGGTTGTCGAGGCGAGAGACGCCCGCGATGACGCCCCCGATGGTCTCGAAGTCGATGTCGTTGGCGAAGACGATCAACGCCGACCCGGCGGGATCGGGCGTCACCGTGACGGGCCCGGTGAACGCGCTGCGCCGGCCCTGCGAGGTCGAGGAGAGTTGCGCGATGGTCTGGTTGATCACCTGCGACATCGCCACCACGTCCGCCGCGGACGGCATCGTCACCACCCGCACTTGTCCCGGCTGAGACGGCAGCTGCGTCGAAAGTTGATCGGCGAGCTTGGCGACGCGATCGGTCTGACGGGGCGACCCCACCACCACGATCGAGTTGGTCGCCTTGTCCACGGCGATGGTCACGGGCTGGTCGTCGTCAGCACCCGGCGAGACGGCCGCGGGGGGCTGCCCCTCCGGCTGCGAGCCTGTCGCCGGCGTGATGCTCACGGCGGCGGCGGCGATGAACGCCAACCACGAGGGCGTGTCCTGTCGCGGCTCGTCGGGCGAGAAGAGGACGCTCGACCCGCGGAGCGGACCGCAGGCGAGGTGATGGAGGGGGATGACGTGGAGCGCGCCGGTCTTCTTGGGCTCGGCGGGCTTTTCCGCCTCGGGGGCGGCCGGCTGCTCGGCGGACTGGCCGCCGTGGCGCTTGAGGAGTTCCTCGGCGGAGATCACCTCGACCTTGCCGCCGCCCTGCTGGCGCATGAGGCGTTCGAGCATGCGGGCGAGCATCTCGGCGTCGACGCGGGACTTGTCGACGGCGATGGTCCGCATCTGGCGGCTCGTGGCGGCGGCGGCCTTGTCGAGACTGGTGGTGAGCTGCTCGATGAGCTCCATCTGGCGCTGGGTGCCACGGACGATGATGGCGTTGGCCTGCGGATCGACGCGAACGAGGGGCGCGGGTTCGGCCGAGCGTTCCTCGGCGAAGACGGCGGTGACGTTGGCGGCCAGTTGCGCGGCGTCGGCGTTCTGGAGGGTGATGACGCGGACCAGACGACGCTGCGCTTCGGAGCGGGCCTCGTCTCCCTCGATATCGAGCTGCGCGGCGACCTCCTCGGCCATGTCGAGCACCGAACGGGGGCCGCTGACGATCAGGGCGTTGATTCTCGGTTCGGCGGCGACGCGGATGCGCGGCTGTTCGACCGCGCCGCGGGCGATGGCCTGCGCCCTGGCCCACTGGGGAAGGCGATCGAGTCCCGACTCGGTCTTGAGGACCTGCTCGAGCACGGGCGCGAGCGATTCGGCCCGGGCGTGCTTGAGGGGCACGGTGCGAACGCCCAGTCCCTCGATGTCGACCGCGACATCGAGCGACTCGATGAGCTTGGCGGCCTTGTCAAGCTGGGCGGAGGTGCCGACGACGGTGATCGTGTTGCTGGCGGCCTCGGGCGTCACGGTGGCGTCGGGTTCCCCCGGCGTTGACTGCGCCTTGATGGTCTGGCGCAGCGTCTGAGCGGCCGATTCGGCGGTGCCCTTGCCCAGGCGGAAGACCCGCACCTCGGTGGCGGTGGCGACGCTGTCGGCGTCGAGGGCCTTGATGATGCCGTCGGCGACCGCGATGGCCTCCGTCGGAGCCGAGACGATCAGCGTGTTCGACGCGGCGTCGGCCGTCACCTCGACGAGCCGATCGTCGTTGGGGCCCGCCTTGCCCGACGCGAGCCTCGCCTCGCGGACGCGAGACGCGAGCAGCCGCTGCACGATCGGGCTGAGCCGTTCGGCGCGGGCCTTGGCGAGCGGGTAGAGCTTGAGATCCGTGGGCGAGGTGTCGGGGATCGCGTCGACCTTCTTGATGAGCTCCTCGATGGCGGGGAAGGCGTCGGCGTGCCCGCTGACGACCAGCATGCGGGTGGGCGTGTCGACCGAGACGCTGATGGGCGCGGTCGAGACCTTGCCGATGCTCGCCAGCGTGCCCGACGCCGCCATGTCACGGATGGTCCGGGCGAGGTTGTTGATGTCGGCCCGCTCGATGCGATACGTGCGGAAGACCACGTCCGCCACGACCTTGGACTGGTCGAGGCTTCGAACGATCTGCTCGAACCCAGCCAGACGCTTCACCGGCGCATCGACGATCAACGCGTTGGTCGCGCGGTCCGCTCGCACCACCACCTCGCGTGCCGGCTTGAGGTCGGGCCGCGGGGCGCGCGTCCTGGGGTCCAGGGGCACCGGCGGGTCGGGGAACATCTGATCGATGGTCTGGGCGAGGTCCTCGGCTCTGGCCACCTTGAGCGGGAAGATGCGGATCTCGCGGCCGTCCGCGCCCGCCGCCTCCGTCTCGTTGAGCTTGGTCACCACCGCCTCGATCTCGGTCAGCGCCCCTTCGCTGGCGGAGATGATCAGCGTGTTGGTGCCCGGGTCGGCCTCGACGCTCACCGGGTTGCGGCTCCGCTGGTCGGGCGACCGCTTGTCGAACTCCTTCTGCAGGATCGCCGCGAGGTTCGCCGCGTCCGTCGATCGAAGCTTGAGGATCCGCACCGGCGGCCGATCGGCGGCCTGTCGCCCGTCGAGACTGCGGATGAGCGAGTCGATGATGGGCATCTGGTCGGGCCTGGCCGCGACCATCACGCTGTTGGTCGCCTCGATCACCTCGAAGGCCGGCTCGACGCCTCCCTTGGCCGTCAGCGTGCGGCTGGAAGCCGCCATGTCGGTCAGGAATGCGACGATCTCCTGGGCCTTGGCCAGCTTGATCTCGAAGAGTCGCACCTCGCGGGCCGGGCCCGACTGCTTCTGCAACTCCTCGAGGATCCTCGAGAACCGATCGATCTCGGCGCGGGCCGCCACCACCAGGAGCGAGTTGGACTGCTCGTCGACGTTCACCGTGAGGGGATCGACCGGACCGGCCTTCTCCACCTGCTGCTGGTACAAGGGCATGGCCCGGTCCTTGAGGGCCGCGGCCTTGCCTTCGGTCACTGGCACCACGCGGAGCTCGCGTGGCGTGCCGTCGCGGCCGTCGAGCTTCTCGACCAGCTGCGCGATGGCGCCGAGCTGCTGCGCCCTTGCCCGAACCACCAGAAGGCCCAGCTCGTCGACCGCGTCGACCTGCACCGGCACGTCGGGGATCTCGGGCGTGCCCGCCGCGGGCATCATGACGTTCAGCAGCCGCGTCAGGCGTGCCGCCAGCACCGTCGGACGGCTGGCCGCGAGCGTGAAGGT
This sequence comes from Phycisphaerae bacterium, assembly GCA_037139735.1. Lineage (GTDB taxonomy): Bacteria > Planctomycetota > Phycisphaerae > Phycisphaerales > UBA1924 > UBA2402. The sequence continues at coordinate 15,555 of JBAXFU010000063.1, forward strand.
CCGCGTCTCGACCGCGCCGGCGCCCGCCGCTCGCACGCCGGCGAGGACGGCCTCGAAGTCCTTGAGGGTGAGCCGGGGGGCGATGAGCGTGATCGTGCGTGCCGCGGGATCGACGGTCGCGGCGACGGGAGCCTTCTCGGCCTTGCCCGCCTTGGCGTAGAGCTCCTGCGCCTGCGCCAGCACCGCGGCGGGGTCGGCGTCGGTCACCTGGACGATTCGGATCTCCTGCTCGCTGGCGTTCTGCACGTCGAGGGCGGCGATGGTGCGCTCGAGATTGGCCACCTCGCCATCAGGGCCGGCGATGATGACGCTCTTGCCGTCGGGACCGGCCACGACCTTGACCACCTGGTTCATCTTCGGAGGCAGGAGCTTGGAGGCGATGGCCTCGACGCTCGCCGCGGTGGCGTACTTGAGGGGGACGAAGGCGGCGCGACGCTCGAGCTTGGAGCCGCCGGTCGCCTGCCCGCCGCCCTGAGAGGTGGTGATGCCGGGATCGAGCTGCGCGAGCAGCGCGGTGGCCCGTGCGAGTTGAGGCATGGCGCCGACGACCGTCACCTTGCCCACCTCCGTCAGCGGGATGATCGTGGGCATCTGCTTGGGGTCTTCGCCCGCGAAGAGGGCCTTGGGCTGCTGGCTGGCGGCCTCAGGCGTCGTGCCCGCCACGACGAACGTCTGCATCTGCCGATCGACGCCGCCGGAGTCGGGCGTGTCCAGCAGGGAGATGAGTTCCTCGACGGTCTTGATGCGCGACGCCGTGCCCACCGCGATGATGGAGTTGGTGCGAGGGTCCGAGGCGATCTGCAACCCGGCGACCTGCTGCTCCTGCAGCGTGCGCTTCTTGCCGTCGGCGTCGACGATGACGGTGGTGACCCGCTCGCCCACCAGCCCCCGCAGGGCGGCGAGCACGGCATCGGCCTGCGCGTTGCGGAGCGGGAAGATCCTGAAGGCCGAATCGACCGGCCGAACGGCGTCGATCGCCTGCACGATGTCGCGGATGCGACGCACCTGCGCCGCCGACTCGACGACGACCACCATGTTCTGCGCCGGCACCGCGAGCACCCCGCCGTAGGGCCCCAGCATCGGCTTGACCTGCTCGGCCACCAGTTCCGCGCGAGCGTTGTCGAGCGGCAGGCTCACCGTGACGATCTGGTCGGGCGTCATGGTGTCGACGCCCTTGGCGTCGGTCACCGGCAGCGGCTTCTTCATCGCGTCCTGGATCGTCGCGAGGTAGAGGTACTGGTCCTGTCGACGCAGGTGCACGCCGAACCTCGCGAGATTGAGGTTCAGGATGGACATCGCGTCGGCCATCATGTAGCCGCCGGGGCTGATGAAGCTGATCGTGCCCTGAGGCACCGCGGCCTCGAAGATGATCGGAACCCCGCACTCGCGCGTGAAGGCGTCGAGCACCTGGTCGATCGGCGCGTCCTTGAAGTTGAAGTGCACCAACCCCGAGGGCGACGCCGGCGGCGACGGGGCCTTCGACGCGTCCTGCGCCCCCGATGGATTGGCCGATGGATTGGCCGATGGATTGGCCGATGGCCCAGCTGGTTGTCCATTTGCGGGCTTGGCCGCGGGCGCCGGCTGCGCGGGCGACACCGGCGGCTGCGGAGGCGTGGCCGGCTGCGCGGCCCACGCGACCACGGCCATGCCGGCGCACGCGGTGAGCGAGGCGATCAGTTCGGTGCGATGCGTGCGACGACGATTCATGGCCATGGCCTCCTAGCCGCTCCAACCTCGATCCCGCCGCGACTGCCTGCCCGCGACGTTGCCAAACCCGCCCCCTGTACGACCCCCTCGTTCCCGCCGTTTCGCCCTGCGTCCGGCCACGCCTAGCTGACCGGTTTGCGAGCGGACAGGGCCTGCCCGTTGACGATCTCGAACCGCTGGCCCGCGATCTCGAAGATCGCCCGCTCGCCCGCGGCATCGATGAGCACGGCATCGAGCACCGTCCCCCCTCGCTGCACCGTCCGCCGCTCGCCACTGCGCACGTTGAGGAAGAAGGCCTCCGGACCCCCGCGTCCCGAGAAGATTCCCGTCAGTCGCCACTCCTCGTACGGCGCAAAGGCCTGGGCCGGGGGCGGCGGGGTGTCGGGTCCGCCGGGCGTGGCGATCGTGACGACGGGCGGGGTCGTTTCCCGCTTGGCGAGCGTCTTGGCGAAGACCTTTCGTCCCGCGATTTCCTGCACCATCGCCATCGCCCGTTCCGATGCCGGGGCGAGGGTGAGATCGACGGTCTTGCCCTGCCGAAGTCGCGGCGCCAGCAGCGTCGCGGCCTCGATGCGAATCTCGCAGCGGCTTGGTCCCTTCCCGGCCGCCGCCGGCGTGATCGTGAACCCTTCGACGCGGTGGATCCAGGGCTGGGCTTCGATGGCGGCCAGGGCGGCGAGCGCCTGCTCGACGGTGCCCGAACCGCGAACGGTGCCGCGGAGCACGCTGAAGTCGCTCGTGGCCCGCAGCGACGACTTGAGCGCCGACGGCACGGACTTGGCGACCAGGAGAGGGCTCTTGATGTCCTGGGGGTCGCCGTGATCGACGATGACGCCGACGAGCCCGGCGGTTTCGGCCAGTCGCGAGAGACCGTCGCGGAAGCGTGCGCTCACTTCGTCGAGGCGGGCGCCCAGCGTGGTGGCGGTGATGGCCTTGGCGCGGTCGGCGACTTCGAACTGCCCCTTGAGTTGACGCTCGAGGGTCGCGATGCTCGATCGCGTCGACTCCATTGACGCCAGGAGCGCGTCGCGCTTGGAGGCGTAGACGCTCCGGTACGCATACCACGAGCCGACGACCACGGCGACGGCCGCCGCCAGACGCACCGCGGACTGACGCGAGATGGAGGGCCGAGCCGTCTTCACGAACCGCCCTCCTTGGCTGGCGTGGCGGAGGATGGGTCCTTGGGCGGAGCCTTGGGCTTGCCCGATGATTTGCCAGACGATT
>JBAXFU010000064.1:0-18477 GCA_037139735.1 Phycisphaerae bacterium
CTGATCTCGAGGACCCTGATCTCGAGGACCCTGATCTCGAGGCTCGCGGTGCTCTCGCTGATCACGGAAGTCAGGCCGACGGTCGCGGTGATCCGGCCGCCGGTCGCCGCCGTCACGATGATCACGGAAGACCGGACGCCCCTGCTGGTCGCCGCTCCGGTCCTGACGGTTGTCGCGGAAGACCGGACGACCCCCGCCTCCCTCGCCGCCCTGCGGACGCTCCTGCCGCGGCTCGGCCGACCGCGGCTGCTCCGGCGCGGGCCGCTGCTCCGCGTCCATCCTGGGCTCCGGTCTCGCCTCCACGCGGGGCTCGCTCCGGACCGGCATGTCCGCTCGGCCGATCGGACTTCCCATGAAGGGGGCCGGCGCGGGCTTCGGGGATGGTGCCGGTGCCGCAGGTGCGGCGGCGGGGGCCTCTTTCGCCGCCGCCTTGCGGGCCTTGGGCTTGGCGGTCGCCTCGCCCTCGCCCGACGCCTTGGAGGAACGTGAAGACTTGCTGTCGCCGCCGGTGGAGGGTGCCTTGGCCATGATCGTGTCGCGTGAGGTGAAAGAAGGAAACAGGATGTGAATGAGAGTCGGGAGGCGAGCCCATGCCCATGGGGCGCTCGCGTCGGGGATGGGCGGACGGTCGATGCCGCAACCGAACCACGCGGCACGCTCGACCGATCAGGCCTCCGACACGGCGGGCCGCGTCGGCGCCGGGCATTCAACCGCGACGCAGCTCCGTGATGGCGCCCGTCGCGGGCGACGCCGGCGAGCCCCGATCGACTGGTGATCGAGTGGTGATCAAGCGGTCGCGGACAGATCCCGCTGGGCTTGAACACGACGGTCGCGGAAAGCGTCTCGGGAAGGTGTCGGGCCTGTCGGAGGGTTGATCGTGCACGCTGTTGGCACGCCATCCGCCTCAACCCGCGTCGAGGTCGTCGGTCCCCCCGCGACATCAGTATAGCACCCCAGGAACCCCCACGGCACGCGTCGCGGCATCGTCGTCGGCGGCATGGCGACATCCTCCCGCGGACCGTGCCTCGGGGCAGGCCGTCACTTCGCCGCGTCCATCTCGGGGGGCATCCATCCCGGCCAGGTCCGCGTCTGCAGTCGCACCTTGTCGCTCACCGGCACGCCCCACGCCTCGAAGAAGGGCCCAAGATCGCGGTTGAGTCGGTTGCTCATGCGGAGCATCCACTCGTCGCGCTTGGACTGTTCGGTGCGGGGTTGCTTCTCGGGGGGGATCGATCGGTAATCCGCGAAGACGTCCTTGAAGGGCTGCCACCCGAAGCCCTCCACGAGTTGCGCGTACATCTGCAACGCGAGGAAGGGGTCCGACTTCCATCGCTCGAAGGAGCGGCCCTTGGCCACGTGGGCCGCGATCTGTCGGCCGCGGTCCTTGAGCCCCTCGTGTCCCTCGATCCACGGCCGCTCGCACACCGTCTCGATCACGTACATCGCGAAGACGTTGCACGTCACTTCCCCGGTGCCCTCGAAGGTCCACAGCCCGCTCTGGTGGTTGTGGCCCATCTCGTGCAACAGGCCCCAGGGCCCCTTCCGCAGGCGCTCGAGAGTCGTCATGTCCGCCGCGGCGTCCAGATGCGTCATGATCGGGTAGCCCGCGTGCATGTACCCCGCGCTGATCTGCATGTCGGCCACGTAGCGTTCGGGCCTCGGCCTCGCGTGGTCAAGGCCTGCCAGGTCGGCCATGGCGTCCATGATGCGGTCCCAGAAGGCCATCAATGCCGCGGGATCCTCCAGCGTCCGCACGTGCTCGCTGGGCACCGAGAGGATCACCTTCGACGTCGCCAGCTCGGCCCACGGAGCGGGCGCGTTCCGCCGCTTCATCCACGCCTCGGGCGTCGTGACGCCCAGTTCGAAGAAGGGCGCCTCGCAGCCCCCTTCGACGGTCACGTCCACCTTGCGGGGCTTGGCGTCCTTGGCGACGCTGATGTACACCAGTCCGCCGAAGGGGCTCGTGACCGTCGTCGGCCCCAGCCGCAGGTCGACCTCCATCGTGATCTCGGGCACTCGCTTCCACTCGGGCAGGTGCCAGATGGCATCCTCGTGACAGCCGATCCGCACGCGCATGCCGCCGGGGTTGACGCCAGGCCCGAGCCGCACGGTGATGGGCGAGCCGGGCGGGGCGTAGGCGCCGGTCGAGTGCCACCCTTGGACGCCGGTGTCGATGGTTCGCGTGACCGTCACGGCGGGGGCGTCGGCGGGCACGCTTCCCGGGAATGACGACGCGGCGCGATGCGCCTTGGGCGAGGGCTGCGAGGCGAGGTCGGCGATCTCGAAGGCCAGCAGGGCGCGTGCCGCGGCATCACGCACGCGGATCGGGCTCTTCTCCCCCGGCGTGACGCCCTCGCGCCGTTCCGCCAGCAGCGTCGCCAGTCGCGGACGCAAGAGCGTGTCGCCGGGCGGAAGCAGGCGTGCCGCGACGGTCAGGGCATGCGACGCGGCATCGCGCCGCTTGGCGTCCTTTGGGTCGCCGAGCAGGAAGTCGAGGGCCTTCGAGGCGTTGAGTTCGGCGGGGCCGGCATCGAGCGACAGCCCCTTGTCGGACGACTTGCCCGAGGTGCCGCCGGTCCAAGCGATCCCCGCGGGCGCCATCAGGCGGTTGAGGGGGTTGTCAAGGAGCGACTTGCCGGGCGGAACGGTCCAGGCCCACGCGGTCTGTGCGGCGACGATGCCTCCGCCCTCCTCGACGAAGGCGCGAAGCGAGGCGAGGTCGCGGTCGTTGAGTCGCCAGCCGCTGACGACCAGGCACGAGAGTCCGCCGAGGGAATCGTGCCACTCGGTCGAGAGGGACGCCACGACCGCGCCGGGCCCGAGCGCGGCGGCCAGCGTGTCGCGTCCGTCGGAACCGATGACGCCCACGCGGAGCGGGCCGTCGACCTTCGCGGCCCACCGCACGCTCTTGGCGAGCAGTTCCGTGGCGGGTCCCGGGGGCGTCGCGCCGACATAGCCGGTGTGCGAGAAGCACACGACGCGGCCCTTGCCCATCATGCCTCGAACGGCCAGCGGCACCGCCGCGCCTCGTTCGCCCGCGGCGGTGATGACCACGGAGGCGTCGGGACCCCACACGGCGAGCACGCCCGGCGTGCCGAAGACGGGCACGTCGCCGCTCAGGCCCTCGAGCAGGTTGGCGGCGGCGACGCCGGGCTCATCGGCCGGCAAGGGCGCGGGCGAGAGGCAGATCGACGCGGCCAGGAGCAGCGCGGTGAGCATGGGTCAAGGATAGTGCCCGCGGGGCGGGGGCCATGCGTGGAGTCGGTGGACCATCCCTCCGAGGGCCCGGCGTCCGTGGCTTGCCGCGGGGTGCGGCGGCGCTTCGGGCGTGGCCGCGGCCAGGCGACGGGTTCACGCGGTAGCGTGATGCGTTGGGAATCGCGAGCGGGCGAACGACTCCCGGCCGCGGGGAAGATGCCGACTGCGTGCTCGATGTCGCATCGGTCGCCGGTTCGACGGCGTGTGGTTCTTCGGCAAGCCACAGGCTTGATCGGGAAATGACCCGCCGGCCGCCGCGCCGCCGTCGCGGTCGAGTAGCATCGATCGTGGGCGTTCCTCGCCAGCGGATCCTCGAGTGGGTCGCGTTCGCGAAGGAATGCGACCATGTTGTTTCCGCGACATGGCGGTTGTTCACCTCGAGAGGAGAGAGACATGAAGCGTTTCGTTTCGTTCATCGCCTTCGCCGGCTTCGCGGGCTCCGCGTTCGCGAGCCTGATCGACCATCCTCGCATCGCGACGCCGTCCGCCGGCGGGTACTCCGGCCGTGCCGCCACCTATAGCATCGACGACGGCACCGCCGACACCGCGGTCGGGCTCACCGGCGGCGGCGTGCTCGCGGTGATCAACGCCTTCGCCGTCAGCGGCGGCGACAACATCATCACGTCCGTCGATGTCTGCTGGGGCACGCCCACCGCCAGCGGCGGCAGTCGCACCGTCCCCAACGCGCCGTTCAACGTCTACGTCTGGGCCAACAACGGCGCGGGCACCGATCCCACGGGCGCCAACTCGACGCTCCTCTACACCGGGTCGGCGTTCATCGACCCGTCGAAGATCGACAATGACATGTTCCAGTCCGTCGCCGTGCCCAACATCGGCGTCGGCGCGTCCTTCTTCGTCGGCATCTCGCTCTCCCACGACGCGGGCGCCTACCCGATGGGCGTCGACCAGACTCCGCCGGTCTTCCCGGCCGCGTCGTGGGGCGCGGGCGGCAGCAGCTTCGACCCCAACAACGTGAACTTCGCGGGCGGCGGCGCGCTCGACTTCGCCTCGCTGGGGTTTGGCAACGCCATGATCCGCGCGAACGCGATCCCGACCCCGGGCGCGGCCGCCTTGCTGGGCCTCGCCGGCCTCGTGGCGACGCGTCGTCGCCGCTGACGCACCCGCGACCATCCGTGAAGATTCAACCCCGGCGACCCCGGGGTTTTTTGTTCTCGAGGCGGCGTGACAGGCCGGATCGTCCGCCCGCCGCGCCGCGAGCGGGGCAGACGCTCGGGGCCTCCCGGCGCTTGCGCAAGCCCGAACCGGATCTTCACCGTCCATGAGCCCCGCATTCGGTTCGAGGCGAACGCCGGACGAATCGTCGCGTCGCCGCGCGAAGACATGGTCAACACCGTCCGCGATGGGGCCTCCTCGCCGCCCATCGTCAGTAGACTCAACCGCGTCGCGGCGCTGGGGCGCGAGGGAGGTCTCGATGGACACTCATCACACGGCCGATGGCAAGTCCGGCAACATGGTCCCTCACGCGGCGGCACCGCCCCGCGAGGTCGGGGGCATCCTCAACGCCGTCCCCGGCCCCTTCGAACTCGTGCCCCGTCACTACTGGGAAACGGTGATCTTCTCGCGCCGTTACCGCGATCACGAGCGCGACGCCGCGTCGATCATCGAGCACCTGTACGAACTCAAGTCGGGCGCGAAGCGGACCATCGACAGCGGCATCGCCCCCTCCTCCAAGTCCAAGGAGGGCCTCTTCGAGAGCACCTTCGACCTCTTCGAGAAGACCACCCACGAGGGGCTCCGCCGACTCATCGCCTTCATCGAGTCGTCGATCAAGCGGGCCGTCTGGTACGCCAACGGCCGAAGCGTCGAGCCCGACCGCATCAAGGTCGAGTTCACGGACAGCTGGTTCCACATCACCAACGGCTCGGGCTTCCACGACGCACACTACCACGGCGGCTGCTCGTGGTGCGGCGTCTATTACCTCCAGATGGCCGAGGTCGGCGCCGAACGCCCCGATCACGCGCCCAACGGCGTCAACCGCTTCTATTCCCCCAGGCCCTTCGGCGGCATGCACACCGACTACGGCAACGCCTACCTCGGTTACGGCCATGTCGACGTGCCGCCCATCCCCGGCACGCTCGTTCTCTTCCCCGCCTATCTCCTCCACTCCGGCCTGCCCTACAAGGGCGACCGCGACCGCGTCATCCTCTCCTTCAACTCGCGATCGACGCTCGCCGACTGATCCGCATGGGGCGGCTTCGATTCCCCCGCGGCCGCTCGCGAAGGCCAACGACGTGCCCGGCGGTGAATCGATGAACTCGAGGCCGTCGGGCAGGGTCGAGCGCGGATGATGGCCCGCGCCCACGCCTCGCCCGCAAGGGGCGAAGACGCGAATGTCGCATGACCAGGACGATCGCCGGCCACCTGCTCAGCCGAACCTCACGACGCTCAACTTCGCCACCACCTCCGCCCACACCGCCTCGGGCGTCTTGCTCGCGTCGATGACGACGTGGCGGGCCGGTTCGCGGGCCGCGAGGTCGAGGTAGCCCTGACGCACCTTGTCGTGGAAGTCGCGCGGACGCTGCTCGATGCGGTCGGCGAAGAGCGAGGCCGTCGCGGGCGCCGCGGCTTTCTTGCGACCCAACTTCTCGACGCCGCTCGTGCGCTTGGCGGCCGTGGCGGAATCGACGTCGAAGATCAGCGTCAGGTCGGGCCAGGTGCCCCGCACCGCCGCGTCGGCCACGGCGCGGATGTGCTCTGTCGGCACGCCGCCGCCGCTGCCCTGGTACGCGTAGGTCGAGGCGACGAAGCGGTCGGCGATCACCACCTCGCCCTTGGCCAAGGCGGGGCGGATGCGTTCCTCGATGAGCTGGGCGCGGCTGGCCATGTACAGCAGCATCTCGCAGTGCAGCGACATCTCGCTGTCGCGGTCGAGGAGGATCGTGCGGATCCGTTCGCCCACCGCCGTGCCGCCCGGCTCTCGCACGTGGCAGACCGTCAACCCCGCGGCCTTGCACGCCTCGACCAGTCGCGTCAGCTGCGTCGACTTCCCCGAGCCGTCCGGCCCCTCGAAAGCGAGGAATCGCCCTCGCAGCGAAGTGAGGAAATCGAGCGAGTCGGTGGCGGGTGTCGCGGGGGTGGTGGGGGACGCGTCGGGCACGGCCGAGGGTAGAACGCCCGCGCCCCGCCAGTCAGGCCGACATCTCAGGCCAACATCTCAGGCCGACATCTCGGCCGGAAACTCGGGCTTCTCGCCCCGAAGCACCCGCACCACGTCGCGGACCACCCAGCTCATGTTCGCGTGGGCCGTGGCGGTCGCCGCGGCCAGATGGGGCGACAGGTTGGCGTTGGGCAGGCCCAGGAGCGGGTAGTCGGGCCCGAAGGGCTCGGGGTCGTGCACGTCGAGCAGGGCCGTGGCCTTGGTGTTGGCCCACAGGAAGGCCGCCACGGCCTTGGCGTCCACCAGCACGCCCCGCGCGGTGTTGATGATGATCACCGTCTCCTTGAGCTGCGACACCAGCTCGGTCGAGACGATGTGCCGGTTGGCCGGGCGAGGGTCGACGTGAATCGTCAGCACGTCGGCCTTGGCCAGCAGTTCCTCGCGTCCCACCGGTGTGGCCCCATGACGCTTGGCCTCGGGAATCTCGAGCAGGTCGTGGTAGATCACGTCCATGCCCAGCGCCACGCCGATGCGGGCCACGCGCGAGCCGATGCGGCCCAGCCCAAGCACGCCCAGGGTGAGCTCCGAAAGTTGGCGCGGCGCGGTGCACTCGTTGCGGAGCCGGTTCCACTGCTCGTCGGCGATGGCCGCCTCGAGAAACAGCCGCGGGCGAACCGCGTCGTGCAAGAGCGCGAAGACGTACTCGGCCACCGCCTGCGAGTTGGCGTCGGGCGTGTGTACCACCTCGACGCCGCGGCGGCGACAGGCCGCGACGTCGATGCGATCAAGCCCGACGCCCGCACGGCCCACCACCTTCAGGTTCGGGGCCTTGTCGAGCAGCGCATCATCCACGCGGCAGTACGTCCGCACCACCAACGCGTGCGCCTCGCGAAGCAGCGCGTCGAAGCGGACGGTCTCGTTGAAGTGGCACTTCTCGAAGCGGCAGTGCGTCGCCAGGAACGACGCCGCGGCGTCGTCGAGTTCCTCGGCCTGCACGGCCAGCGGCTGGTCGCCGCTCAACGCCGCCCGTCCTCGCCCACGTGATCATCCGCATCGTCACCCGCGATGGCGGGCTCGATCTCGGCCGACATCGACCCCGCGCACGACATGATCCGCGGGTCGCGGCCGAAGGCGTGGATCTGGTCACGCTTGAGCTCGGCGAGTTCCTTGTGGGTCGTCATGACGATGGCGCGGCCCTGGGCATCGACCGTCTTGGCCACCTGCATCGCCCGCTCGGCGGGCATGCGGAAGAGCTGCCCGAGCATCTCGATGACGTACTCGTAGCTGTGGTCGTCGTCGTTGAGCAGCACCACGTTGAACGGGGGCATCTGCTCGACGTCGTTCTCGACGGCCGTCTGCGTGGAGGTCGCGGTGGACGAATCTGCGTGGGGCATTCGCCTCGATTGTTCGGCCCCTTCCCTCCTGAATCCACCCGCCACCCCCCCGGCACTACCCTTTCGCATCGAATCGTCGCTCGACAACAACGCCACCACCAAGCCCACGCCCGAGGTCGTCGCGGCCGTGGTCGATGCCCTCTCGAACCGCTGGCACAACCCCTCCAGCACCCACCGCCCCGGTCAGGCGGCTCGGGCGGCGGTCGAACTCGCCCGTCGCGACCTCGCCGACCTCCTGGGCGTGCGGGCCCGAGAACTCGTCCTGACCTCCGGGGGCACCGAGTCGATCGACCTGGCCTTCCGGGGCACGCTGGGGGCCTTTCGGACGCGTCAGCATGCGACGGGACCGGCCCGCCTCATCACCTCCAAGGTCGAGCACACCGCCGTCCGCGATGTCGCCGGCGAACTCGAGCGGTCCGGGGCGGCCAAGGTCGACGACCTCCCCCTCGACCGCCAGGGCCGCGTCGACGTCGAGACGCTCCGCGCGTTGCTTCACGACCCCTCCTTCGGCTTCACCCTCGTGAGCGTGCAGTGGGCGAACAATGAGACGGGCGTGGTGCAGCCCGTCGAGGCCGTGCACGCGACGTGCGCCGAGCACGGCGCGATCTTCCACTGCGACGCCGTGCAGTGGGTAGGCCGCCTGCCCGTCACCGCCGATCCCGCGCCCGCCTCGGGCGACGCCATCCCCGCTCATCGTCATGCCCGCACGGGCGCTCCCCCGTGCGACTTGCTCACCTTTTCGGCCCACAAGTTCCACGGCCCCAAGGGCGTTGGAGGCTTGTGGATCCGCCAAGGCGTGAAGGTCCGCCCCGTCCTTGGCGGCACGCAGGAACTCGGCCGTCGCGGCGGCACCGAAAACGTCCCCGGCATCGTCGGCGCGGGCGTCGCCGCAGCGCAGGCCCGCGAGTGGCTCGAGGATGCCGCCGATCGCGCACGGCTCGCAGCGATGCGAGACGCCTTCGAGCGCCATGTGCTCGAGGCCTGCCCGGGGAGCGTCGTCAACGGCGCGGGCGCGGCTCGGCTGTGGAACACGACCAACATCGCCTTCCCGCGGCTCGAGGCCGAGGCGATCCTGATGGGGCTCAGCGAACTGGGCGTCTGCGCGTCGGCCGGCGCCGCGTGCAGTTCCGGCTCGCTCGACCCTTCGCCGGTGCTCTTGGCGATGGGGGTGCCCGAGCCGCTGGCGCACGGCTCGATTCGCTTCAGCCTGTCGCGGTTCACGACGCGCGAGGAACTCGATCAGGCCGTGAAGGCCGTGGTGACAGTCGTCGGGCGGCTCCGCGCCACCGTGCAGGGGTGAGCCCGGCTCAGCAGCCGCCCGCGCTCCAGGCGTCGTAGAAGGTCCCGATGTCGCCGCCGTCGATGCCGCCGTCCTGGTTGACGTCGGCCGAAGGGTCGGCCGATTCCCACGCGGCGAAGAAGTCGGCGACGTCCCCGCCGTCGACTCCGCCATCCATGTTGAAGTCGGCGGGGCACGGGATGCCGGCGTTCACGGTGAGCGTGGCGGCGGTGCTGGTGGCGGTGCCGCAGGCCGTGGAGGCGGTGGCGTCATACTGACCCGCGTCGCTTTGCATCACCGAGTTGATGGTGAGCGTGCCGGTCTGCGCGCCGGTGATGCGGGGCGGGTTGTTGACGACGGGCACGCCGCCGAACCGCCACTGGTAGACCGCCCCGCCGCCCGAGGCCTGCGCGGTGAACGTGGCGGTCTGTCCCTCGTCGACGGTGGCGTCGGCGGGTTGCAGCGTGAAGGAGGGGCCGGCGCCGCGGGTGCCGGCGTCGGGGCCTCCGGCGGGGCTGCGGCCGCAGGCATTGCCCGCGTCGATGAAGTAGTGGAACGTGACGCCCGCGCTGGCGGTCGTGTCGTCGAAGGCGGTCGCGGTGACGGTGCCGAGCAGCGAGGCGCCCGTGATGGTGGGGCTGGTGTTGCGCCAGACTCGATAGTCGGCCGCGCCCGGGGCGGCGTTCCACGTCACGGCGATGCCGTTGCACGAGGTGCCGTCTGCCGCACTGACGCCCGACGGCGCGGTCGGGATCCCGAGTGCAGAGCCTGCGTCACCCCCGCCCAACGCGCTGGCGCCGCACGTGTTCGAGGCGCGAACCCAGTAGAAGAGCGTCGTGTTGGCGGGCGCGGTCGTGTCGGTGGCGGGCGAGGCGGAGGCGGCGACGACCTGCGTGGAGGTGTTGGGGTCGTTGACGGTGTTGCGGAAGATCTGATAGCCCGTCGCGCCCGAGGAGGCGGTCCAGGCGATGCTCACGGTGCCGCAGGCGGTGGTGGCATCCGTGGCGGTGACGCCGGTGGGGACGCTGGGAACGCTTCGCCTCGTGCCCACGTCGCTGGCGCTGGCGGGGCTCGCGCCGCAGCCGCCGACGGCCTTGACCCAGTAGTAGTGGGGCACGCCCGGCGTGACGGTGGTGTCCTGGAAGGGGCTCGCCGCGGGCGTGCCGATCTGCGTGGCGGTGGCGAAGTCGTTGGTGGGCGAACGGAACACCTGATAACTGCTCGCGCCGACCGACCCCGTGAAGGTGACGGTGGTGGAGGAGCAGAGCGTCGAATCGCTGGCGGCCACGCCCGTGGGTGCGGCGGGAGCGGAGCCCGTCACCGTGACCGTGGTCGACGTGCAGGCGGTGCTCACCGCGCCGGTGGAGGTGTCGCGGGCCCGAGCGAAGTACGACGTCGTGGCTGCGGGTGTGACGACGAGCGAGGCGCCGGTGCCCACCAGCGTGCCGCCGCAGCTGCCGCCGTACCAATCGATGGCGATCCCCGCGGGCACGGTGCCCGTGAGCGTGACGGGCGAGGAGCCGCAGATCGAGGAAGGCGTGGCGGCGACGTTGGTGGGAGCCGCGGGCGGCGGCGGACCCTGCAGCGTGAAGTTGACGTTGCTGACGTCGAAGTAGATGTTGCCGACGGCCTCGACGCGGATGCGGGCGCTGGTGGAGGAGACGGAAGGGAGCGTCACGGCCTCGGTGCCGTCGTTGGGGGTGGTGGCCGCCAGCACGGTCGGCCACGTCTGACCACCGTCGGTGGAAAGCAGGATGCGGACGTTGGCGGTGCTGACGGGAGCCGCGTTGGTGCCCGCGACGTTCCACGTCACCGTCTGCGTGCCCGACCACGTCACGTTGGTGTTGGGGCTGGTGATGGTGAAGGGGCCGGCCGTGCCGTTGATGTTCACGATCACGTCGTCCTCGATCACGCCGCCGCCGCCGCTGCGGTTGTCGCGCACCGTGACGCGAGCGTCGAGCGTGCGGGCGACCGAGGGGTACTGCTCGCCGATGACCAGGCCGCCGTCGAGCACGTCGGCGTAGCGGGGGAAGGTGCGGGCGTTGGAGGTCGTGGCGTTCCAGCAGCGGAAGATGGGGCTGGTGCCGTTGTCCGTCGCGGTCGCCGACTGGGCCGCGCCCAGGTCTCGCTGCTCCCACGAGTACGTCAGCGCGTCGCCGTTGGCGTCGCTCGCCGAGATCGTGGTGAGCGTGAAGGCGGTGCCCTTGGGGATGGTGTAGTCGGTGCCGCCGTTGACCGTGGGCACGCTGTTGCCCGTGGCGCTGTTGCCGCCGCAACTGCCGCCCGCGGCGATGAACGCGCGGATCTCGGCGTAGCTGTTGTGGTGGAAGATGGCGTCGGAGTTGGACTGCAGGTCGTCGGCCGCGCCGCAGATGCCGGCGTAGCCCATGATGGTCGTGCCGCTGCCGGGCTCGTAGGCCGTCGCGGCGTTGCGGTTGCCGCCGGCGCACGAGCCGCCGGTGCCGTTGAAGGAGTGGTTGCCGCCGAACTGGTGGCCCATCTCGTGCGCGACGTAGTCGATCCAGAAGGCGTCGCCGGTGGGCGCGGGCGAGCCGGTCACGCCGCGGGCCTTGGAGCCCGAGGTGCAGACGCACCCCAGCTGGGCCACGCCGCCGCCGCCGGTCGAGAAGACGTGCCCGATGTCGTAGTTCGCCGAGCCGATCACCGAGGTGACGGTCGTCTGGTTCTCGCCCAGCATCGTCGAGCCGCTGTTGTTGGTGTACGGATCGGTCGAGGCGTTGATGTAGACGAGGTTCGAGTTGTTCGCCACCAGCACGAGCCGGATCGCGAGGTCTCGCTCGTAGAGCCCGGTCACGCGATTGACGGCCGTCACGATCGCCGCCTGGCCCAACGCGACCGTGCCGCCGTGATACGCGGTGAACTCGCCGGTGGCCGCCACCGCGAGCCGGTACGTCTTGAGCGTGCCGCCGCTGTTGCGCTCGCCGTAGCCCGCCTCGTCCATCGGGCGGTGCTCGGTGACGCCGCATCCCCACGCGCCCGCCAGGCTCGGCCGCAGGTCGCGCTTGCGGTACACGGCGTAGTGGTTCACGTCGCCCTTCGAATAGGGATCGATGAAGTAATCGCCCTGAGGCGTCAGCACCATCGCGTGGAAGCCCTGCGGCGTGATGTCGAGCCGCACGTTCGCCGCCGGGTCGTCCACCCCTTGCCCGCGATAGGTCTTGATGTCGGGGAACCGTGCCGCCAACCCCGGCTCCATCACCGGCGACTCGACCAGCCGAAACCGCGTGAACCCGCCGTCAGGGTGGGGGAGGGAGAAGAGGATTCCCTCGTCCTTCGGGAACGGAAAGACCTCCATCGGAACCTTCGCGAGCTCCTCCCGCATCACCAGGTCGTCCATCTGGGCGGCTTGGAAGGCGGCCGGGCGGATCCACGGCGCTTCGGCCTCGACATCGGCCGGCATGGCGTTCATGAGGTTCCACGGGGCTTGCGAGCCCGCCGCGTGATGCGCAAGGCAGGGAAGCGTCAGGGCCAGAATCAGTCGGGAGAGCGAACGGGTGCGATGGCTGGGCATGGGGGGATCCTTCTCTCTCGCCGGGGGGCCTTCCGACCTCGGGATGGAACCGGTCCGCGAGGTGGGCCTCATACCGGTCCCATCGGATAACGCACGAAGTCATTGCGGCTTTCGTCGCAGCAAGGCCTTGGATTCCCCTTCTCGCTCCGTCTCGGCGGGGGGAACATCCAATACGCCCCCGGCTCGGAGGGTGTTGCACGGGCAGGGCGAGCCGCGTGCAACCGGCGGGGCCTTCTCCCCGTTCGGGCGGGGGGCCCGGGGACCCATCGGGCGGCGACGTAACCTGCGTGCCTCCCTGGGCCAATAATCTTCCGCTCGCCGTGTCGCCTCGCGTCCGGCGAGCACCCACCCGCGGATCCTGAAGGTTCGCGCCAGATCCGGATCCACACGCCCTCGTTCAGGAGTTCAAAGCATGCGCATGTGTCCAGTTTGCGTTCTCGCGGTCGCCGGCATCATCGGCTTTGGCGGCGTCGCCCTGCTCGGCGGCGCGGGCCCCGCCCCGGCCCCCGCGGCCGTCGCCGCGCCCGAGGCCTTCACCGTCGACAACGTCCACAGCAGCGTCTTCTTCCGCATCAAGCACAACAACGTCTCGTACTTCTACGGCCGCTTCAACGCCTTCAGCGGTTCGTTCGCGATCGACGGCGAGTCGACCACCCTCGACATCACCGTCGACGCCGCCAGCGTCGACACGGCCAACGAGGGCCGCGACAAGCACGTCAAGAGCCAGGACTTCTTCTCCGTCAAGGAGTTCCCCGCCGTCACCTTCAAGAGCGCGTCGGCCAAGAAGGGCGCGGGCGAGGCCATTGAGGTCTCGGGCAACCTCACCTTCCACGGCGTCACCAAGCCCGTCACCGTCAGCGTCACCCCCACGGGTCAGGGCACCGGTCGCGGCGGCGCGACCATCGCCGGCTTCGAGACCACCTTCACCATCAAGCGTTCCGACTTCGGCATGGGCGGCATGACCGGCTCGCTCGGCGACGACGTGACGATCACCGTCAGCCTCCAGGGCAGCCGCAAGTGATCATCGGTTGAATCTTCCCGCGTTCCCGCGTCGGACACGACGCGGGCGCACTTCCGCGGCGTCGAGCCCGTTGCCGATGGACCCCGATACCGCCCTTCAACTCCTGCTGCTCGGCGTCGTGATGCCCTTGGCGGCATCGCTCGCGACGACCGCCGCCTCGTGGTGGTCGGCCAAGGGCATCCGCCCCGTCGACGACCGCCGTGACGGCCGGCGCGCAGCCTGGGCGGCGATGCTCTCGCCCCTCGCGCTGCTCGCCTGCGTCCAGTGGGTGCTCTTGGGCGGCTGGTCATTCCCGCCGCAGAACGCCCTGCAGCAGATCCCGTTCGTGCTGCTCGCAGCGTTCGTGCTTGGGCTGGCCCCGGGTCCCGCGCCCGCCGTGATCGCGCTGGTGGCGGGCATCTCGAGGTTCGTCCTCGCCACCTCGGCCCAGCACCAGGCCGACGCGATGCTCGCGATCGCGTGGGGCTCGGGCATGCTGCTGCTCAGGCCTCACGCCCGCCCGACGCGAGGGTGGACGCTCCTGGTGCCGCTGGGATTCACGCTCGCCGGGGCTGCGGTGGCGCTCGTCATGACGGGCAGCCTGAAGCTCGCGCAACTCGCCGGCTCGGCGGCGATGACGCTGCTGGGGATCTTCGCGGTGTCGCTGACCCGTCCCCGCCTCACGATCGCAGGCCCCGCCCTTTCGGTCTTCGTGGCCATGCTCGCCGTCACGCTGGCGCACGGCGCCGCCTTTGGCGACACCCCGCGATGGCTCTCGCTCGCGATCGGCCTGGGCGGCCCCGCGCTCGCGGCCGGTCTCGTGCGATGGAAGGCCCGCTGAGCGGCGGTTTCCCGGATTCGTCACGGGCGACTTCGCGAACGCCCATGCAACGCCGCGGGATCACCCGAGGCTCCGCCCGCGTTCGGTTCGCAACAGTCGGACGAGGGTTCGAACGCGTGCCTCACGCGCCCGGACGGCGTGCCGCCAGGTGGTCGTTGATCGCGTTGGCGATCGCGTCGACGGTCTTGCCCTTCTCGTAGCCGGGCAACATCTTGATGATCGTCCCTTCGCCGTCGAGCACGACATACGTCGGGTACGCGCGGACGCGGTACGCCTCCGCCGTCGCGTCGGCCTCGACCAGCAGCGGGTACTTGTGGTTCTGCGAACGGAACCGCTCCATCGCCGCGTCGGGCGACTTGTCGCGGAGCGACAACGCCAGCACGCCCACCGACTTGCTCGAGAATCGCTCGGTCAGCTGGTCGAGTTCCGCTCTCGATTCGCGGCACGGCAGGCACCACGACCCGCCGAACTCCAGCACCACCACCCGTCCTCGCATCGACGCCAGCGACACCTTGCCCCCCGTCGAGGCGCGAAGGTCGAAGTCGGGCCCGACCGTCAGCGGCGGACGCTCATTCGCCGCCGCCTCGGCGGGCTTGCCTTCCGGCGCGGCGTGCGCCTCGTCGAATGGCTTGGCCTCGGGCGTCGCGGCGCCCTTCGGCGACGCCTCCTCGCCGCGAGACTCCTTCGTCTCCGGCTTCGCACCCGGCGCCTTCGAGTCGGACGGCGTGCCGTCGACGCTCTTGGTCTCGGCCTGCGTGGCCGCGGGCGAGGCGGCGGGCGTGGGCCGGACGGGCCGATCCTCCGCGTACCCCTCGGGCACCTCCACCCGCACGCTCGATCGGCTCATCGCGGGCGGCCTCGTCGTCTCGACGCGGACGTCGTCGAGTTCGACGATCGTCGAGCCCGTCATCATCACGTTCTCGATCAGGCTCTCGACCCGTCGCGGCAGGTGGTCCGCCGCGCCAAAGGCCCACACCGTCTTGCCCTTGCGGTCGCTGAAGGTCACCTCGACCACGTCGCACTCGACGCCGCCCACGGTCTGTCGCTCGAGCGTCTTGTACTGCGCATTGGCCGCCACCTCCTTGCTGAAGGGCTTGGAGGCGAAGAGTTCCTGCAGCCGCGCCGAGTTCGCCACCGAGAAGGCGGTACTTCGCGCCTCGCGAGACGACCGCCTCTCGATCACCTTCTTCTCGGCGTGCGAGACGAACTCCACGCTGTTGCCGATCCACGCCACGTCGAAGTCCATCCGATCCACGTTGGGCTTGGGCATGCCCGATCCGATCGACCGCACGACCCAGCCGTTGGTATAGCCCATCGCCGTGGAGTCCCGGAGCATCCGCACGTCGGCTTCCACCGCCGCCGAGTACTGCTCCATGCCTCCCGTCGCCCGATACCGCACCCGGTACGAGATCGACTGCGCCTTCTTCAACGCGTCGGCCGCCCGGGTGAAGTACTCCGCGCCGCCGTGCTCGTCCTTGGCCGTCTCGCCCGGCTGACCCGCCGACGCGGGCTCCCCCGTCCGCGCGCCCGTCGGGGCGGGCTCGCCGGCCGGCTGGTGCGCCCATCCCGCCGAAGCGATCAACGAGACGATCAGGGCGATGCCCGTCGCGTGGGTGCTGCGTCGGGCCCGGGTGCTGTTCTGGTGGTGCTGCATGGCGGCTTTCACATCAGGCAATCGTTCGGTTCGCTCGCGACGGTCGCGACCCATGCGCGACCCATGCGAGGTTCATGCGAGGCGCATGGTTGTTCGCCCGCGAGCGGGTTTCATCGGCGCATTTCGCGAGCTTCCCTTCCTGCGCCCCGCGATCGAACAGTCGGAACCTCTCGGGGAAGCGACCCTGCCGCCTCCGGACGCTGATTGTTGGGCCACCCCCGCACCCGGGGATGGGTCGGCGACTCCCTCGTTCATACCCTCCCGACTCCGAGAAGGTCCCCCTGGGCGGCACGACGCTCCATCCCGATTCGCCACTGCTCGTCGCATCGACCCTCGATGCCGTCACGGACTTCCTGCGGGCTCACGCGGTCATCGCCGCCAACGTCGCCGGCCTCGTCGCCGCGGCGATCCTCCTGCGGCTCAAGGGCGTGTTGACCGCCCAGGGGCTCACGGCCGTCCGACGCGACGTCCGGGCCCATCACCCCCTCGTCTGGTTCGCCTGCGCCATGCTGGTGTGGCTCACCATGCCCCTGGCGGCCGGTGCGGCCGCCGAGTTCCTTCACGTCTCGACCGATGTCGCGTCGCAATCTCCGCGCGAACAGGCCACCGTCCTGGCCGCCGGATACGGGCTGGGCCTCGCCGTGGCGGTCGT
Source organism: Phycisphaerae bacterium (assembly GCA_037139735.1). Taxonomy (GTDB): domain Bacteria; phylum Planctomycetota; class Phycisphaerae; order Phycisphaerales; family UBA1924; genus UBA2402. The sequence goes on from JBAXFU010000064.1 coordinate 16,729, forward strand.
CCTCACCTATCTCCTGCACGCCTCGGCGCCCGGGGCGGGCCTGTTCCCGTCGGTGGCCTCGGTCGTCGGCGGCATGCTCATGCTCGCGCTCGCCTGGCCCCTGGTGACCTGCGTGGGCGCGCTCGCCACGTGGATCCACGCCACGTGGTTCGGCGCCGTCCCCGACGCCGTCGCCCATCCCACCCTCAAGGCGCTCCTCGAACGGAAGGGCGATCCTTGGGTCCTCACCCAAGCCGGACTCGCCGTCCTGGCCGCGCCAGTCCTCGAGGAGATCCTCTACCGGGGCATGCTCCAGTCGGCGCTCGTGGCGGTCTTCAACCGCGCGTGGGCGGGCGTGGTCCTCACCTCCGCCATCTTCGCCGCGGCACACGTCGTGGGGCAGTCGACGGTCCCGTGGTATGCCGCCGTCGCGCTCTTCGCCCTCTCGTGCTGCATCGGGCTGGCCCTGGAGCGCACGGGGCGGCTGGGCGTCGCCATCGGCATGCACGTGGCCTTCAACGCGGTGAACGTGGCGATCGCCCTTCAGCGATGACGCCGGCCCGGGTCAGCCCATCGCCGCCGCGAGTCTGGCCGCCAGGCGAGCGTTGGACTTGACCAGTTCGATGTTGGCCCGCAGCGTGCGTCCGCCGGAGAGGGCGTGCAGGCGGCCCAGGATCGCGGGCGTGACGTCGCGTCCCGACGCGGCCACGTCGGCGGTCTCGCGGACGGCCTGCGCGAGCCAGGCCTGCCACAGATCGCGGGGAAGTTCGTGCTGGGCGGGAATCGGATTGGCGACGACGACGCCTCGGCCGGCGCGTGCGAGTTCGGCCTTGAGGAAGGCCGCCAGATCCCGCTCGTCGTCGAATCTCGCGTCGACGCCCGCCTCGCTCTCGCGGAGGTAGAAGGCGGGGAATCGGTCGGTGCGAAAGCCCACGACGCACACGCCCAGCGTCTCGAGGGCCTCGCGGGTCGAGACGACATCGAGGATGCTCTTGACGCCGCTGGTGACCACCGCCACGGGAAACCGCGTGAAGGCCGCGAGGTCCGCGCTGATGTCGAGCCGTTGGCTGTACCCCACGTGCACGCCCCCGAGCCCGCCGGTGGCGAAGACCCTGACGCCCGCCGCGGCGGCGCACTCCATCGTCGTGCTCACCGTGGTCGCGCCGTCGCCTCCTCGGTGGAGCAGCACGCCCATGTTCGCCGTGTTGGCCTTCGGAACCGCTTCGCGGGCCAGCAGCGACGCCAGCTGGCTGCGAGAAAGGCCCACCACGGGCGAGCCCCCGACGATGCCGACGCACAGGGGCGTCGCGCCCTCCGACGCGACGATGGCCTCGAGCTCCGAGGCCAACGCCGCTCCCTCGCCCCGGGGAACGCCGTGGATCAGGAGGGTGGTCTCGAGGGCGACGCCTCGCGGGGCCGACGGATGAATGACCTGCATGGGCGGAGCGTAGTGACGCGACGCGGCCTGTGGACGCGTGCCGCCTCAACCGGGTGCGTCGGCCTTCCGATACTGCACGAGCGGACCCGCGGCCGTTCGCCCGTCCGTCACCTTCGCCTGGAGCCATCGCATGAGCACCCGTGTCGCGTCGTTGCTGTTGATCGCCGGAACCACCATCGCCGTCGCCGTGGCGAGCGCGGTGGGGAATCCGCCCGAGCACGATTCGCACGAGGCCGCCTCCACGCCTCCCGCGACCGCGCCGGCTGCCAAGCCCAAGGCCAAGCCGACGCCCCGCCAGGTCATCACGCTGCCAAGCGCGGAGGAGGGCAAGC
>JBAXFU010000065.1:0-18343 GCA_037139735.1 Phycisphaerae bacterium
ACAGTTGCCTCGCCGATCCGTCAGGTTCGCATATTGCTTGCGCGTACATTCACCTATTCAGCAAGCATGCTTGAGTTTGATGACATGCTTGACTGTTGCGTCAAGCATGATCGGCCCACAGAGAGTGGCGATCATGGGCGCATTGCCGCAGTTCAATGAAGACGGGCTCTTGCCTCCGGGCGACTTTTCGCTGGGGTTGGCCGAACTGGAGGAGTCGATGCTCGTGACTGGCCCACGAGCGCCGAGGTCGCGACCGACATGGGACATCTCATGGCGATTCGAACTGGTGCAGAACCTGCGGGTCTTGGTTGGCCATCTCCGGCAGGTGGGCATTGACCGGATTTTCATCGACGGATCCTTCGTCGAGGAGAAGGACCACCCGAACGACCTCAACGGCTTGTACGAGTGCGAACCGAGGCGGTTCGCGTCCGGCGAACTCGAGCGGGCGTTCAACGGGCTCGATCCTGCACGATCGTGGACATGGGAGCCGAGGTTGCGACGGGGCATCCCTCGGCCGCGAAGTTGCAGCTTCCGAGGTGGCATGCGTACCGGGTGGAGTTGTACCCGCACTTTCCGGGCCTGATGGCGGGCGTCGACGAGGCGGGCCACGAGTTGGAGTTCCCCGCCTGGTTTCGCAGGCGGCGAAGCGACGGGCAGGCCAAGGGCATCATCAGGGTGGTGGCGTAAGGACGAACGTCAACGCGATTTCAGAAGCGAGCGTGTCATGATCCGCACCGATTCGGAGTATCAGCAGGCCCTCGTTCGGCTCGAAGCGGAACGCAAGCGGGCGGAGGACCATGTCGCCGCGTGGCGAGCGGAGGGCTTCACCGAATCCGAGGTGACCAAGTTGCTGCAGCCGCTCGAGGCCTTTCATGCGCAGTACGTAGAGGAGGCTCAAAGCTACGAGCGGCTCAAGCGCGGGGAGTTCCGCGAGTTCGACAACCTGCAGGGGCTGGGCCGCGTTCTGATCGGTCTCCGCATCGCACGCGGCGTCACGCAGCGGGAGTTGGCCCAGCGGCTCGACGTGAGCGAGACGATGGTCTCTCGCGACGAACGCAACGAGTACCACGGCATCACGGTCGAGCGTGCCAATCGCATCCTTGAGGCCCTGCGTGTGCGGCTGGTGACGCGGGTTGAACTCGGGCCGGACGGGCCGAACACGAGCCCGTTCATGGCCGCGTGACGTTCGTCATCGCCGCGAAGTCTCACAACGTGGCGAGATGAAGTTGCAACGGCACGCCTGCGCCGTCACCGCCCCACTCTCGCCTCCGCCGATTGCGCGTGCCCCTCGAGCGACTCGATCCTCGCGAGCGAGATGGCGTCGCGGTAGAGGGACGTGGCCGCCTCGGGTTCGTCGATGCGAATCCACGTCCTGGCCCGGAGGAAGGTGAAGACCGAAAGCCCGGCCCGGAACCGCGAGGTGCCGCCCGTGGGCAGCACGTGGTTGGGACCGGCTCCGTAGTCGCCCAGCACCTCGGCCGAGGCCGAGCCGATGAACACCGCCCCGGCGTTGCGAACCCGCCTCGCCACCGTCGCGGCATCGGCGGTCATCACCTGGAGATGCTCGGGCCCCGCCGCGTCGCATGCCGCGATCGCTTCCTCCAGCGACCTCGCCACCACGGCCCCGCCGTTGAGCAAGGCCGCCCGAGCCACCGCCGCGGTCGGCAGCGTCGCCAGCCGACGCTCGAGCGATGCCTCCACACGATCGACCAGTGACGCATCGGTCGTGACCAGCGTGGGGACCGCGTCCACGTCGTGCTCGGCCTGCGCAAGCAGGTCAGCCGCCACCACGTCCGCATCGGCGGTCGCATCGGCGAGCATCAGCAGTTCCGACGGGCCCGCGAGCATGTCGATGCCCACATCGCCCGAGACCAGCTGCTTCGCGGCGGTCACCCACCGATTCCCGGGCCCCACGATCATGTCGCAGCCACCTTCGGGCAGGCCCATCAACCCTCGCGCCATCGCGCCGATGGCCTGCACGCCGCCGATGGCGAGGAGCCCGTCGACCCCGGCGATGGCGGCGGCCGCGAGCGTCGCCCGGGTTGGCCTCGGCGACGCGACCCACACCTTCGCCACCCCCGCCGCCCGCGCCGTCACCGCCGTCATCAGCACCGACGAAGGCAGCGGGAATCGCCCGCCGGGGGCGTAACACCCCGCCACTCCCACGGGGAGGCACTCATGCCCCGCGACGCCGCCCGGAATCGGCAGCGACAGGTCGCGAAGGCACGCCCGCTGAGCCGTCGCGAAGTCGCGGATGCGGGACGCGGTGCGTTCGAGAAGGGCTCGCTGCGTGGGTTCGAGCGCGTCCAAGGCCTCGCGGAGCATCGCCGGCGTGAAGACGCACGGGTCGCCCGGGGCCAGATCGCCGAGCCGAACCGCGTGGTCGATCGCCGCGGCATCGCCCCTCGCATCGATGTCGGCCAAGATGGCCCTCGCCTCGCGCAGCGTCGCTTCGTCGATCACGCGACGAGAGCGCATCGCGATGTCGGCCGGCGCGAGCGGTCGCAGCAGTCGGTTTGTCATGGTCGTGGTCGTGGTCGTGGTCGTGGTCGTGGTCGTCGTCATGGGCACACCCTCCCGGCGGGCTTGGCGTCACCGGGTCGCCTGGTCACTCGCAGGGCGCGGCGGTCGAGTTCGGCGGCCACCTCCGCGAGCGACGCCCCCGCCCGCTGCATCGCCACGAGCGTGAAGTACATCAGGTCGGCCGCCTCGGCCACCACGTCGCCCTTGGTCGAGGCCTCCGCCAGTTCGCCCGCCTCCTCGACGAGCTTGGCTCGCAGCAGATCAGGCGACTGCAGCAGCCGAGTCGAGTACGACCCCGGCGCGTTTCGCGACGCCTGTCCGCGGATGCGCCCCGCGAGCGCGCCCGGCCCCCGCACCTCGCCCCAGCAGGTGGCGGCGCCGCGGTGGCAGAAGCCCTCGCCCGATTGTCGCACGGTGAATCGCAGCGCATCGCGATCGCAATCAAGGTCGATCCGCAGCAACTCCTGCGTGCAGCCGGAGGTCTCGCCCTTGACCCACACGCCTCGTCGACGCGAGTGGTAGACGCCCCGCCGCGTGCGTACGGCCTCGCGGAGGCTCTGCGGGCTCGAATAGGTCAATCCCAACGCGACACCCGCCTCGTCAACCACGACGGTGGGCCACAACCCGTCGGGCCTGTCGGACCGCAGCGGTGCGGCGATGGCGTCGGCGAGGTCGAGCCGTCCGGTGTAGAGCGCCATGCCCACCTGCGCGTCGGCCCCGAGTTCATCGAGCCTCGCGACGTCGTCGGCCGTGGTCACCCCGCCGGCGATCGTCACGCGTGCGCCGCCCGCTGCGGCGACGCGGACGAGTTCCGGCACAAGCTCCATGTTGGTGCCGCCGAGGCGGCCTTCCCGCTCGACGAAGGTCACGAGGAAGCCGCCGGCGAGCCCTTCGAGGCGACGCATTCGGTCGAGGATCGACTCGCCGGTGCGTTCCCGCCATCCCTTCACGACCACCTCGCCGCCATCGGCATCGAGGGCGGCGATGACGCGATCGCGGGGCAACTCACGCAGCACCTCGGGCCTCGCCGCGGTGCCGAGGACCACCTTGGCCGCACCGGCGTCGAGCCACGCGATGGCGGTCGCCACGTCGCGGATGCCGCCGCCCACGCGACACGGGGCGAGCTTGAGCAGGTCGAGGATGTGCGCCTGGTTTGCGCCCGTGCCGATGGCGGCATCGAGATCGACCACGGCCACGTCACCCGCCAGGGCGAAGCTCGCCGCGATGGGCCGCGGGTCACCCGCGTCCAGCGCGTGCTCCCGCCCGCCCACCAGTTGCACGGTACGACCGCCCATGAGATCGATCGACGGAATGATCATGGCCGCACCTCGACTCCTCGCGATGAAAGAAACCGCTTGACCTCGCCGACGCTGAAGAGCCCCTCGTGAAAGATGCCCGCGGCGAGCACGGCATCGGCGCCGACCTCGAGCGCGGCGAGCAGGTGCTCGGGTGACGCCGCACCACCGGAGGCGATGACCGGGATGCGCACGGCCGAAGCCACCGCCGCCGTGAGCGGGAGGTCGTACCCCGCTCGCGTGCCGTCGCGATCCCAACTCGTGAGCAGCACCTCGCCTGCGCCCATCGCCTGGGCCCGAACCGCCCACTCGACGGCGTCGATCGCCGTGCCTTGCTCCCCCGAACGAACCCGCACGCCCCACCGGGGCGGCTCCGACGTCGCGTGCGCCGCGTCGATGGCCACCACGACGCACTGGGTCCCGAACCGCTCGGCGCATTCGCCGAGCAACTCGGGCCGCAGCACCGCCGCGGTGTTCAACGCCACCTTGTCGGCCCCGGCGTCGAGCAGTCTCGCCGCGTCCTGCACCGCCCGCACGCCGCCGCCGACGGTCAGCGGGATGCCCAGCACGCGGCGGACCTTGGCGACCGTCTCGGCCGCCGTCGATCTCGCTTCGGGCGTCGCGGCGATGTCGAGCATGACGAGTTCGTCCGCCCCCTCGGCCTCGTACCGCGCCGCCAGTTCCGAGGCCTCGCCCGAGTCGCGAAGTCCTTGGAAACGAACGCCCTTGACGACGCGACCCGCTCGCACGTCGAGGCACGGAATGACTCGTCGCGTCAGCATGCCGCCACCTCGCTCGCGGAGGCCATCGAGAGCCATCGTTCGACCAACGCCAAACCACCGCGACCCGAGAGTTCCGGGTGGAACTGGCAGGCGAGCACGGCCCCGCGCTGCATCGCCGAGACGAACGGGCCGCCGTGCTCGGTCGTGGCGACATCCCACCCCGCGGGCGCCCGCTCGATTCGGTACGAGTTGGCGAAGTACATCCACTCGGGTCGGAGCGTCCCTCGCCCGGAGGCGGGCAGCACGCGATTCCACCCCATCTGCGGCACCCTCGCCCCGCGACCGAAGCGGCCCACCCGAGCTTGCACCACGCCCAAACCGGCCACGCCCGGGCTCTCGTCGCTCGACTCGCACAGCAGTTGCATGCCCAGACAGATCGCCAGCAGCGGGCGACCGACGCGGCATCGCTCGCGGATCGCCTCGTCGAGCCCGCGGGCGCGAAGCTGGGTCATCGCCGCACCGAACGCACCCACTCCGGGCAAGATCGCGGCGTTGGCCTCCACCACCGCCTGCGGATCATCCGTGACGACGGGCTCGGCCCCCACGCGTTCACACGCCGCGGCGACCGACGCGAGGTTCGCGGTGCCGGTGCGCACGATGATCACCCGGGGCCGTTCACCGGAACCGTTCACAAGACCCCCTTGGTGCTGGGCACGCTTGCCTCGTCCGTCCTCGCCACGGCCGCCCGTAGCGCGAGGGCCAGGGCCTTGAAGGCGGCCTCGGCGCGGTGATGGTCGTTCCGGCCCCGCAGCACGTCGACATGGACCGCCGCACGGAGCGTCGTGGCGAGCGAGGCGATGACGTGCGGGACGTTCTCGCAGGCCAAGCCCCCGATGGCCTCGCGACACAGGCCCAACTCGACGACCGCGCACGGCCGCCCCGACAGGTCGATCACCGCCCGGGCCAACGCCTCGTCGAGCGGCGCGTACGCGTGGCCGAACCTCGCGAACCCGCGTCGCTCGCCCAGGGCCTGATCCATGGCCTGTCCGAGGGCCAATGCACAATCCTCGGCGGAATGATGGTCGTCCACCTCGAGGTCTCCCTCGCACGCGAGCGACACGTCGATGCGCGAGTGCCGGGCCAGCGCCGTCAACAGGTGGTCGAGGAACCCGACGCCGGTGCGGATGGCGGCCTCGCCTCGCCCGTCGAGGTTGACGCTCGCCACCACCTTGGTTTCGCCGGTGGTGCGGGTGCAGGTTGCCGTGCGTGCGGTCATGGGAGCATGTCCTCCAGTTCTTCCAACGAATCCAGCAGCCGGGCCGATCCCGACCGTTCGATCGCAAGGGCCATGTCGCGGCGTTCATCGCCCGCGCCCCCCGGCGGCAGGATGCCGATGGGCACCACCCCCGCTCGTCTCGCGGCGACGATGTCGTCGGGGGTGTCGCCGACCATCCATGCCGCCTCCACCCCGAGCCGCTCCATCGCGAGACGCACCGCGCCCGGGTCGGGCTTCGCGGGCGCGTCCTCCATGCAGACGACCACGCGGAACAACGACTTCAATGCGAACCTCGCCAGGAACAGCTCGCAGTCTTGACGCGGCCGGCCGGTCACGATCGCCAGCGGCACCTTGGCGGCCAGGCGATCGAGCACCGCTCGGGCCGGGATCAGCTTCTCCGCCGCCGCGAGGCCGGGTTCGCCGTTGATGCCGTGGCACAGCGCCTCGAACCGCGCCGTCACGTCGGCCAGCGGCACGTCGATGCCGCGGCTTGCGAGCAACCGCCGCGTGAGGAGCCAGTCGTTGTTGGCGTTGCCTTCGGCCTTGGCGGCGATGATGTCGCCGGGGCCCAGGGTCGCTCCGAAGGACTCGGCCGTGAGTCGAATCGCCCGCCGATACGACTCGGAGACGTCCGCGATCACGCCGTCCATGTCGAGAAGCAGCGCCCGTGGCCGCACCGCGGCGCGCAGGCCTCGACAGAGCCGATCGAAGGCGGCCTCGTCGCCCGGACACGTGATCCGCAGCGAACGCTCGAGGCCCGAACCAGCCGCGAATCGACGCACGCCGATGCCGAGCCCGGCCAGGGCTCGCCACGACCACTCGGCGTCCTGAAACTCCGCGAGGACGAAGTTGCCGTGCGTGGGCCGCGGGCGGGCCCCCAGTTGCTCGAGCAAGGCCGAGAGGCGTTCTCGCTCCGATCGCACCGCGCGGATCGCCGCCGCCTGCGTGACGCTCGCGGCGGTGAAGGCCCGCTCGGCCACGGCGAGCCCGATCCCCGAGACCGGGAAGGGCGACCCCGCCGATCGCATGGCCCGAATCACGCGTTCCGAACCGATGGCGTAGCCGACGCGAAGGCCGGCCATCGCGAACGACTTCGAGAACGTGCGCACCACGATAGCGTTGGGCAAGGCCAGCGACACCGCCGTCAGGTCCTCGTCGGCGAACTCCGCGTACGCGGCATCCACCAGCACCAAGGCGTCGGGCGCGGCCTGCGCCAAGCGCTCCACGTCGCGGGCCGCGGCCACCGCGCCCGTCGGATTGTTCGGCGACACCACGGCGATCAGCGCCGTCCGCTCCGTGATCCGCCCGAGCACCCGCTGGACCGGATACCGCTCGTCGTCCCACGCCACGGTCACCACCTCGGCACCGGCCTGGCGAGCGAAGCGAGGGATCATCTCGAACGTCGGCACGGGCACGAGCAGTTCCCGGCCCGGCGCGAGCGTGACGCGACAGATTCGATCGATCGCCTCGTCGCCTCCGGCCGTCACGATGACGCGCGACGACGGCACGTTCCACCGCTGCGCGATCAGCTGGTCGAGCACGGACGAATCCGGATAGCGCCGAATCGCCTCCGGGCCCACCTCCGCGGCCACGCGGGCGATGTCGACGTCGAAGGCCGATCGCGGGCCCTCGTTGGCATCAAGGTGCAGGTCGATGGGCGAGGCGGTCGACGGCCGGGCGTATGGAGCGGGTGGCGTCGCTCGGGCGGCGACGGGCGCGGGGATGGTGGAGGCGTTCATGGGATGATCTGCGAGAGTTGCGTGACGACGATGTCGGTGCCGCCGCGGGCCTTGAGTTCGGGAATCAGCACGGGCAGGTCTCGGCGCGGCACGGCGGCCTTCACGGCGTACCCGGCCTCGCCGTGCAGGGGCGCGATGGTCGGCTCCCGCATGCACGGCAGCGCCGCCACCACGCGCTCGAGCGACGCCTTCGCCACGTTCACCTCGATCATCACGCGGCGCCGGGCCTCGAGCACCGAGGCCAGCAGCATGACCAACCGATCGATGCTCGGACGAACGCGAGCGTCCTGCATCGCCCGTCGCGAGGCGTACAGCCGCGTCGACGACCGCATGACCTCGTCGAAGACGACCAGGTTCTGGGCCTTGAGCGTCTCGCCGCTGGCGGCCACATCGACGATGCAGTCGGCATCCTCGGGCGGGAAGACCTCGGTGGCGCCGTGGGAGCGGACGAACTTCGCCTCGTATCCTCGGGCGGCGATCCACGTGCGGGTGATGCGTTCGAACTCCGAGGCGACCACCAACGGCCGTCGCGAGCAGCGCCCGTCCACGATCAGACCCGGCGGAGCCGCTGCCACCAGTCGCACCGCGTCGAGCCCCGTGTCGAGCACCTCCACCACGTCGGCACCGAGTTCCTGCACCCAGTCGGCTCCGGCGAAGCCGACATCCCGCGATCCCGCGTCGAGCATCTCGACGACGCTCTGGGGCTTGAGGATCTTGGCGTCGACCTCGACGCCCGCGAGCGACACCTGAGGTCGATAGCCGCGGCTGCCGACGCGAACGGGCACGCCCGCGTCGCTCAGGAGCGCGAAGACGCCCTCCTGCATGCGTCCCTTTGGAAGGGCCAGCCGCAGGAAGCCCGTGGAACGCGAGTCAACGGCTTGTTCGAGTGGTCGACAGGAAGCGGTCAGCATGGGGACTCCATGCCGGACCTTGCCGCCGCCTCGCGCTCCGCAAAAGCACAAGACGCCGGCACGGGGCCGGCGTCGATGGGGGGCGGGACTCGATCCTCAGCGCACCATCACCCGGCCATGCACATGGCATGGTGATGATGATGATGCTGGAATCGGGAAGAGGCGTTCACGTCGAGTGATTCTCCCTCGTCGCCCTCCCTTCGTCAAGCGTCTTGGCGAAAAAGAACGTGTTGCGAGCCGGTTTCCGCTCCCTCATTCGGGGTTTCACCTTGCGTTGCAACGGCGAGAGCGGCCTCAAACCACCGTGAATCCACCACGAACGGCCGACGAACCCCGACCAGACGCGGCGTGTCGCGTCGCTTTCATGACCGACTCCGCTCCATCATCCTTTCCATCGACGCGCGACGAGGCGTTGCGTCGACTCGATGCGTTCACGACGCGAATCGCGGCGTACTCGGCCACGCGGAACCGCGTCGTGCCGGGCCACGCCAACGTCTCGCGACTGTCGCCGGCCGTGCGTCATCGACTGGTGCTCGAGCAGGAACTCGTGGAACATGCCATCCGCGCGTGCGGCCCGCGTGCGTGCGAGAAGTTCGTCCAGGAAGTGACGTGGCGAACCTACTGGAAGGGCTGGCTCGAGCATCGTCCCGATGTCTGGCGCGACCACCGCCGTCGCGCGAGGCGTCTACGCGCCGATGGCGACCCGACGATGCTCCGCCGCGCCCAGGCCGTGGCACGCGGCGAGAGCGGCGTCGCCGTGATGGACGCCTTCGCGAAGGAACTGCTCGAGACGGGATTCCTCCACAACCACGCCCGCATGTGGTGGGCCTCGTTCTGGATCCACGTGGAGCGTCTGCCGTGGGACCTCGGGGCCGATCACTTCCTGCGTCACCTGCTCGACGCCGACCCGGCCTCCAACACGCTCAGCTGGCGGTGGGTCGCGGGCCTGCACACCAAGGGAAAGCACTACCTGGTCCGCCGCTCGAACATCGAGGACCATCTCGACCCGACCTTGCTCGGAAACGGCACAGGCCTCGAACGCCTCGAGGACGATGCCGTGACGCCGGCCTCGATCGTGGATGAAGCCGACCTTGCTCGGCGCGTCCTGCCGGAGCATGGCGTTGCTCCCATGCCTCGCGGGAAGCGAGTGGGCGTGTGGCTGCACGACGATGATCTTCTCGCCGAGGTGGGCGGCCTGGCCACGCTCGATGCCGTCGCGATCGCCGGATGGATCGAGTCGGACGACGCCTCGTCGCTCCGTCAGTCGCACCGAGAGCGGGCGCTTCGCGACGGCCTCGACCGCGCGGGCTCGCACTGGCGTCGTCCCGTCGCCGGGGGCACGGCGGTTTCCTCCATCGCCGGGGCGATGGAGGCGTGGGTCGCCGCGGAGGGCCTCGACGAGGTGATCGCCCATGCGCCTTTCGTCGGCCCCGTGCACGACGCGTTCGACGAGATCGCCGCCGCCGCCCGTCGCGCGGGCGCGAGCATCACGCTCCTTCGCCGCGAGTGGGACGCCGCGATGTTTCCGGCAGCCAAGGCCGGGTTCTTCCCCTTCTGGGAGCGAGCCCGGCGGCTGCTCTCGTGAGCCGCCGGGGGTCAGCCCCGCCTCGAAAGCCGCACCACGAGCTGGTCGCCTTCGCCGAGTTCGCAGGCGCCCGGCGCGAACTCGAGCACGTAGCGTCCGAAGCCCGCGGCCTGCTCGGCCTCGCCCGTCGCATCGACCTCGCGGCGAACGAGTTGCACCGGCGGCCCCGCCAGCGTCGCGACGTCGAGATCCTCGAGGAAGAGCGGCACCAGCATCGGCACGCCGAAGGCGCGCAGCCGCACCTTGCCGTGCAGCACGGTGATCGAATGGGTCGCCACGCCGTCGAGCAGTTCCTGCGAGTAACTCCCCCACCCTTCGCCGGCGATGAACGCCGCCCGGAAACGGCGGCGGTCGGCGACGTCGAAGACGCGCGGCTCGAACGAAAGCTCGCCCCTGGGGCCGTGGTGGCGAAAGCCGCAGGCCGCGACGAAGGTGCCGTGCGACGCCATGGCCCTGGCCGCATGGCCGCCGCACTCGACCTCCGAGTAGGGATTCCGCACCGACGGGTGATGGCGATCGTGCACCAGCCTCGTGACGGCCAATCCCTCGGTCACGAGGCCTTCGGCGAGCATGTGCGACGCGAGGAGGTGCTCATGCCCCGACTGGCACTCGTTCACCGCGCCGGCGGGCGGGCGTTCGCGGGCCAAGGGGTCCTGCGCCGCACCGCCCTGCGGCCAGGTGCACATGATCGTGCCCCCTTCGCCGGGCAACGCCAACCACCGCCCGCCCCGCACCGTCTTCTCCATCATGGCGCGATAGGGGCCGACATCGGTGGCGACGTTGTGCCGGAAGATCGATCGGAGCGCCTCGACGGTCTGGGCCCGAGGGAGCACACGCGGCAATCCGGCCTGCCACGCCAAGGCCTGCCCGACGACCTGATCGACGGCGCACGCCTCTCCCGTCGGCGTCGGTCGCGACCGCGACCGGTCGATGGCGGATCGGAACCAGCCGCCACGGAAGCACCGGTCCACGACGACATCGGCGCCGGCGTTGGCACGGGTGATGCATGCCGCGGCGAGCGCGGAATCGCCCGCCTCGGAGGCCAGCGAGGCCGCGGCTCGCAGCGCCGCGAGCGACAGGGAGGCCATGCGCGGGGTCCAGCCGCCCACGTCGTCGCCGTCGGCGGCGGCGAACTCGTCCGCAAGTCCATCGGCGTTCTCGTCGAGCGAAAGGAGCAGTTCGCCCGCCCGCTTCGCGTTGGGGAAGACGGCGCGAAGGAAGTCGCGATCGGGCGACATTCGATGCTCTCGCCACGCGCGAATGAGCGAGGCGCAGTGCGCCTCGAAGATCGCTCCGGGCGTCGCCTCGCCGCGGCAGGGCACCAGGCCCGTGCGAACGTCGAAGTCGGGCCCGAAGTCGACGGCGAGTCGCCTCGATCGCTCGAGCGTCGGGAAGACGCGGGCGGCGGCCTGCGCATGCTGCCACGCGTCGTCGCACGGCGCGTCGCGACCGGAGGCCGACTCGAGGAGGCGGCATCCGCCGTCATCGAGTCGCAGGCAGGTGGAGGTGGCGAGCGTGGCGATGTTGGCGAACGTCCGCTCGAGGAACCAGAAGGGAAGCGTCGAGTCGTTCCATGCGTCGCGCCATCGGAGCGTCCTGTCGATGAGCGGCTCGCGGCGCGCGTGCACGTGGCGCACGACGGCCGTCGCGTCGGCGAATCGTGCCGCGTAGCGGCGGCGGGCGCGGGGAGTCGCGGGATCGTCGCCCGGGGCATCGACGTTGGGGAAGTGCCACGCGATGACGAAGTCGAGCGTGAGTTCCCCGCCGGGCGCGAGCGAGAACGGCACCCTGAGTTCGCCGACGGGTCGATCGCCCGCGACGGCGTCAGGAACGACGACGGCATCGCTTCGCGGCGTCAGCAGGGCGAAGGCCATGGTGCCCCAGTCGGGAGCCAAGGTCGGGTCCGCGGCCGGACCACGAGGTTCGTCGGCCATGACGATGTCGTCCACGGCGATGCTCCCGCCGTCGCTTCGCCACACGTCGACGATCTGCAATCGCGCGGTTCGCCCTTCGAACTCGGCGACGTCCCAGCGTTCGAGCCGCCACAGACCGGTGTCGTCGCCGGTGGCGGTCCGCACCACCGCGCCGTCGACGAGCAGGTTGATGCAGGTCTGACCGGGGTTGCGGCCGCCGCCGATGCGAAAGCGGATGAACCGCCTCGCGATCGTGAACTGGCCGCTCGAGAGCGTGCCCACGGGGAGGTCGGGCCGCGGGTCGTCCGGAATCGCCGACCTCGAACTTGCGACCCTCGACCCCGAGCCGTTGGCGTTGCGCTGGGCCGAGCGAGGCGTGTCGACTCGACGCGGACCGTCGCCAAAGGCGGTGTCGGTGGCGGTCCACCCCGCGAAACGCTCGGCCTCGAAGTCGTCGATCACCAGATCGGGGCGAGCGTCGGTCCGCGGCGGATTGGCCTCGCAGACGAGCATCGCAGGTCCGTCATCCTCGGCCGCGGCCGCGCGGTTGCTCCGCACCAGCGCTCCGGGCGGGGTCGCGACGCCCACGTGGTTCTGCAACGCGCCGTGGATCGCGGCCTCGATCGTCGCGTCACCGGCGTTGCGCATGCGATAGCGGAGGATGGTGCAGGGAAGGGACGAATCCTCGAGTTCCAGCGGACAAAAGGGAGAGAAGGCCTGCAACTCGACGCGGACCCGCGTCGCCTCGTCGCTGAAGTCGACCGTGCCCACCGGGTAGTGCCCCGTGAACGTGATGTCACGGAAGCCGCCCGCGTCGAGCGGCCGCGATTGATCCGACTCCACCAGGGAGAAGCCCACGCGAAAGGGCGACGACACGAGCGGAGGCGAGGCGTGCTCCGCGCCCGATCCCGCCGCGGCATCGGCCGAGGGCGGGCGATTGAAGACGTCCCAACACCACAGCCGTCCGTCGCCCGAGAGGAGCACCTGCCCGCAGCCCACGCCCCCGACGGGCATGCCGACAAAGCGCAGTTCGTCGCGAGCGGATCGGGCCCGCAGCGGTTCCCCGCGCGCCGTCAGCGAGGCCAACCAGCCGCGCGGGAATCGCTTGTCGGCGGGCACCGGGAATCGCTCGGGTTCGACCTCGCCTCGGCCGTGCGCCCGGCCCGCGAACATGCCCACGGCGCCCGCGCTCGTCAGCGCGAGGAACGATCGCCGCGAGAGTTCGGGGCTGTCCATGAGGGGTGAGTGTACCGTGCGCCACGCCGCCGGTGGGCATGATCGCCTGCGTCCGATATCGCGTCACGGGGCCGAGTTGTCCGACGCGACGGTCGGGAGGCGGCCGCGAGGATCGTCGCGATAACCTCGATTTCGCCGTCGGCGGCGTGAACGGCGCGGCGCGGCTGTCGTCGGGAGGTATCATGGTCTTCGTCGCGAGCAGCCTCGCGAGGAGAGACGTTCCGGACGGGCGACGTCGCCGCGTAGGCGATCCCGGCGGGCGGCAGAGAGGAGACAGGATTCATGAAGACTTCGTGCATGGTCGCCCTGCTGGCGGCTGGGATGGCCGCTTCCGCTCAGGCGTCGGTGACGTACGGCGATTCGCAGAACGAACTGTTCGACAACGGATTCGCCCACCTCGACATCGTCAGCGTGACGGTCGATCACGACGCCTCGAACATCTACTTCGACATCGTCATGCGAGGCAGCGTCGACGCCCCCGCCTGGGGCAAGACCTGCATCGGCATCAACACCCCGGGCGGCATCAACAGCTCGGGCAACGGCTGGGGCCGCAATGTCGACTGGGCGGGGCAGGGCATCGACTACTGGATCGGCACGTGGGCCGACAACAACGGCGGCGACTTCGGCGGCGAGCTGCGCCAGATGACCGACCCGGCCGGCAACGGCAACTCGCTCCTCGCGGCCACCTATGCGGGCCCCGGCATCTCCGGGACCGCCAGCGGCAGCACGATCTCCATGGTGCTCTCCCGCGCCCTGATGGGCCTGACCGGCGACGGCACGTTCACCTTCGACGTGCTCACCACCGGCGGCGGCGCGGACCCTGGCGTCGACCACCTCAGCCGCACCGACATGTCGACGTCGGGCTGGGGCGTCACGTCGGTCGCGGGCGCCTTCCTTTCGTACACGATTCCCGCACCGGGCGCGGCGGGCCTTCTGGCCCTCGCCGGCGTCGCGGCGGGCCGTCGGCGTCGCTGATCCGACGCGCGACGCAACCGAGTTTCCGTGAAAGACCCGTTCGCCTCGCGGCAGCGGGTTTTTTCGTGCGCGTTCGCGGCTCGTTCGCCACCCGGTCGAGGCCCGCTCGCCTCCATGCCGCGGCGGGCTCACGCGCTCGCCACAGGTTCGCCCGCTTCGCCGCGTCGTGGCTGTACACGAGGCCGACTCGCCTGTAGCATGCTCCGAGCGTCGATGACGACGCGATCCGCCGGCCCGTTCGATCATCGCGACGTCGCGATGATCACGCCCGACTCGAGCACAGGAGATCGATCATGAACCTCGGCCTCTGGAAACGCCCCTTGGGAATCAACGGCGAACTCGCCCGTCTTCGCGAGGAGATGGATCAGGCCTTCGAGCGGTTCTTCCTCGAACCAGCCCCCTCGCTCGCGGCCGCGACTCCCCATCGCGTCGAGGGATGGATGCCGGCGCTGGACGTCGTCGAGAACGACCACGAGGTCGTCGTGCGGGTGGAGGTGCCCGGCATCGCCGCCAAGGACGTCGACGTGTCGGTGTCCGGCTCGACGCTGACCATCAGCGGCAGCAAGCAGGAGCACGAGGAGCGCAAGGAGGAGACGTACTACCGCAGCGAACGGCGCTTCGGCGCGTTCCGCCGCGTCGTCGAGCTTCCCGAATCGATCGATCCGACGAAGATCGTGGCCGAGTCCGACAACGGCGTGATCACCATCAAGGTCGCCAAGAAGCCTGGCGTCAAGCCGCGACAGATCGAGATCAAGCCGGTCTCTCGCAAGGTGCCGGTGGGCTGAACTCGCCGGCTTCCGGAATGCACTGGGGATCCGCGTCGAGTCGTGTGGCGCGGGTCCCCGGTCTTGGGTCGTGCCGCTCGCCGCGAGCGCCGTCGAGCGAGCCGCTCGATGCGTCGTGCACGGCGCGGGCTCAGTTGGCCCGGCGAAAGAGATCGAGGAACCGCTCCTCGTACTTGCCGAAGACGCCCTGACGATCAAGTTCCTGCTTGAGACGCACGGCGTGCGTGAGGTCGCGGGAGGCGATTTCGAAGAGCTCCTCGATGCGGGCGAGCGCGGCGGGATCCTCGGCCGCGGGGAGCTTGGCCTCCGAGGAGGCCGCGGGCCTGGCGGACTCGGGCAGTTCGCCTTCACCGTCGACATCGACCTCCTCGGGTTCGTTCGCCTCGGCCTCGAGTCGCATTCGTTCCATCGCGTCGGCCATGGCCTTGTCGAACGCCGCGGCCTGGCGGTTGAGCGCGTCGAGGCTGACGTCGACGCCCGCGAGCACGCTGAAGACGCTGAGCGCGGCCCTGGCGGCCTTGGGGTTGGCCACCCGCATGGCGAAGAAGGGGATCTCGGCGAGGAGGCCGACTCCGGCCATGCCTCGCGCCGCGGCGGCCCCCAGCAGCAGTCCGTTCATGCCCCCGATCTGCCCGTCGGCGATGGGGCCGACTTCCGCGCGTCGCAACTCGTCGAGCGCCACCGCGTCGGTGGCGACGCCGCTGACCTTCGGATGCTCCGAGGGGTGAAGCCCGCAGGCCAGCGACGCGAACGTGACGACCCGCTCCACGCCCTTGAGCTGGGCCTCGTCGAGCAGCTTCTCGGCGTACGAAAGGCACGCGTACGACGGCTGCGCCTCGGCCATGAAGACCACCAGGTCGCGTCCGGCGCCGGGGTTGATCCACTGGAAGAACCGCCCCCGCGGCAGCCGCACCGGCGCGACGAGGCCTTGCCGGACCTCCACGTCGCTCACGTCGAAGTGTCCGCCGGGGGGCAACTCCTCGCCCTCGGTCATGTTGAGTTCTCGCACGAGGTAGAGCGCGGCGATGCTCGCCACGCTCCCCATGCCGGGCCACGCCGCGATCATCCACGGCCTTGGCTTGGATTGCGTCTCGGTCACGACTGAGCCCTCCTTCCGAACGTCGCGTGGGTCATCGCCTGCAGGCCGACGACTCCACGGCGTTCATCACCCTGGGATGCACCGCCAACTCGCCTGGCCGCAGGTGGGTCAACTCGCCCGCCTCGAAGGAGACGCACTCGGGCAGCGGGCCGTCGCCGCGACCGGTGTTCGCGTCCATCTCCTCGCGGAGCATGCCCAGGAACTTGGCGGGCGCGAAGACCGTCACGCGGTCGGCCTTGAGCTCGTGGATCGCGCGACAGAGCCACCCGCCGCGACCCGCCAGATCGCGGGCGAACCTGCGCTCCTCCTCCTCGGCGGCATGTCCCTCCGAGGCCCCTTGGGGCACGCCTCGTCCGGGCGCGCCGACGGCGGCCACGCCCAGGAGGTTGGGTCGCCCTCGCTCGTGCTCGGCTTCGTGCGGGTTGTCGATCCATCGCAACGGCTCAAGCCGCAGGGCGCCGCCCGGCGTTCGCTCCCAACCAAAGACGCGGGCGTGGCGGCAATCGACGGTCACGATCCACTTGTTCATCCGTTCGCGGTTCATGGCGATGCTCCTCCAACGGTGGCGGCGGTGGTCGCATGCTAGCGTACCGAGGCGTCGCCTCCGGCCAAAGTGCGGCTGGGCGGGCCACTTCTGTGGAATGCCGCGGATCTTCGTGTCCCGTTCGCACGGACGGCCCGCGAACGCCCGGGCGTGTCGCGGCGGGTCGAATCGGGCATGATCGCCGCGTGCCGCGAATCCGGACGGCCGCGGGCGGCGAGTAGACAATGGAGAACCGCATGACCACCCCACCGCCACGCACGCTCGGCGAACTGAAGGCCTCCGGCTGGAAGTCGCGGAGCGTCAAGACCGAGCTTCGCGAGAACCTCACCCGCGCCCTGGCGTCGGGCGAGGAGCTCTTCCCCGGCATCGTCGGCTACGAGAGCACGGTGATTCCCGAGATCGTGAACGCCGTGCTCGCCGAGCACGACATGCTCTTCCTGGGCGAGAAGGGGCAGGGCAAGAGCCGCCTGATGCGGATGCTCGTGCGGTTCCTCGATCCGCTGCTGCCGCACCTCGACGTGCCCGAGTCGTTCAGGGGCGGCAGCCCGTTGCGTGAAGACCCCTTCCACCCGGTCACGTCGCGGGGCAAGGAGTTCCTCGCGATGCACGGCGACCAGGCGCCCATCGCGTGGTGGCCCCGCGAGGAGCGGTACGCCGAGCGGCTCGCGCCGGGCACCAAGTTCGCCGACGTCATCGGCGAGATCGACCCCTCGCGTCTGGTGGGCGGTGCGGCGATGTCGTCGGAGGAGGCCTTGCACTTCGGGCTGATTCCCCGCATGCACCGGGGCATCTTCGCGATGAACGAGCTGCCCGACCTCGACGACCTGGTGCAGGTGGGCCTTTTCAACATTCTCGAGGAACGCGACGTGCAGATCCGGGGGCACCAAGTCTCCTTCGACCTTGATGTCGTCGTCCTCTTCTCGGCCAATCCGGCGACGTACAACCGCTCGGGCAAGGTCATTCCCCAGCTCAAGGACCGCATCGGCGCCACCATCCAGACGCACTATCCGAAGCGTCGCGACATGGGCATCGAGATCATGGAGCAGGAGGCCGCCGTCGACATGGGGGGCGACTTCCCGGTGGCGGTGCCCCGCTTCATGAAGGAGATCGTCGAGCAGTTCTCGATTGCCGCTCGCCGCAGCAAGATGGTCGACCAGGCGTCGGGCGTGTCGGCGCGGCTGAGCATCGCCAACTACCGCACGATGATCGCCTCGGCGCGGCGTCGCGGCATCGTGCTGGGCGAACGGCCCGCGGTGCCCCGCATCAGCGACCTTGCGCACGTGCACGCCTCGGCCTCGGGGAAGCTCGAACTCGACCTCATGGGCACGCACCAGGTGACCGAGTCGCAGGCCGTCGACGCGCTGCTGGCGGAGGCGATCAAGACCGTGTTCGGCGAGTACGTCGACAAGCACGGGCTCGAGGAGGTGTCGGAGATCTTCGCCAAGGGCGTGACGATCGAGACGGGCGACATGATCCCCAGCGGGGCGTACGAGCCGGCGCTCAAGCGGGTGCCGCCGGTGTGGGAGAAGGCCTTCGAGGTGAATGCCGCGAAGGATCCGGCGGTGCGGGCGAGTTGCGTCGAGTTCGTGCTGGCCGGACTGTGGGCCACCGATCGCCTGAGTCGCTCGCAGCGTCATGGCCGCACCGAGTACGAGCTGTAAGCCGCATGAACCCTTCGCCGGGCCAACCTGACGTGCCGCAGCCGGGCAGCCGCGAGGCTTCGCCGGGCAGCCGCGAGGC
>JBAXFU010000066.1:0-17682 GCA_037139735.1 Phycisphaerae bacterium
GCGCACCACGGCTCAACCAGGGGACGCCCGAAGCGGGCTGGCGGGGGCATGCGCGACGCGTCGATGGCATTCTTGCCACTGCGCCGCGATCTCATGCCGTGTCGCCGTATCCGGCTGCCGCCGGGGGCTTGCCCGCAAAGCCGGGCTGCGTTCGCGTAGGCACGGCGATCCATGTGTCATCCGCGCTACCATCTTGGCCGCGACGCCGCGTTGGGTCGCGATTTCGACACGCGAGGCTCCACGGCATGAGCGATCACTCCGACGCCACGACGGCGTACAACCAGCAGTTCTTTTCCAACATCGCGGGCGGGTCGAGGCGGTCGGCTCATCGGGTGCTTCCGGTGGTGTTTGAACTCTCCCGCGTGCGATCGATCGTCGACGTCGGGTGCGGGACGGGCGCGTGGCTCGCGGCGGCGATGGAGTTGGGCGTCGCGGATGTCGTCGGCGTCGACGGCGCGTATGTGCAGCGGAGCCAGCGGGAGATTCCGGCCGAGCGATTCGTCGAGGCCGACTTGGGCGGGCTGACTGCCGCGGCGTTGGGCTCGCACGGGGCGGTGGGGGGCAGGCGGTTCGATCTGGCGATGTCGCTCGAGGTGGCCGAGCATCTGCCCGAGGCGGCGGCGGCGGGGTTCGTGTCGCTGCTCACGTCGCTGGCGCCGATGGTCCTCTTTTCCGCGGCGATTCCGTTCCAGGGGGGCGTTGGACATCAGAACGAGCAGTTCCCGAGTTGGTGGGCGAGGCACTTTGCCTCGCGGGGCTATGTGCCCCTGGATGTGATCCGCGACCGCGTGTGGGACGATCCGTCGGTCGAGTGGTGGTACCGGCAGAACACGATCCTGTTCGTGTCGAGCGATCATCCCGCGGCGGGGGCTCCCGTGAGCAGGGGGATGCTCGATCGCGTCCATCCGGCGCACTACCGTCGGATCGTCGACTGGGGCATGATGCACGTGAACGGCACGGGCCGCCGCTGGGTGAGCGAGGAGGAGGGGTTGCGGGCCTGGTGGCCGACGTGACTCCCCGGGTTCGGGGGAGCGGTCGATCGGTCGCCGGCGTCACGAGATGGCCTGATTCGGTCGAAAAAGTGCTGCCATGAACCCCGCCAACCATGCCGTCTTCGAGCTCATGATGCACATGCTCGAGAAGCATGCGGACCTCGCGGCTCCGTGCGCGACGCGGCGGCTGGCGTGAGCCAACGATGAAATGCCGCGTCGCGGGGCGGCGCGAGGACGGGAGCGTTCAGTCATGCGATTCCACATCGTCAACCTTCCCCACACGCAGACGACGTATGCCTATTCGTGGTGCGCGTACACGCAGAAGGTGCTCAAGCTCTGCAACATGCTGATGAGCCTGGGGCACGAGGTGTACCTGTATTCGGGATGGGAGAATCAGGCGGCGTGCACGGAGCACGTGACGGTGGTGACGCCGCAGGATCACGCGACGTGGTGGCCCGGGGTCGACTACGGCAGCCGCAATCCGCCCTTTTTCGGGTTCTGGCGCGGGACGGATCCGTGCTGGGCGACGATGAACCAGCGGGTGATCAAGGAGATCAGCAAGCGGGCGATGCTGACGGACATCGTGGGGATCATCGGCGGGTGCTGCCAGGAGCCCCTCGCGAAGATGGGGCTGGCGTGCGCGGAGTGGGGGGTGGGGTACGAGGGCGTGCTGGGGCCGGAGGTTCCCAAGGCGTGGGAGTCGTACGCATGGCGGCACTACGTGCACGGGCTGATGCGGGACGTGACGCTGCGGCCGCTCGATCGCGTGATTCCGAACAGTTTCGAGGCCAAGGACTTCCCCTTCGGGGCGGGGAGCGATCACTTCGTCTACCTCGGGCGCGTGGTGCGGGTGAAGGGCGTGGAGCGGGCGGCGGCGACGTGCCGCGCGTTGGGGGCCAAACTCGTGCTGGCGGGCCAGGGCGTGAAGTCGGCCGAGCCGGGACGGATCGTCTCCGAGGACGGCATGGAGATCACGGGGGACGTCGAGTACATCGGCGTGGTGAACCCCGAGCAGCGGGCGAAGTTGCTGGCTGGCGCGAAGGCGGCGTTCGTCGGGACGACGTACCTGGGCCCCTTCGAGGGCGTGGCGGTCGAGGCGATGCTCTGCGGCACGCCCGTCTTCACGACCGACTGGGGCGTCTTCGCGGAGACCGTGCAGCACGGCGTCACCGGCTTCCGGTGCAACAGCGCCGAGGAACTGCTCGAGGCGGCGAAGAACGTGGGCCGGCTTGATCGCGCCAAGGTGCGCGAGTGGGCGATGCGGTACACGACCGACCACGTGCGATACGAGTACGAGGCGTGGTTCAAGGCCATTCTGGCCGCACGGCAGCGGTGAGGGCCGCGTCGATCTTCGGCGGGGCTGATTCATGTGCGGCAAGGCCGGAGCAACGCGTGACGCTACCCTGCGTCATGCCCGAGGCGTTGGTCGAGGACCGGGAAGTCGTCGTCGAGGACCTGCACAAGGCGTTCGGCGACGTGCAGGTGCTCAAGGGCGTCGACCTGACCGTGCGGCGTGGCGAGTTGGTGGCCATCGTCGGCGGGTCGGGCTGCGGCAAGACCGTCCTGCTCAAGACCATCACCGCGCACTTCGCGCCCGATCGCGGGCGGGTGCTGCTGGCCGACCACGAGTCGCCCGAGCGGCCCTTGCGGGACATCTTCACGCTCGACCGCGAGGCGTTGGATCGGATCCGCGCGCACTGGGCGGTGGTCTTCCAGCGCAACGCGCTGCTGACGGGGTCGGTCCTCTACAACCTGACCATCTGGCCCCGCGAGATCCTGGGCAAGACGGAGGAGGAGATGCTCCCCGCCGTGCGCGACGCGCTCCGCGCGGTCGGGCTCGACCCCGAGGTGCAGATGCACCGCGACCGCGACGTGCTCTCGGGGGGCATGGCCAAGCGGGTCGCCATCGCGAGAGCCCTGGTGATGGACCCGGCGCTGATCCTGTACGACGAGCCGTCGTCGGGCCTCGATCCCGACATGGCCAGTCAGGTGCACGAACTCATCCTCGCCACCCACGCCCGCCGGCCCGCGGCGGGCGACGCCCGCACCAGCATCATCGTGACGCACGACACGGAACTGCTCCGCCGCGTGCGGCCCAGGGTGGTCATGCTCCGCGACGGCAAGGTCTCCTTCGATGGCGACTTCGAGCGATTCCTCTCGAGCAAGGACCCGGCGATCGGACCGTACCTGCGCCAGATGGCGATGTTGCACGGTCGGTCGTGAGGGCCGCTCGCGGCGTCGGCGCGGGATGACGGCGCGAGGCGACACGACGCGATGGTGCATCGGCACGTGACGCGATGAAGCGGGCGAGTGCGTCGTTCAGCCGTGGATGACGCGGCCTTCGCTGGCGAGGGCGGCCTCGTGGATCGCCTCGTGCATGGTCGGGTGGGCGTGCATGGTGCAGATGAGTTCCTCGGTCGTGGCCTCGAGGCGACGGGCGAGGGTCATCTCGCCGATCAACTCCGTCGCCTGGTCGCCCATGATGTGGGCGCCGAGGATCTCGCCTCGGGGCAGGCCCCGGAGGATCTTGACGAAGCCGTCGGTGTGGGCCGCGGCGATGGCCTTGCCGTGGGCGTTGAAGCCGTACTTGCCGACTTCGTAGTCCTTGCCCTTGACCTTGCCCATTTCGATGAGCTTCTGCTCGGTGAAGCCGACGCTGGCGACCTGCGGGAGGCAGTAGGTGCAGCCGGGGATGGTGTGATAGTCGATCGGATAGGGTTCGTGGTGCGACTTCTTCTGGCGCCAGGCGATGCGTTCGACGCAGATGATCGCCTCTTCGCTCGCCACGTGGGCGAGCCACGGGGGTCCGATGACGTCGCCGACGGCGTAGATGCCGGGGAGGTTGGTCTTGTAGTCGATGGCCTCGTTGCGGGTCTTGCCGGGCAGGAAGTCGGTCTGGATGTGGCCCTTTTCGATCTTGAGGCCCAGCGAGGGGTCGCACAGGCCGTCGGTGCGGCCCACGACGCCCACCGCCAGCAGGACGCGATCGGCCTCGACGGTTTGCTTCCTGGTTTCATCGGCCTTGCCGTTGACGGCCGGGGCGAAGGTCACCTTGACGCCCGAGGCGGTCTTCTCGACGGCCGTCGTCACCGTCGAGGTGTGGATCTCCATGCCGTGCTTCTTGTAGAGGCGGCCCATCGCCTCGCCCACGTCCTTGTCCTCGACGGGGAGCACGCGGTCCATCATCTCGATGATGGTGACCTTGGTGCCCATCGTGTGGTAGAAGTAGGCGAACTCCATGCCGATGGCGCCCGCGCCGATCACCACGAGGCTCTTGGGCTTCTCCTTGTTGAACATCGCCTCGCGGGCGCCCCAGATGCGGTCGCCGTCGAACTTGGCGAAGGGCAGGTCGCGGGCCACGCTGCCGGTCGCCACGATCACGTGGTCGGCGGTGAGCGTCTGCGTCGTCTTGCCGGGGGTGGCGGGCGCGCTCGTCAACTCCTCCTTGACCGCGCACTCCTGCACCTCGACCTTGCACTTGTTGCCGTTGGCGGGCGTGGCCGCGCCCACGATCTTGGCGTTGCCGACGAAGTGCGTCACCTTGTTCTTCTTGAAGAGGAACGCGATGCCGCCGTTGAGCTTGCCCGCCACGTCGCGGCTGCGGCCGATGATGCGGTCCCAGTCGAGTTCGACCGAGCCGCCGATCTTGAGGCCCCAGAACTTCTGCTCGTCGGCCTTGCCGAGCTTCTCGACCAGTTCGGCGTTGGCGAGCAGGCTCTTGCTGGGAATGCAGCCCCAGTTGAGGCAGACGCCGCCGAGCTTGGCCCGCTCGATGCAGGCGACCTTGTACCCGAGCTGGGCGGCGCGGATGGCGCCCACGTAGCCGGCGGGGCCGCCGCCGATGACGATGACGTCGAAGTGAGTGTCGGCCATGGCTGAACCAATCTCCTGTGGCCGGTTCGGGACGCGTTCGCGTGCCTTAGACCGGGGCGGGAGTGTAGGGGTCGCCGATGGCCTTCGGGGGCTTTCGAGGGGGTCGGGGTTCAGCCGCCGATGACGCGGCCCTTGCCTCCCAGGGCGTGGTCGACCGCCGTGCGGAACGACTCGTATCCGGCCCGACCCATGAGGCCGAAGGTCGCCTGCTTGCCGAGTTCGACGGCGGGCTGGTCGTAGGCGTCGATGCCCAGGAGCAGTCCGGCGTAGGCGGTGGTGATCTGCCACATGTTGATGAACTGGCCGACGTGATAGGCGTCGATCTTCGGGAAGCGGATGGTGAAGTTGGGGCGCTGCGACTCGACGAAGGCGTATTCGGTCGCCCGCTTCTCCGCCGCGAGCAGGGCGGACATCTTCTTGCCTTCGAGGTACGCGATGGCCTCGACGCCCAGCCCCGCGGGGATCTCGACGTCGCGGTCGAAGCGTTCCACCTCGACCATGCCCAGCACCTTGTCGTTGGGTCCCTCGCGATAGAGCTGCACCTGGCTGTGCTGGTCGGTGGTGCCCAGGGCCTTGATGGGCGTGAAGCCCGCGAAGACGGTGTTCCCCTCGAGGTCCTTCTGCTTGCCCAGGCTCTCGGCCCACAACTGGCGGTACCAGTCGGCCAGCAGGTAGAGGGCGTTGGCGTAGGGCATCAGCACGTGGTTGGTCTTGCCCTTGGACTGGCCGAGTTCCACGAGCAGGAAGGCCAGCATCGCGGCGGGGTTTGCGGCGATCTCCTGCGAGGAGCAGACCTTGTCCATGTCGGCTGCGCCTTGGAGGAGCGACTCGATGTCGATGCCGCACATCGCGGCGGCGAAGAGCCCGACGGGGCTGAGGACCGAGAAGCGTCCGCCCACGCCGTCGGGGACGGGCAGCGTGACGTATCCCTCGCGTTCGCAGATGCGACGCATGGTTCCCTGCCTGGGGTCGGTCACCGCGACGACGTTGGCGGCGTGGTCCTTGCCCAGGAGCGCCTTGAGGCGATCGCGGACGACCATGAACTGGGCGGCGGTCTCGGCGGTCTCGCCGCTCTTGGAGATGACGTTGAAGAGCGTCCGCTTGAGTCCGCCGGGCTGTGCGGCGCAGAAGTCGAGGACGCCCCCGAAGAACATGGGGTCGACGTTGTCGACGACGAACATGCGAGGGCCCGGGCGGGCGGCGGCGTCGAGCAGGTTGTACGTCGCCGGGTTGAGGGCCGACTGGAGGGCGATGTTGCCCAGCGCCGAGCCGCCGATGCCGAGCACCACCATCGTGTCGAACCGGCCCGCGCACGCCTTGGCGGCGGCCCGGACCGCCGCGAGGTGTTCGCTGCGCATGGGCTCGAAGGCCAACTCTCGCCACCGCTCCCAGCCCTTGCCTCGGGTGGCCGAGAGCTTCAGGGTGAGGGCGGCGATCCCGCGTGCCGCGTCGCCGGTGGGGTCGAGGAGGGCGGGATCGAGCCCGTGGGAGGGGCCGATGCGGTCGGCGAGGCAGTTGGCGTAGTCGAGCGTCAGCATGGGGAAACCTCCGTGTGTGCGAGCCCGCGCGGGACGTCGCACCCCCTCGTATCGGTCACTTGGCTTCGCGAACCTTGATTTGGCTGGCGTCGGCGTGGGTGATCCTCACCTTGGTGCCTGCGGGGACGAAGGTGATCTCGGCGAGGGCGTCGAACCGTTGGCCGTCGACTTCGACCACCCCGACCGGGCGGAGGGCGGTCAAGGCGACGCCTTCGCGGCCGACGAGGCCGGCCACGCGGGCCTTTTCCTTGAGTTCGGCGAGTCGGCCGGCCTCGACCTCCTCGTCGGTGGGGGCCCCGATGATGCGTCGGCCCATCGGGGTGCTGGGCCAGACGCGGAAGGCGAAGGCCGCGAAGGCGGGCACGAGCACCACGACCGCGAGCAGTCCGCTGAGGCCCCACGACAGGTCGTGCATGAAGAGGCACACGAGTCCGGCGATGCCCACGATGGCGGCCACCGCCCCCAGCACGCCCGCCGTCGGCAGGAAGAGCTCCACGAAGAGGAGCACGAACATGAGCGCGAGGAGCGCGACGCCCCAACTGTTGAGTTCCATCGATGGCAGGGTATCACCCGCCCGCGGCGCGTCGGGGTCAATCCGGGGCCATCGCCTCGTCGGTCGCGGTCGCGGGCTGCGACGGGGGCGGTGCCTGATCCTCGGGTTCGTCGCGGAGCGACACGGAGATCAGGCCCTCGACGCGGTCCTGGGTGACGCGCACGCGGCGGTTGCGGACGAGTTCGAGCAGCGCGAGGAAGAGCCCGACCATTTCGCTGCGAGTGCGGCCTTCGAACATCCGCTGCAGCGGCATGGCGGCTTGGGCCTGCTCGGCGACCTCGGCCCTCAGGCGGCTGACGATATCCTCGGCGTGCAACTCGATCGGGGTGTCGTCGTAGGTGACCTGATGGTCGCCCAGGCGGTCGAAGATGACCGTCTCGGAGATCCGGCGGAAGGCCTCCACGAGGTCGAGCAGGTCGAGATCCTCGAGTTCGGTGTCGGGGGCCGCCTCGATCGCGGCTTGCAGCCGCTGGTCGTCGAGGCCCGCCCGCTGCGACGGAAAGCGCTTGCGCCAATCGTCGGCGCGGCGTTCGAGCGCGTTGGCCGCGTCGCGGTAGCGCTTGTACTCGAGGAGTTGGCGAACCAGCTCGCTGCGAGGGTCTTCGGTCTCGCCCCGCTCGCGGGTCGTGTCGCCCGTCGGCGCGTCCTGTCGCGGCATGAGCATGCGCGACTTGATCTCCATCAGCGTGGCGGCCATGACGAGGAACTCGCCCGCCGTGTCGATGTCGATGCGGCCGGCCCCGTGCGTCTCGATGCGGCGCATGTGCTCGAGGTACTGGTCCGTGATCGAGGCGATGGGGATGTCGTGGAGGTCCACCTCGTCCTTGCGGATGAGGTGCAGCAGGAGGTCGAGGGGACCCTCGAAATCGTCGAGCCGCACGGTGTATGGATCGCCCGCTGCCATGGCCCGGAGGGTAGGCAAAACAACGGGCGGGACCTCGCGGTTGCCGCCTCCGGTTGCTGCTGGCGGGTTCGCTCGGCGTCGCCGCCGCCGCGCGCAGCAGGGCGCCCAACCCATGAAAGAACGCCGACGCAAGGTCGGCGGCGGGGGTGATCACGGCGTGGGAGCCCAGCCGCGTGACGATCAGGCCGCGTCGTCGCTGGTCGCGGCGGATTCCTCGGGCAGGGTGTCGGTGTCCAGCCAGACGATGCCCGCGGCGATCGCGATGCGGGCCAACTCGACGCGGTTGGTGATGCCCATCTTCTCGCCCAGCGCCACGCGGTGCCATTCGATGGTCTTGACGCTGCGGCCCAGCTTGGCGGCGATCTCGGACGTGGACAGCCCGATGCCGATCAGTTTCAGGATCTCCAGTTCGCGAGCGGTCAGGCGGCTCAGGTCGCCGTGATCGTGGAACTTGGCGCGACGCACGGTCATGCGGCTGGCGCCGATGCGGTTGGAGGCCTGCTCGGTGCAGATCCTGGTGACGGCCAGGACGCACTGCCCCGTGCCGTGGCGTTGGGGCAGCGGGCGGTAGATGGTGCGGACCAGTCGGCCGCGCAGCATCCCCTCGATGGCCATGGGCTTGCCGGTCAGGCAGGCCTCCTGGATCAGCTTCAGGCGCTCGTCGGCGATGGGTTCGGGCAGGAACTCCTTCATCATCCGGCCCACCAGCGGCTGGCGCAGGTTGCTCTTGGCGTGGAACCAGATGGCGTAGTCGTTGGCGAAAACGATTTGCCCACCGGTGGTGATCATCTCGACGGCACCGGAGGCGTCCTCGACCAGGCAGGCCCACATCGAGTGCAGGTCCTGGGGGATGATGCCGACGTCGTGGGCGGTGCGGACGGGTTCGGCTCGAACGGTGGTGGCCAGCATGGTGTTTGATTCCGTCTTGCGAGTTGGTCAACCAAGGGGCGAGCGTGGGTCGGACGACGATCGCCTCGCTACGCTCCTGCCAACACGACGAACGCCGAGGCCCTCGGGTTCGCCCCGAGGGCGTCAAGCGGATGCTTCCGGCCCCGGTTTGGGCGTCTTTGGCGGCAAATTCCGCACGATCGGAACCGTTGAGTGAAGGCCGGGGTCTCACGCCATGCCGGACAGCACGAACGACGACCGAACCCCGCAGGCCGAGCCCCTCCTTGATGGCGGCGTGCTGGGGCAGTGGCACCCCGGCCGGGCCGAGGCAGACGTGCCGCAGTTCCTGCGGGGGCCGGCGTCGCGTCTTGCGGAACTGATGCGGGCGTTGCGGATCCTTGCGGAGTTCATCCGCGGGTTCCGCGCGTTGCACTTCGTGGGTCCGTGCGTGACGGTCTTCGGGTCGGCGCGGTTCAAGCCGGGGCACCCGCACTACGAGATGGCCCGGGCGATCGCGGGCCGGATGGCGCGGATGGGGCTGACGATGATGACGGGGGGCGGGCCGGGCATCATGGAAGCGGCGAATCGCGGGGCGAAGGAGGCGGGGGGCAAGTCGATCGGCTGCAACATCATCCTGCCGATGGAGCAGAAGCCCAACCCGTACGTCGACCGCTTCATCGAGTTCCGCTACTTCTTCGTGCGCAAGGTGATGCTGGTGAAGTACTCGGTGGGGTTCATCGTGCTGCCCGGGGGGTTCGGCACGCTCGACGAGCTCTTCGAGGCCTTGACGCTGGTGCAGACGCGGAAGATCTCGTCGTTCCCGATCGTGCTGATGGGCGTCGAGTACTGGGCGCCGCTGATGGACCTGATCACCAAGACGCTGGTCCGCAACGGCACCATCGATCCCGAGGACGTGAAGTTGTTGACCGTGACCGACGATCTCGACGAGGCCGAGGAGGCGATGCGACGGGGCATCGAGCCCTTCGTGCCGCCGGTGCGGCGTCCGATCCGCGTGCTGGGCGAGCGGGACTGAGGCGTGGGCCGCAGCGGCGGGCCCCGGTTCCTACCCTGCTCCCCGATGTCATCCTCCACGAGCCAGCGTCCGCGCGTCCTCACCGGCGACACGCCCACGGGTCGACTCCACCTTGGTCACTGGGTGGGGAGCGTCGAGCGTCGCGTGCAGCTCCAGCACGAGTACGACTGCTACTTCCTGCTGGCGAACATGCACGCCTTCACGACGCGGTTCGATCGCACGGCGGAGATCCGCCAGGACACGCTCGAGATCGTGAAGGACTGGATCGCGGCGGGGATCGACCCCGACGCCGCCACGATCGTGCTGCAGACGGAGGTGCCGGCGATCGCGGAGCTGACGTGGTACTTCTCGATGCTCCTGAGCTTCAAGGACGTCATGGGCAACCCGACGCTGGTGCACGAGCTCAAGACCAAGGGGCTCGAGGAGAAGCACTCCTTCGGCTTTCCGATGTACACCGTCGGCCAGTGCGCCGACATTCTGGCCTTCCGGCCGGTCTGCATTCCCGTCGGCGAGGACCAGGAGCCGCACATCGAGATGTGCCGCAAGGTGGCGAGGAAGTTCGACCAGCTCTACTGCGGCGTGAGCGATCGCACGTCCGACGCCGACTACGAGAAGGCCGGCGGCCTCTTCCCGATCCCCCGGGCCCTCATCGGTCGCGTCGCCCGCCTGCCCGGCGTGGGGGACGGCGCGCAGAAGATGAGCAAGAGCCTGGGCAACGCCATCTTCCTGAGCGATTCGACCAAGGACGTGCAGAAGAAGGTGAACCGCATCACCACGGGGCGGCAGAGCCCGACGGAACCGGGCGATCCGAACAACGTGCTCTTCAAGTTCGTGGAGGCGTTCATTCCGGATCAGGGTCGCGTGGCGGAGCTCAAGGACCGCTACGCGCGGGGCGACAACCTGGGCGACGGCCACGTCAAGCAGGAGCTCGCCGCGGCGATCGACACGCTGCTGGCGCCGATGCGAGCCCGCCGCGCGAGGTTCGAGCAGCCCGACGGCGATTCGTTGATCCTGGACATCATCAGGAACGGCACCCGCCGCGCCAACGTGGTGGCCGAGGAGACGCTCTTTCTGGCGAAGAAGGCGATGAACATGGACTTTGGTCGTCGCACGCTGGGTTGAACCATTGACGCAAGGCCAGCATGTCCGACTCCATGTCGCGTCCGCCGATGCTCCTGATGCTGGCCCGCGTGCCGCTGACCACGACGCTGTGCCTGGCGGCCGTCGCCGTCTCCGCGGGTTCGATGTTCGGTCTTTCGACCGATCCGCTGGTGCTCGATGAGCGGGCCTTTTTCGCGCAGCCGTGGCGGCTGCTGACGGGCATCCTGCCTCACGAGGCGCCGATCACGCTCGTGGCGGGCGTCTTCCTCGCGTGGACGCTGGGCGCGCCCGTCGAGATCGTCTTCGGGCGGCGGCTGTGGCTCAGCGTCGTGCTCTTCGGGGTGGTGGCCTCCTCGTCGGCGGAGCACGGCCTCACGGGCACGCGCGTGGGATTGGCGGGCGTCGTCTTCTCGCTCTTCGCCTTTTCGTGGGTCGTTGCGCGACGGGCGGAAGCCCTGGCGGGGTTGGTCGATCGGCGCTTTGCGCTGCTGATCGTGGCGTGGTTCTTCACGGGACTCGTCGTCGCGTGGACGGGCGATCTCCGCATCGCCGTGATTGCGCAACTGGTCGGGGCCTTGCAGGGCGCGTTGCTGGGCCTGGCGCTCACCAGCCCGCGATCATGGGTCAGGACCGGCGTCAGTCTCGTCGCCGCCGCCGTCGTGCTCGTCTCGCTGATGATCGGCGGGCCGCTGGGCGTGCGGCTCAATCCGGCCGGGGCGGCCCGGCGCGGCGTGGCGGCGGGCTACGCGCTCTTGACGCAGGGCGACGCGACCGGGGGCGACCTTCGGGCGGATGCCGCCCTCGCGCTGGCGCCATGCGACGCCCGCGTGCTGGCGATGTACGTCCTCTACTGCGGGGAGCGTGGGCGTCTGCCGATCGCTCGCGAGGCGGTCGAGCGGGCGGTCGCCTCGCTGGAGGGGGCCGGGGAGGATCGCTCGCAGCTCGCCTCGTGTCTGGTGGCGGCGGGGGCGGGCCTTCTTGGGGAGGATGAGGTGCGGCTCGAGGTCGCCGAGGGTTTCGCGAGGCTGGCGCATCTCGTCGAACCCGCCGAGACCGAGCATCCGTGGATGCTCGCTTCGACGTGCTGGATGCAGCGGGGCGAACCGGCGGTGGCGATGATGCTGGTCGACCGGGCCGCGGCGGTGGCGCCCGAGTCGCGGGAGGTGCGGACGCTGCGAGCGGAGTTCGCGGGGCGTTCCCCCATTTCGTCCGGGCGCGGGGAGGCTTCGGCACCGCGATAACGACGTTGGACCTTGCGTGTGGGCCACAACCGTACCCGCACCGGGTGCGTATGGAGCAGGGCGGCCGGGGGCCTGCATCGGCCGGGTCCGTCGCTCGCGTACCATGCGGAAGGCGTCTTTCGCCGATAGCAAAGGTGTCCATATGAACGCGCCGACCCATCGTCCGTCACGCCTCGATGCCGCCTGCGGGGCCGCCCTGCTCTGTCTTCTTGCCGGCGCGTGCGCCGGTCAGGAGAGCGTCTCGCGGAACGCCAACGGGGGCAACGGGCTGCCGGGCGACGCGTTGCGTCCGTGGACGGGGTCGTCGCAGCGGACGAACTACGTGGTCGATCTCTCGCCCCTCAAGACTTCGGGCGGCACGTCGCTGGGCATCGCGCCGCTGATGAAGTCGGGGTTGGTCAACACCTCGCGGTTCACCGCCCTCAACGGCGCGTCGTCGATCAGCCAGACGGTTCGTCGCAACGTGGCCTTCCCGGCGGCGTCGTACGCCTCGTGGACCGCGGCGGGCGGCGGCGTGAACGCGACGGAGAACGACCAGTCGCTGGTGACGTCGGTGCCGGTCGCGGGGACCGCGAGCGTCTTTGGCGTGGGGTTCATGGACTTCGACGAGTTGCTCGTCTCGACCACGACCGTCTTCACGAATCAGCTGGTGGGCGGACTGGTGGCCTTCGACCCTGCCGCGCCGGATCGCCTGTACGTGTCGCGGATCATCGCCGCCGTGAACAATCCCCTGAGCGCGAACGACCGCTCGCAGTTCGGGTACGGGGCCGTCGACGCCGACGGCAACCTGTGCTTCCGCGCCGACTCGTTCGGCGCGACGGGGCCGGCCACGTCGCTGCTGGTGGGGGACAACTACTTCCGCATTCGTCTGGCGTCGCGTTCCGCGACGGCCAACGTGATCGACAATGCGGGCGGCTCGGCGACGAGTTCGACCGATTGGGTGCTGCAGCGGAGCGCGATGACGCACGCCACGCCCGCGTGCGTTGCGCAGAATCTCGCGGGCCGTCCGCTCCTGGTGGGGGCGGACTTCGCGGGCCAGATGAAGTTCGAGCAGTCGCCGTCGGCGTTGGCCTCGACGACGGCGCACCGCCCCGGTGCGACGGACCACCGCGGGGCGGTGTCGGTGAGCGGGCGGGCGATCTTCCCGGGGTCGATCGCCACCGCCGCGATCCTGACGCGTTCGCTCACCGGCGCGGGCAAGACCGACGCGATGAGCGTGTCGGGGCTGCTGGCCGACGGGTCGGTCTCGACGGCCCGCACGCTCAAGCTTCCGACGACGCTGGCCGACTCGTGCGACAGCTTCGCGTGGCCCATGGGCGGCGGCGACTTCCGCCACTTCGACAGCCAGGTGACGTTCCGCGGGGGCACCGGACCGGTGACGGTCGGGCTCGACCAGTCCGGGCGGGCGCTCGCGGCGGCGGTGCTGCACAACGGCGCTTCGTCGCTGCCGTCCAATCCGTTCAACGCCATCGCCGTCGCGAGGTTCAATCCCGCGGACGCGTTTTCGGCGGTGCCATGGACCACGATCGGCTGGGTGAACTCGTCGACCTTGACCGGCAAGGACCTCGTGGGCGACTACGGCGTCGACGGCATTCCGGGCACCGGCGACGCGGGCGAAGGCGACGGCCAGGTGAACCAGCTCGACGCCCCCATCGGACGCCTGGCGAGCATGTCGGAACTGGGCGCGGGCTTGGTGGGGCCCTCGATGTCGACCCCGACCTTCGACGCGGCGGGCAACGCGTACTTCGTCGCGGCGACGGCGCTCAAGCGTCGCGTGGGCCCGCAGAATCCCTTCGACTTCAAGCTGGCGGTCGTCCGGGGCGTGTACAACCCCGCGACCTTCTGCTACACCCTCGAGGTGCTCGCCGAGAGCGGCCAGGTCTTCGCGGGGCGCAACAGCGGTCGCTCGTATCGCCTGGCGGCGCTCAATCTGGCCGACGCCGACTCGATCTCCACCGCGTCGATCTGGAGCGGGAGCGGCATGCAGCAGGCGTGGAACGGCGAGGACACGTCGTCGCTGCCTCCGGCCGCGCCGCAGCACCTGGGCGGGCTGGTCCTCTCGGCCCGCATCGTCTACGACGTGAACAACGACGGGCTCTTCAACGATCCCACCGCCATCGGAGGCGACGTCAACAGCGTCGACGAGGCGTACAACGTCATCCTGTACGTCGGCAACGTCGCGGCTCCGGGCTTGCCGTGTCCGGCGGACTACAACGGCGACGGCGGCGTCGACGGCAGCGACGTCGAGGCCTTCTTCTTCGATTGGGAATCGGGCAGCAGCAACGCCGACGTCAACTACGACGGCGGCGTCGATGGCGGCGACATCGAGGCCTTCTTCTCGGCGTGGACCAACGGCGGCTGCTGATCGGCGCGAGGGCGGACGTCGAGCCCGGCCACGCCGGCGCGGGTGCCCGGCCACGCCGGCGCGGGTGCCCGGTCACGCCGGCGCGGGTGCCCGGTCACGCCGGCACGGGCGTCTGGTCACGCTGGCGCGGGCTCGGCGGCATCGGCCCGCATGAACAGGATCTCCCCCTTCGTGACGCGAGCGCCCGCGTGAAGGCCGTGCGTGCCGCCGAACGACGCCAGCGCTTCGAGGGGCGTGCCGGCGGCCGGGGCGCAGCCCCAGGCGGCCCAGAGTTGGGCCATCTTGGTCGGCAGGCCGGGCGAGAGGAGCAGGCTGGCGACGCGGATCGCCTCGGCGCAGGTGTAGAGGATGTCCGCGAGGCGGTCCTTGGCGGTCGGATCGGCGTCGACGGTCTTGGCGAGCTTGAAGGGCGACGTGAGGTTGATGTACTGATCGATCTCGCGGACGATGGCGATGCCGGCGAGCAGCGCGTCGCCGGCGTCGCAGGCGTCGAGGGCCTTCATGGCCGCGGCGACGCTCGTCGTGCAGCAGGCCGAGAGGGGTCGGGCCTGACCTGGGGCGACGTGTTCACGGACGCCTTGGGGGATGGTGCCGCCGAAGTACTTGTCGATCATGTTGCCGACGCGGCTGGCGCAGTTGCCGATGCCGTTGGCGAGGTCGGCGTTGTAGACCTCGACGAAGCGGGCGTGGCTGAAGTCGGCGTCGGTGGTGCCGCTGGGGCCTTGCGTGAGGAGGTACCAGCGGAGGGCGTCGAGTCCGAAGCGGGCCGAATAGGCCTGCATGACCTCGATGGTGACGAAGTTGCCGAGCGACTTGCTCATTTTCACGCCCTCGCGGACCCAGTAGCTGTGGGCGTAGACGCGGCGGGGCAGGGGGCGGCCCAGGGCCATGAGCATGCAGGGCCAGATGACCGCATGGAACCAGAGGATGTCCTTGGCCATGAGGTGCACGCTGGCGGGCCAGAAGCGGGCGAGTTCGGGCCGGTCGACGACGGACAGGTAGTTGAAGAGGGCGTCGATCCAGACGTAGATCCGGTGTCCGGGATCGTTGGGCATGAGGATGCCCCAGCGGCTCGCGGGATCATCGGTGACCGCGCGAGAGATCGGGATGTCCTCGAGGCCGTCGCGAAGGCGTCCGAGCACCTCGTTTCGCCGCGCTTCGGGCAGGATGAAGGACGGGTTGGCGTCGATGTGGGCCTTGAGGCGTGCCTGGTAGGTGCTCAGGCGAAAGAAGTAGTTCTTCTCGCTGCGCTTCACCAGCGGCT
This sequence comes from Phycisphaerae bacterium, assembly GCA_037139735.1. GTDB lineage: Bacteria > Planctomycetota > Phycisphaerae > Phycisphaerales > UBA1924 > UBA2402. The sequence continues at coordinate 15,753 of JBAXFU010000066.1, forward strand.
TGCCGGTGACCGGGCTGTTGAACCCGGACTCCTTGGCCATGGTCTCGGTGAGGTACTCCTCTTGCGAGGCGTCCCACCAGCCCGTGTATTCGCCGAGGTAGACGTCGCCGCTGGCGAGCAGCGCGTTGATGTACTCGACGACCTTGGTCTTGTGGCGGTCCTGCGTGGTGCGGACGAAGTCATCGTGGGTGTAGTGGCAGGCCCGGAAGGCCTCCTCGAAGGCCTGGGCGTTGCGGTCGGCCCATTGGAGGGGCGTCATGCCGTGAGCCGCGGCGGAGGTGACGACCTTGTCGGCGTGTTCGTCGGTGCCGGTCAGGAAGAAGGTCTGGGAGGGGTCGCCGCTGACCAGTCTGGAGAACCGGGCCAGGCAGTCGGCGAGGCCGGTGGTATAGCAGTGTCCGATGTGAGGCCGATCGTTGACGTAGTAGATCGGCGTGGTGATATACGTGGGGGAGGCCATCGGGGCAAGTCTAGGGATCGGGGGCGTGGATGCCGCCCCGTGCCGCGGGGAGGCGGTTCATCGATGCGGGCCCTGAACTGGGCCCTGAACTGGGCCCTTGAACCGGGCCTTGTGCCGGGCCGGCGCCGGCGGTTGACGTCGTTGGCCGATGGCGGCGGTATTTGAGGACGAAGAGGGGTGTTGAATCGTGGGGCGGGGTGTGGCTGAACTTCGGCGGGGCGTGCCGGTCAGGAGGCGAAGTGCTCGTCGGCTCTCATGCCGGTTTCTGTACGGTATCTGAAAGGTTTCAGGGGCCCAGGAGGGTGCTGGGGCGGGCGTAGATGATGGCGGTCCAAGGGCGGCGGGGCCGACAAGGCGGGGATGGGGGGCTGATTGGGCGTTTTTTGGGGGGGGCGATCGGTCATCATGGGGCAGTCGGCCGAGCGTCGGCCGAGCGTCGACCGAGCGTCGATGGGGCCATGCATGACGTCTGGGGGGCCTTCGCGGCGAGCGTAAGTTCGCAAATGGCCGGATGTTCGGACTCGATGCGGCGGTTCGCTCTTTGTGCGTGTGCCCTATAAGCGAAAATCGAGCCAAGGAGGCCCGGAAGAGGCCAAGTTTCGGCACCTTTTTCCTCGAACGGGGGTCCAGACTATTGACATTGAGGTGTCAATGCGTCAAACTACTGGGGTCGCGACGTGAGACACCGCGACGATCGTTTGGAGAAGTCCTTGGTGCGTCCGTGCCAAGGCGAGAGATTTTAGGAGGAAAGAGACATGATCAATCGCTTTCGTGCAACTGCTGTGATCGTCGCCCTTGCGGGTGGAGCGATCACGTCTGCCAATGCCGAGGTCATCGCGACCGTGTCGTATCACGACTTGGCTGGCAACTACGTTCAGAGCTCCAACCCTTCGGTGGGCTCTTTCTCGGCGGTTGCGGTGAATACCGCGAACCTTCAATCCTCGTACGAGGCGTCCCGGCTTGTTCCGGTGTCCGAAACGGCCTCGTTCGAGGCGGGTTTCGTGAGCAACCCGTTCAATCCCGCGGACTTCCAGATCACGCTGTCGGTCAACAAGGTGAACTCGACGCTCGCGACGGGCGCTGGCAGCTTCACCGCCACGGACCGCGACGGTGACACGATCACCGGCAACCTGAGCGGAGCCTGGACGTTCGGTGGCGGCGGGTTCATCTTCTTCAACGGCAACCTGAGCAACGTCGTCTACACCGACAACGGTGCGGCCGACAACACGTTCGACGGCACCGAGGGTGGTGACTTCGGCATGAACTTCAACGCCGTGCCTCCCTTCGCCGGCTCGGTCGTTCAGCTGGTCTTCGGCGGGCCTGGCTCCACCGGCTTCTTCAACCAGAGCTTCTCCGATCGCGCTACGGGCGGTTCGATGCAGATCGTTCCCTCGCCCGGCTCGATCGCCCTGCTGGGCTTGGGCGGTCTGGCCTTCGCCAGCCGTCGTCGCAGCCGCTAAGTTCATCAGC
>JBAXFU010000067.1:0-17666 GCA_037139735.1 Phycisphaerae bacterium
TCGGTTCCTATGCTGTGGCCCGTCGATTCCGACCCCCGCATGCGCCACGAACCCTCCCCAGCCCCAACCCCCGGCCCCCTCGCGTGGGGCGCGTATCTGGGGGCCTCGTGGACGTGGTGCATCGGGATGTGGCTGCCGGTCGTGCTGCTGCGGGATCTGGGGCCGTGGTCGTTCGCCATCTTCGCCATCCCCAACGTGATCGGGGCCGCCGTGATGGGCTGGATCATGCCCACGGCCGACGCCGCGACGCGGCTGGCGCGTGAACATGCAGCGGCCTGCCGCCTCTTTTCGGTGGTGACATACCTCTTCCAGTGCTACTTCCTGGCCGGCCTTGCCTTGGGCGGGCCCGCCTCGGTGGAGCGATCGTTCGCCGCGGCCCTGGCCTTGGCGGCGCCGACGATGATCGGGCCTTGGCTTGCCGGACGATTGAACGTGCAGCAGTTGATCGCCGCGGGGTGCTTGCTGGTGTCGATGCTGGCGGCGGCGTGGTGGTGGGCCGCCTCGGTGCCGCAGCTTTCGCCCACGCTGGTGGCGAGACCCGGCCCCGAGCCGTTGCATCTGGTCGGGCTTGCGTCGGCGTGCCTGCTGGGCTTTTCGCTCTGCCCCTATCTGGACCTCACGTTCCTGCGGGCACGGCGCGAGTCGACCACGCCCGCTGCGGCTCGCGTGGCCTTCACGAGCGGGTTTGGCGTCTTCTTCGCCTCGATGATCGTGCTGACCTTCGCCTACGGCTCGTGGCTGGTCGCACGCGATTCGAATGGACCCCTCGGGCCGTGGTTGCTGCCCTTGCCCTTGGCGTTGCACGTGTGCGTGCAGATCGCCTTCAAGTTGCTGGTCCATCGCGAAGAAGCCGCGAGGGCGACGCCCGGGGGCGGGTTCGCGGGATCGGTCGGCCTGCCGCTGGCGGGCGTGGGGATGGCGGCGCTCTTCCTGCTCGTTCGTCACCTCGAGCCCCATGCCGGTCTTTCTCCCTTCGAAATCGGCTATCGGCTCTTCATGACCTTCTACGGGCTCATCTTCCCCGCGTACGTGTGGTTGTGCGTGGGGTCGCCGCGGTGGTGCAGGCCCGCGCCCGATGCCCGTTCGTTGATTCGATTGGTCGTGACGATCGCCGCGGCATCGCCCTTCTTCTGGTTGGGGTTCATCGAGCGGCGTCACGAGTGGACGGCGGCGGGCGTGGCGTTGGTGCTCGCGGCGAGGTGGGTGCCGACGGGACGACGCGACGCGAGCACGCCGGCGGCATGAACGCCCCGCACGCGCGGGAATCCTCCGTCGCTTCGCGATCTGGAAGCGCTCGATCGCGGCCTCACGCCTCGCCCAGCGCGTGACGCACGGCCTGGCGGACCATCGGCGAATCGTCGTCTAGGTGTCGCTCGAGGGCCTCGCGAACGGCGGCGGCGTTGGTTTCGCGCAGCACGTTGCCCAGCGCGATCGCCGCGTTGCGGCGCATCATGTCGAGATTGGCCCGCTTCATCGGCGAGGCCTTGAAGGCCAGTTGCCTTGCCGCGGCGTTCCACGCCAGCACGTCGATCAGGTCGAGCCACGGAATGTTCGCCTCGTACGCGACATGGCGGGGCGTCTCGAAGGTTCGCCCCGAGTTGTGCGGGCACACCTCCTGGCACACGTCGCACCCGTAGACCCAGTGGCCGATGGCCTCGTGAAAGCCCGGATCGATCGCCTCGCGGTGTTCGATGGTGAGGTAGGAGATGCACCGGGACGCGTCGATGCTGTAGGGCGTGATGGCCTTGGTGGGGCAGGCATCGATGCATCGCGTGCAGGTGCCGCAGTGATCGGTGACGATCCGCTGATCCTCGAGCGGGGGCAACTCCAGCGTCGTCGCCACCACGCCCAGCAGCAGGTAACTCCCCAGCGTCGGGTGGATGAGCAGCGTGTTGCGACCCTGCCACCCCAACCCCGCGGCGACGGCGATCTCGCGCTCGAGGATCGGCACCGTGTCGATGCACGTGCGAAACCCGCTGCCGGGCACCTCCTCGCGCAGGCGATCCGCCAACGCGTGCAGTCGCTTCTTCATCTCCTCGTGGTAGTTGCGTCCCTGCGCGTACCTCGCGACGCGTCCCAGCGGTCGCTCCTCGCGGCTGCGGTCGGGAAGATCATTCCCGCGCGGGGCATATTGATCCGCCACGACGATGAACGACCTCGTGCCGGAAAGGACCCGGGCAGGTTCCTCTCGCAGGTCGTTGTCGCGGGCGAGATAGTCCATGGTGCCGTGGCGGCCCGCCTCGAGCCAGCCTCGGAGGAACGGCCCCCACTTCGACCTCACGGCGGGCGCGAACCCCGCGGCGATGAAGCCCGCGTCGCGGCACAACGACGCCACGTGCCTCGACAGTTCCACGCCACTGAGCGGAGGCGTCAGCGGCGGGTACGTCGGCTTGGGATTGTTCGGAGCACGGCCCATCGATGAAGGCCGACGGATGATCGCCCAGACTCAGACCTTGGCGGCGGGCCGGCGCGTGGCCGAGGCCCGCGAACCCAGCCAGTCGTACATCGTGCGGGCCGAACGGGCCAGGGCGTCCTCGACGCCCGAGGCGTCGGCGCCCAGCCAGGCGCGGTCGAACTCGTGCACCAGCCAGCCGTCGAAGCCCGCCTTGGCGGCGGCCTCGATGGCGGCACGGGGGTTGAGGTCGCCGTCGCCCAAGGCGACCGGACGACCGCCCTTGAGGTCCTTCACCTTCACCACCTTGAGGCGATCACCAAGGATGGCGACGCCCTGCTCGATCACCTCGCCCGCGGCGGCGGCCACCGGCAGGGAGTAGGACGCCGCGAGGAGCGGCGACCCGACGCGATCGATCACCTCGGCCACCTGCACGGCCGTCGAGAAGGAGCCGCCGTTCTCGAGCAGGAGTTGCACCCCGCTGTTGCGGCAGTAGTCGGCGCACTTGATGAGGCGGCCGGCGATGCGAGCCAAGGCGTTCTTGCGTGGCTCGTTGCCGACGATCTCGAAGCCAAAGACGCGGACGAAGGGAGCCTCGAGCTGCACGGCGAGGTCGATGCACGCCTTGGTCTCGCGGATCATCTGCTCCTGGTCGAGGTACAGACCGAGGATGGGGGGCGTGATGGGGTCGTCGTAGCGGATGCCCGTGGCGAGCGAGCAGATGGAGAGGCCGGACCGCTCGAGCGTGCCGCGAACCTTCGCGGGCGCGGTGAGGGCGGGCTCGCAGGCGATGTCGCGAGAGCCGTATCCGTGGGTGCGGAGTTCGACGCCGACGTAACCCCAGTGCTCGGCTCGCTGGGCGAGGTGGGCAAGGGTCCAGTCGGGGCAGGCAACCGTGCTGAAAGCGGGCTTCATGGCTGGGCGAGTATAGGGGACGTGAGGGGGGGCTCAGGCGGTGAGGGCGACGAGTTCAAAGAGGACGTGGGCGGCCAGCAGGGAGGTGATGCCGGCGGGATCGCGGTCGGGAAGGACCTCGACGACGTCGGCCCCCACGAGGCGGATGCCGCGACAGCGGCGCAGCAGGGCGAGGATCTCGGCGGAGGTGAATCCGCCGACGCTGGGGGTTCCGGTGCCGGGGGCGAACGCGGGGTCGACGACATCGATGTCGAAGGTGAGGTAGACGGGCTGCTGATCCTCGACACGGTGCTTGAGGAAGTGGGTCAGGGTCTGCTGGCCCTCCCGGAACATGTGCTCGTAGGTGATCACGGTGACGCCGACCGACTTGGCGTAATCGAGGTCGGCGCCGGTGTTGAGCGGTCCCTTGACGCCGATGCTGATCATGCGCCTGGGGTCGACCAGGCCGTCCTCGATGGCGCGGCGGAAGACCGACCCGTGGCTCCACTTCTCGCCCCAGATGACGTCGACGGTGTCGAGATGGCTGTCGAGGTGGATGAGCGAGAGGCCGCCCGCGGGACGCCCTTGACGTTCCCACGTGGCCTTGATGTTGGCGTAGGCGATGGAGTGGTCGCCCCCCACCGCCAGCAGGCGGGAGGAGGCATCACCCAGCCCCGTGGCGAAGGCGGCGACGGCCTCGGCGGTGTCGCGGACGTCGAAGGGCTTCACGGGCGCGTCGCCGCCGTCGGCCAAACTGAGCCGCTCGGCGACATTGACGCCAAACTCCAGATGGAAGGGCTTGACGTACTGCGAGGCCTCGCGGATGGCCCGCGGCCCGAATCGGGCGCCCGGGCGATACGTGACCCCGCCATCGAAGGGGACGCCGTAGGCGATCCAGTCCACGGGCCGATGCTCGGCGACGACGTCGGCCAGACGAGGCCAGCGGCAGAAGGTGCAGAGGCCGGCGAACCGCGGATTCACCCGGCTGTCGACGAGCGTGGTGGGCATGTCGGAGCGTAGGAGCCCGGCGAAGAAGGGTGGCGTTCGGGGTCGGCCGCGAGGGGGTGGCGTTCGCGCCTCGCGAGGGCCGCCATAGAGTCGAGTCGCGTGACCGAGGCAGGCGACTCATCGCGATCTTCCCAAGGGGCCCTCGAGGTGCGGGGTCTTCGCAAGCGCTTCGACGACGACGTCGTCCTGAACGGCATCGACCTCTCGATCCCTCGCGGCCAGTTCGTCGCGCTCCTGGGCCCTTCGGGTTGCGGCAAGACGACTCTCCTGCGGATCATCGCGGGCCTCGAGACGCCCGACGAGGGCCGCGTTCTCCTCGGCGGCCGCGATCTCACGACCATGCCGGCCGCCCAGCGCCCGGTGAACACCGTCTTCCAGTCCTACGCCCTCTTCCCGCATCTGAGCGTGCGCGAGAACGTGGCCTTCGGGCTGCGGTCGCGACGGGTCGCGGCGGCGGAGATCGAACGCCGCGTCCACGCGGCGATGGCGATGGCGAGAATCGGGGAGTTGGAGCACCGTCGGCCCGAGACGCTCTCGGGCGGCCAGCGCCAGCGGGTCGCGCTGGCGCGGGCGGTGGTGAACGAGCCAGAGGTATTGCTGCTCGACGAGCCGATGTCCGCGCTCGACGCTCGCCTGAGGACCACCCTCCAGCACGAACTTCGCGACCTGCACAGGCGGCTGGGCTCGACCTTCATCCTCGTCACGCACGACCAGGAGGAGGCCATGAGCGTCGCCGATCGCGTGGTGGTGATGCACCGCGGCCGGATCGAGCGAGCGGGTTCGCCGCGCGACGTCTACGACCACCCCGGCACCCCCTTCGTCGCGGACTTTGTCGGCGGCGCGTGCGTCCTCGAGATCGATCGGCGAGTGAACGGGGGCGTGCGGACGATCGCCGGAACGCTGCCCTGCGGGCCGCTCGACGCCTCCTGCACGCATGTCTGCGTTCGGCCCGAGGACGTCCGGCTCGTGCCCTGCGGCGGGGGAGAGGGGCTGGACGTGATCGACGTGATCTTCCGGGGCGACCTGTCGGAGGTGACGCTCGGCACTGCCTCGATGAGGGCTCATGTGAAGCCGGGGTGCGAACCCACCGTGGGAAGCCGCGTCAAGATCGAGGTTGATCCCGACCGCGTGCGAGGGCTGCATGGCTGACCGCGTGGCGTGGATGGGGCGGGTGATCGATCGGCGGTGGTTGTCGCTGCGAGCCGCCCTGCTGGCGTCGCCGGCGCTGACGTGGATGGCCGCGCTGGTGGCGCTGCCCACCTTCGGGTTCGTCGCCCTCGCGCTCATGACGCGCACGCCCCAAGGGCAGGTCGAGGCGACCCTGACGTTCGAGCACGTGCGGCGGGCGGTGGGCCTGACGGATTCGGGGTTCGTGCCCGACACGCTCCGCATCGCGCTTCGCACGCTGGGCGCCGCCGCGTCCACCAGCGCGGCGTGCATCGCCCTGGCCTTCCCCACCGCCCTGTGGATCGCCTCGCGTCCGGCGCATCGACGGCCGATGCTGCTGGCGTTGGCGGCGATTCCGATGGGGACGAACATCGTGGTTCGGTCGTACGCGTGGATGCTGCTGCTGGGGCCGGGCTCCCCCTTCGCGGCGTTCGCGGGCGCTGTGGGCCTGATCGAGCCTGGGTCGTCGCTGCATCCCTCGTGGCTGGCGGTGTCGCTGGGCATGATCGCCGCGTCGCTGCCGCTGGCGATCATCTCGCTCTACGCGAGCGTGGAGCGACTCGATTGGCGTCTGGCCGACGCCGCCCGCGACCTGCACGCCTCGCGCTTGCGGACCGCGTGGCACGGCGTCGTGGTCCCCGCGTGGCCGGGGTTGCTGGCGGCCTTCACGCTGACCTTCGTGCCGGCCCTGGGGAGCTTCGTGATTCCCGACCTCCTGGGCGGCGCGAAGCACTGGATGATCGGCAACCTCGTGCAGCAGCAGTTCGGCACCAGCCGCAACTGGCCGTACGGGGCGGCGCTCGGCCTGCTGCTGGTGGCGGGGACCATTCCCGCGGTGGTGGTCCTGTCGAGGCGTCGCGCGGGGGCGAGCGAGGCGGGCGGGGGCGTGCCTCGGGCGTCGCGCGCGGCGACCTGGTTCGCGGCGGGATCGTTCCTGCTGCTGTACCTGCCGATGCTCGCGGTGGTGGTCGCCTCCTTCGCGTCGACCAAGACAGGCCTTTCGTTCGGCGCCTTGACGCTCGAGTGGTACCGGAGCGTGCTCCGCGATGCTCGCCTCATGGAACTGGCGGCCAACACGCTGACGCTGGCGGCGGTGTCGACGGCGATCTCGACGGTGCTGGGAACCATGCTCGCGCTCTCGCTCGAGCGATTTCCGTGGCGCGCGGGCCTGCGGTCGGCGGTCGACGGCATGCTGACGCTTCCGGTGGTGATGCCCGACGTGCTCCTGGCCGCGGGCGTGGTGGTCGCGATGGGCGTGCTGCGGCGGGCGAGCGATCTCTTCGAGCCGGGCATGTCGGCGATGGTGCTCGGGCACGTCAGCTTCCAACTGGCCTTCGTCACGATGGTGGTGCGGGCGCGGCTGGCGAGCGTGGGCACGGCGTGCGAGGAGGCCGCGGCCGACCTGCACGCCACGGGCCTGACGCGGCTGCGACGCGTGACGCTCCCGCTGCTGGCGCCCGGCATCGCGGGCGGGGCGATGCTGGCCTTCACGCTCTCGCTCGACGACTTCGTCATCAGCTTCATGACCGCCTCGCCCTCGTCGACCACGCTCCCCGTGCACATCTACGCCTCCGTGCGTCGCGGGCTCCGCCCCGAACTGCACGCCCTGTCGGCCATCCTGTTTTTCGTCACGGCGTTGATCGTGCCGCTGGCCCACCGGCTGGCCCGGCGGCCAACAATCGCCCCATGACCACCGCCACGATTCGCTCGCTCGCCCGGCCCGCCGCCTGCGCCCTGCGCGTTGCCTGCGCCCTGCGCGCCGCCTGCGGCATGCTCGTTGCCTGCAGCATGCTCACGCTCGCCGGCTGCGGCGAGAAGTCGCCCTCGACGGACGCCTCGGGCTCGGCCCCCGCCCCGGCGAAGGAGCTCAACGTGTACATGTGGTCGGAGTACATCGACCCGGCGATCGTCGCGGACTTCGAGAAGTCCACGGGCATGAAGGTCCGCATCGACGTCTACGAGGACACGGAGTCGATGCTCGCCAAGATGCAACTGCAGGAAGGCGACCGTCTCTACGACGTCGTGATCGCCTCCGACCACGCGGTGCCCGTGCTCTCGTCGCTGGGGCTCGTTCGGCCGCTCGACCGTTCGCTCATCCCCAATGCCGCCAACGTCGATCCTCGCTTCGCCTCGCCCTCGTACGACCCCGGGAGCGAGTGCTCGCTGCCGTACCAATGGGGCACGCTGGGGATCATCTACAGCAAGGAGAAGCTGAACGGTCGCCCCCTGTCGTGGGACCTCGTGCTCGGGCCGGACCCCGCGCCGACGTTCGTCCTCATCGACTCGATGCGGGACATGATGGGGGCCGCGCTCAAGCGGCTGGGCCGCTCGGTGAACGACACGGAACAGACTCGCCTCGACGAGGCGGGGGCGTTGATCGCCGCGGCCAAGTCGCGGTCGCAGTGCGTGGGGTTCGAGGGCGGCGTGGGCGGCAAGAGCAAGGTGGCCGCGGGCCTGGCGTCGTGCGCCATGGTCTACTCGGGCGACGCGCTCAAGGCGGTGGCGGAGAATCCGTCGCTGGCCTACGGCGTGCCGACGGAGGGATCGGTCATCTGGGTCGACGCGATGACGGTGACCAAGCGGGCCCGCAACCCCGAGGGCGCGCACGCCTTCATCAACGCGATCCTCGATCCGACGACGGGCGCCAAACTCAGCGCCTTCACGCTCTATGCCACGCCCAACGTCAAGGCCAAGGCGTTGCTCCCCGAGGCGACCACCTCCAACCGTGCCATCTACCCCGACGAAGCGACGATGTCTCGTCTTGAGTACACCGCCGATGTCGGCGCCGCCACGTCCCGTTACGACGCGACGTGGACCAGCGTGAAGGCCAAGTGACCGAACACGACATGCAACCGGACGAATCGCGCCGTGTACAATGCGGCGAGATGCCTCCCGCCCGCTCCCTTCGCGTCGTCTCCCTCGGCTCGATCACGGCGGCCTCGGTGCTCTGCTGCTTGACGGCAGCGTCGTGTTCATCCACGACGTCCACGCCGTCCACGACGTCCACGCCGTCCACGCAGCCCGCGAAGTCCACGAATTCAACGCAGTCCACGCAGCCTCGGCCGTCTCTGCCCGCGCCGCCGATGGACGCCCCGACGCCTCGGGAGTTTCCGGGGCTCCATCAGGTCGTGACCTTCCACGAAGGCGTGATCTCGGGCGGCATGCCCGAAGGCGAGGGCTTCGCCACGCTGGCCGCCATGGGCGTCAAGACGATCATCAGCGTCGACGGCGCTTCGCCCGACGTCGCGGCGGCGAAGGCCGCGGGACTCAGGTACATCCACCTGCCCATCGGCTATGACGGCTGCGAGAAGTCTCGCGTGCTCGAACTCACGCGGGCCACCCGCGACGGCCTGGCCCGGGGCGGCGTCTACATCCATTGCCACCACGGCAAGCATCGAAGCCCCGCCGCCACCGCCGCCGTGGCCGTCTCCATGGGCTGGATGGATGCGACCCGGGCCGTCGAGCGCATGAAGTTCGCCGGCACCGCGGCCAACTACACCGGCCTCTTCGACGACGTCGCGGCGTGCGGCGCGCTGCCGGCCTCGGCCATCGACGCCGTGAACCCCGACTTCCCCGAAGTGTGCACGCCCAAGGGCATGGTCAAGGGCATGGTCGACATCGACATGGTCTTCGATCACATCAAGGACATTCAGGCGGCCGGATGGAAGACGCCCGCCGCCCACCCCGATCTCGTGCCCGCCGCCGAGGCCGGCCGCTTGGCCGATCTCTTCAGGACCCTTGCCGCCGACGAGGAATCGACGCGGCACGGCGCCGACTTTGTCGCCATGATGAACACCCTCCACGCGCACGCCCAGCAACTCGAGAACCTGATCGTCGCGGGCGAGGCCTCGCCCGAATCGATGTCAAGCCTCGTCAAGACGCTTGCGGCGGACTGCAAGGCCTGTCACGCGAAGCATCGCGACTGACCGCCCCCGGCGACGCGTCATCGTGAAGCGACGCATCGCTACGCCAGAAGGTCCGCCACCACCTGCATGGGATGCACCGCGGACCGTCCCGCGGCGTCGTGCACCTGATGCCGACACGACGTGCCCGGGGCGACGACGGTGGCCTCGGGGCGTGCCTCGAGCGCCGGCACCAGCGAGAGGTTGGCGATCTTCATCGACAGGTCGTAGCGGTCGCACGTGAAGCCGAACGCGCCGGCCATGCCGCAGCAGCCGGTATCGAGCACCGTGAGCCCTTCACCCGCGAGCCGCTTGAGCAAGGCACTGGAGGTGTGCACGCCCCACAACGCCTTCTGGTGGCAGTGGCCGTGCAACACGAGCGGTCGCTCCGCGCGGCGGAAGGCCGGCGTGGCGGGGTGACTCCCCCACCGCTTCTCGAGGAAGTCCTCGGGCAGGAAGACCTTGGCCGCCAGGCGGCGGCGGAGTTCGACGGGCGTGCGAAGCCGCAGCGAGAGCCAGTCGTCCTTCATGGCCGACAGGCAGGAGGGTTCGGCGACGAGGATGGCCGCCACGCCGTCATCCTCGATCAGCGGTCGAAGCCGCTCGAGCGTCGCATCGACCTCCTCGATGGCCTGCGGGAGCAGGCCCAGCGAGATCTTGGCCCTGCCGCAGCACCCGGCGTCGGCGAGTTCGACCCGGTACCCGAAGGCCTCGTAGACGCGACGGGTCGCCAGGCCGATGCCCGGCTCGTTGTACATCGTGAAGCAGTCGCCGAAGAGCGCGACCCGCGAGGTTCGCGGCGCGCCTCGGTGGCGGTCCCATCGGCTCGCGAGACTCCTCGCGAAGGGCGGCAGCGAGCGCCTGGGATCGATGTTGAGCGCCTTGGCGGCCACCCACTTCGCCAGCGGCAGGGCGCCCATGGCGTTCGCGAGCGACGGCGCGAGCGAGCCGAGACGATTGACGAGGCGAATGGCGCCAAAGAGCGTCGCCTGGAGCGACGGCCCGCCGCGGGAGGCGTTCCCCTGCGCCGCGTACTCGGCCTTGAGGCGGGAGATGTCCACGTTGCTGGGGCACTCGGTCTTGCAGGCCTTGCAGGAGAGGCAGAGGTTGAGCGTTTCCTTCGTGGCCGGGTCGTTCCACGGGTCGCCGCCCGCGGGGGAGAGTTGGCCGGTGATGGCCAGTCGCAGCGCGTTGCCGCGGCCGCGGGTGCTGTGGCGTTCGTCGAGCGTGGCCTGATAGGAGGGGCACATCGTGCCCCCCTGCCGCTTGCGGCAGACGCCCGCGCCGTTGCACATCTCCACCGCGCCGTCGAGGCCGTGCGTGTCGGCGTAGTCGAAGTAGGTCGTGACGCCCCGGGGGATGCGAACGGGACGCGAGCCGGGTTGCACGCGAAGTCGCTCGGTGATGCTCTCAATGGGGCCCGGCTCGACGATGTTGCCGGGGTTGAGCAGGTTGTGCGGGTCGAAGATGGCCTTCACCTCGCGGAACGCGCCCATGAGATCCGGGCCGTAGAAGCGTTCGAGGAGCGGGCCGCGGATGCGGCCGTCGCCGTGCTCGCCCGACATCACGCCGCCGAGACTCCGGGCCAGGTCGGCCGTCTCGACGGCGATGGCCCGCATGCGCTCGCGATCGGCGGGGTCGTGGATGTCGATCAGCGGGCGCACGTGCAGCACGCCCACCGAGGCGTGGGCGTAGAAGGCGGCCCAGGTGCCGTGACGGGCCACGATGTCGCGGAGTCGCTTGACGAACGTCGCCAGGTGCTCGACCGGGATGGCGTTGTCCTCGACGAACGTGATGGGCTTGCGTGCGCCGGGCACGCCGTGCAGCAGCGGCTCGCCCGCCTTGCGGAGCTTCCACGCGTTGAGCATCGCCTGCGCGTCGACATGGAACTGCCCGCTCACGCCCGGGGTCTTGGCTCGCAGCGCGTCGAAGCTCGAGGCGATGCGAGCGGCGTCGTCGGCGAAGTACTCGACGTAGAGCACGGCCTTGAGCGTCATGCCCCGGGGCGCCGGCATCAGGTCGACGTAGCGGCGGTACTCCGCGTTGGCGCGGGCCAGGTCGATCACCGTGTCGTCGAGCAGTTCGACCGCCGTGGGATCGGTCTCGAGAATGGCGGGCACCGCGGCGATGGCCTCGTCGAGCGACGCGAAGCCCAGCACGGCCAGCCCCTTGGCGGCCGGCTTGCGATGCAGCTTCGCGTGCACGCCCAGCGTCACCGCCAGCGTGCCTTCGCTGCCGCAGAGCAGGTGGGCGAGGTTCACCTCGTCGAGCATCCGCTCGGTCACGGGCACGCCGTCGCGCCAGCCCGCCCGCTCCATCGCGAACAGGACCATGTCGAGGCCGTAGCCCGCGTTGCGGCGCACCGTCTTGGGGAACCGCTCGCGGATGAGCGGGGCGTGACGTGCCACCACGTCGCACACGCGCGAGGCCAGTTCGCGGGCCACAGGGTCGCGGGCGGCTCGCTCGAGCCGCACGCGACGTCCCTCGAGCCCGGGGGCCACGAGCGCCACGTCGAGGCCCAGCACGTTCTCGCTCGTGCGGCCGTAGCGGATCGACCGTGCGCCGGCCGCGTTGTTGCCGACGCACCCGCCGAAGGCCGCGTGGCGCGCCGTGGCGGGGTCGGCCGCGAAGAACCAGCCGCTGGAGGCGATCTGGTCGTTGAAGTCGTCGATCGTGCAGCCGGGTTCGATCAGCGCCTCGCCGCGAGAGGCGTCGAGCCGTCGGATCTCGCGGCAGCCGGGCGTGAAGTCGACGACGACGGCGTGGTTGGTGCACTGACCGGCCAGGCTGGTTCCCCCGCCGCGGGGCAGCAGGGCCACGCGACGTCTCGCGGCCCACTCGACCACGCTCGCGGCATCGTCGACGTCGGCGGGGATGACGACGCCGACGGGCTCCACTTGGTAGAGGGAGGCGTCGGTGGCGTAGAGCATGCGGTCGTGCATGCCGAAGCGAACCTCGCCGCGAACCAGGGATCGGAGCTCCTGGGCCACGGCGAGCCGGGCCTCCTCGGCGACGGGTTCGGGGGGCGGGAAGACTGGGAGGCGGATGGGGTTCATCGACTGGCCCAAAGGTACGGGGAATGAGACGGGCGTGCTGCGGGGCGGCCCGAACGGAATGGGAACAACGAATCGGGACCGGGGTCGGCGCGTGACGCCTGCCGCGGCCGCGAGGGTGAGGAATCGAGGGCGAGTCCGGGAGTCGACCGGCCGGTGAATCCTCGCCCGGGGGCTTGGTCGAAGGGGAAGGCTGCGGGGGCGCGGGGCGGTTGGAACGGCCCGCCGGGCCTCTACAATGCACCGTCCATCCACCGACATTCCCCCGGGACCGTTCCGGGGCATCCCTGACGGAGTCCGACACATGGCAGACCTGAAGAATCTCAAGGGCATCTCCGAGGCCGACCGCAAGCTCATCGCGGAGGCGGAGGAATGGCTCGGCGCCGAGCCGACGAAGATGGGCCCGGTGAAGAATCTCTTCTGGGGCAACGTCAAGGAGGACTTCTACTTCCCGTACCCGGTCGTGGCGGACGCCCGCGAGCAGGCCGAGTGCGACCAGCTGCTGGCGCGTCTCGACGAGTACCTGCGGACGGAGCATCCGGCGATCCAGATCGACCAGGATCAGGAGATCCCCCGCTGGGTGGTGGACAAGCTCTTCGCCTTGGGGGCGTTGGGCATGACCATCCCCAAGGAGTACGGCGGGCTGAGCATGGGCATCACGTCGTACAACCGCGTCCTCGAGCGGATCGGCATGTACTGCGGTTCGACGGCCGTCATGGTCTCGGCCCACCAGTCGATCGGCTGCAAGGCCGTCATGATCTACGGCACCGAGGAGCAGAAGAAGCAGTGGCTGCCCCGGCTCGCCAAGGACTGGCTCAGCGCCTTCTGCCTCTCGGAGCCCAACGTGGGGTGCGACGCCGGCGGGGCGGAGACGCACTTTGTCAAGGACGGCGACCACTACGTCGTCTACGGCGAGAAGAAGTGGGCCACCAGCGGCGCGCTCTCGGGCCTCTTCACGGTGATGGCCCGCGAGAAGCGCGACGACGGCAAGGGCAAGATCAGCGCGCTCGTGATGCACCCCGAGATGGAAGGGGTCGACATCTTCCAGAAGAACCGCAGCAAGTGCGGCATCCGCGGCACGTGGCAGGCCCGCATCCGCTTCAACGGCGTCCGCGTCCACAAGGACCACCTCCTCGGCCAGGAGGGCCGCGGCCTGCAGATCGCCCTCTCGTGCCTCAACTACGGCCGCTGCACCCTCTCGGCCGGCATGCTCGGCGGCGCCCGCCGCGCCATGGACCAGTCGATCAAGTGGTCGCAGACCCGCTACCAGTTCCAGGCCCCCTTGGCCAAGCAGGAACTGGTCCGCAAGCGCGTCGCCCACATGGCCGCCCTCACCTACGCGATGGACGCCGTGCTTTACATGACCACCGGCATGCTCGACCGCAAGGACGACGACATCCAGGTCGAGACGGCGATGTGCAAGGTCTTCTGCTCCGAGATGGGCTGGCAGGCCGTCAACGACGCCATCCAGCTCATGGGCGGCGAGAGCTACATGAGCGAGAACGAGGTGGAGCGGATCTTCCGCGACTCTCGCATCAATCTCATCGTCGAGGGCGCCAACGAGGTGATGCAGTCGTACATGTTCGGCTACGGCGGCAAGCAGCTCGCCGAGATGATGCTGGGCGTCAAGAACGCCCTGCTCAAGGACCCCGACGAGTCCTTGGGCGCGTATGTCGCCAAGGCCCTCCGCAACACCTTCCGCTTCGACATCATGAAGCGGGCCATCCCTCTGGGCATCGAGGTCTTCCTGGGCATCCGACCGGCCCTCGCGCGGCTCTCTCGCGTGAAGTCGGCGGAACTGGCCCCGCACGCCGAGCGCCTGTGCATGCTCGCCCGCGAGCACAGCCACCAGTTCAAGGTCCTCAGCAAGCGCTACGACGTGAAGATGCTCGACCGTCAGGCCGTGCAGGCCCGAGTCGCCGACGTGGCGATGTACCTTCATGCCTACGCCTGCACGCTGAGCAAGCTCGACCGCGACCTGGCGGCCCACGCCGGCAACGGGGCGTCGGACCTCGAGTTCCAGCGCGACAAGGCGGCGGCCCTCCACTTCCTCGACATCGCCGAGGTCGAGATCCACGCCCGCTTCCGCGAGATGTACGAGAACGCCGACGACTCGATGCTCAAGGCCGCCGACGTCGCCCTCGCGCACAACGCGACGCTGCCCAACGCCGACTTCATCATCCCCGAACGCAGCCCCGTGGCCAAGGGCACCGGCCGCACCCCGTCGCAGAACGGCATCAAGCAGTTCCCCGGCGACCGCGTGGCGGCCGCCAGCCGCTGACCCGGGCCGCCAAGGGTCCGGTCACGCCCAAGCGTTCATCCGGACTGGCGACTGGCGTCGTGTTCACGACGCCGGCCGGCAGTCCATTCCCGCTCAGCACGCGCCCGCGCCCCACCGCTCGAAGAAGACCTGCGCATCCGCGCCGTCGACGCCGCCGTCGGAGTTGGCGTCGGCCGCGGGCACGCCGAGTTCCCACGCCCGGAAGAAGGCCGCGACGTCCGCGCCGTCCGAGCCGCCGTCGCGGTTGAAGTCGCCGATGCACACCGTCGGATCGGGCACCGTCGAATCGCCGAGGATCGCGACGGGAGCGCCGGCGGTGGCCGGACGGAAGAGGCCGAGCATCAGGTTGCCGGCCGTCGGGGCGACGTCGATCGTGAATCGGAAGTTGTAGAGCGTGCCCCACCGCAACGCGTTGGCGTTGGCGTTGGTCGCGTAGGGGGTCGTGCGCCAGGTGAGGTCGTACTCGCCGACGGTGGCCGTCCAGTCGGCGCCGTCGTACGGCTCGCCCGAATGTGCCGGCACGTCATGGAAGCCGATATTGGAGACGTTCGAGAAGGGCGGGAGGGGGATCTTGAACTCGCCCGCCGCGCGGTTGGAGTTCACGTTGTGCACCGCGTATTCGTAAGTCCACGTGCCGTTGCCGTTGTTCGTCACCTTCGCGCCGACGATGAACCTCGCGGTCAGGCTGCTCCCCGCGGCCACGCCGGGCTCGGGATAATCGACGTTGCTGAGGGTCACCGAAGGATCGGCCGCACGCCATGCGTTGATCGCGAACTGCTCGCGGACGGTGCCGCTCGCGAAGGCCGGCGCGGTGTAGGTGGCGAGGTTCACGCGGCGGTGCGAGGCGTTGTTGAGGCCGTTGCCCCACTGGGCGTCGTCTTGCGTGACGTACTGGCACTCGGCGTAGTACAGGGCGTTGACGTTCTGCGCGGGGATCACGTCGGCCGTGTTCACCTGGAGGCGGCGGGCGATCTCGCCGCTGTACGGGCTCGCGGTGAACGGATACGGGAAGACGCCCGTCGTGGGGTTCACCTGCGAGCGGGGTCCGAGGTAGCCCTGGCTGCCGTTGAGGCCCGAGCCGTAGGCGTCGGAGCAGTTGGGGCCCAGCGCCGCGCCGCCCGTCGACGGGACCTGGCAGGTGCCGCAGGTGCCGCTGTTGGTCGAGGCGAAACCGTGCTTGAGCCACGACTGGCCGATCTGCTCGAAGCGGCCGTCCTTGAGGCGATAGAGGTTCTGGGCGATGACGGGGTGGCGATTGGTCGACGAGACCCACATGGCGTCGGCATCGCCCTTGTTGCAGGCGTCGGTGCCCACCGCATAGGCGGCGGTGGCGCCCACGGTGGCGTAATAGGCGATGTCGGTGAGTTCGGCGATCCACACGTCGGGCCCGCGGCTCGGCGGCGGGGGCGCGACGGCGAGCGACACGGCGATCGAATATGCGCCGGCCGCGGCGCCAAAGCCCGCGACGCGGATGTAGTACGTGCGGCCCGCGACCATGGTGGCCGTCACGCGCGACTGGAGGCCGCAGGTGTCGTCGTTGCAGCCGAGCACGTTGGTCGCGCTGCCGGGGCAGCCAGAGTGGATGCTCAGCACGGTGTCCCAGGTCGCGACGCCGCACGTCTCGACCACGAGCTGGTCGTTGCCGGTGGCGATGAACTTGTACCAGACGTCGGGCGACGAGGCCGAGCTGCCGCAGCCGCCGTTGCCGTCATTGGTGGCCCCGACGGTGGTGCCCGAGTAGGTGCCCACGCCGATGAGCGTGGCGTTGCCGCAGGAGTCGGACTGCGCCTTCGCGGCGGATGCCGCGAGTCCGGTGGCCAGGACGAGCAGACGAACGGCGGCGAGCGGGCGAATCAAGGACATGGGCGGCGAACTCCTCGGTGACAGGGCCGGAGGCGACTCCGGCCGATCGTGGATTCGACCAACGCTCTCGAGCGCCGGCCCCGAACGCGTCGCGATCGACCCTCGGGATTCCCTGAGTGTACTGGCCAATCGAGGGAGGCGGTTGCGTGATTCTCGCCAACGGAGGCATGACGACGGCGGGCCCGATGCCACTCCGCCGGAGATCCGAACACGCCCTGAACATTCGAACGCCGACCTTCATCGAAGGGTCCGAAGCCGCCTCTATCATGCCCGCATCGGCCCGCGGCGTCTGCCATGCACCCGGATCGTCGTTCGGTGCTGCCACCCTCGGCGACTGCCCATTGAACCGACCCGGAGCCCCTGCCTCATGACACCCTCGGCCCTGATGACCCTTGCCGCCCTGACCTGGGTGATCCCTTCCCACGCCCGCGTCGACCTCGCCTCATCCTGCATCGCCGACGCCCGTCAGGCCCATGCCGCGGAATTGATGGCCGACGCCTCCAGCCGCACCTCGCCGTTGGAGGACGACGGCGGCTCGAGCGGCTTCGTCAAGGGCAGGTTCACGCTCGGCGACGGCAGCGCCAACACGCTCATGGTCGGCGGGCTGGTGCAGAACCGCTTCATGGCGAACTTCAGGGATCGTCCGGGCACCGACAGCGACTACACCGGCGGCTTCCAGATCGCCCGCGCACGCCTCAGGTTCAACGGCTCGGTGTGGGACAAGGCCTTCACGTACAACATCCTCACCGAACTGGTCTCCTCGACCGGTTCGGCGGCGCTGCTCGACGCCGAGGCCCGGTACACCTTCGAGAACAGGGTGTACGTCCGCGCCGGCCAGTTCAAGCCGATGTTCAACCGCGAGGAGCTCGTCAACGACGTCTACCAGCTCACGGCCGAGCGATCGACCGTCAACTCGGTCTTCTCGATGTCGCGTTCACAGGGCGCGGGCGTGGGCTGGACCGGCTCGCAGTGCCGCGTCGCGGCCGACATCCACGACGGCGCCAAGGCCCTGAACACGGACTTCGACGGCAACAAGGAGGCGGACTTCGCCATCACCGCCCGCGGCGACTGGATGTTCGCCGGCGACAACTTCAAGCGTTTCGACG
>JBAXFU010000068.1:0-17456 GCA_037139735.1 Phycisphaerae bacterium
CGTGATCTGGCCCTTCGTGATCTGGCCCTTCGTGATCGCGGCGGCCACGGCGGCGGCGATCGCGAGCGAGCCGGGCGAATCGGAGTGAATGCACAGCGTGGTGGCGGCCACCGCGAGCCGGCCGCCATCGTCGAGCGGCACGCCCCGTCCGGAGGCGATCGACTCGGCTTGCGTGGCGGCGTGCGCCGGATCCTCGAGCACGGCGCCGGGGGCCGTCCGCGCGCGAAGCGAGCCGTCGGCCTCGTATCGCCGATCGGCGAAGGCCTCGTGCTCGACGCGACGCCCGGCCGCCTCCCACCGTCGCGTGCCCATCGCGCCTGCCAGGCCCACGAGCGATGCCTCCGGAAGCGTCTCGGCGGCACCGAGCATCACGGCGTCGGCGATCTCGGGGCGACGCATGGCGGCGTGATACAGCGCGCCGTGAGGCTTGACGTGCGTGACGACGGTTCCAAACTCGCGGGCGATGGTCGCGAGCCGGGCGACCTGCAGGGCCACGCAGCGGCGGATCGCATCGGGGGCGAGATCGAGTTCCACGCGACCAAGGCGTGCTCGATCCTCGTAGCCGGGATGCGCGCCGATCCGCACGCCGCGGGAACGACATGCCTGGACGAGGCGTCGCATGGAGTCGTCGCTTCCGGCATGGCCGCCGCAGGCGATGTTGGCGGAGGAGACGACATCGAGGAGGGCCAGATCCCTCGCGACGCAGGCGGGAGCTTCGTCCTCGCCCATGTCGCAGTTGAGATCGATCGCGAGCGATCGCGTCACGTGATCTCCTTTCCTCGAGTCTCGGGGAGGAAGATCACGAGCGCCGCGCCGACGAGGTACAGCACGCTGGTGAGCGCGATGGCGACGCCCAGCCCGTGACGATCGGCGACGGAGCCCACGGCCCACGGGGCCAGCGCGGAAACGGCGCGGCCGGCGTTGTAGCAGAGCCCCTGCGCCGCGCCCCGCACGGAGGTGGGAAAGAGTTCGGCGAGTATCGCCCCGAAGACGCTGAAGTAGCCATGTCCGAAGAAGCCCACCAGCGGCCCGGCGATCAGGAGCACCGATTCGTTGCGGGCGTAGAGGGCGTAGACCGGCACCACCGCGGCCGCGCCCAGCACCCATGCGATGAAGGCGGGCCGGCGGCCGAAGCGATCGGCGAAGAATCCGAAACTCGTGTAGCCCAGGAACGCGCCCACCTGCATCGCGACGATCCACTTCGTGGACTTCACGAGGCCCAGGCCCGCGCCGCCCTCCCCGGTCGATCGAGCCAGGTGCTGGGGCACCCACGTGAAGAGCCCCCAGTACGCGAAGAGCAGGGCGGAGGTCGTCAAGGTCGCCACGACGACGCGCCTCGCATAGGGGGGCGTCGCGAGCGTGCGAAGCAGGGGCGGTCGCGAGGCCTCGCGGCGTGATGTCTCCCACACGACGGGCTCCTTGACCCCCATGCGGATCACGACCACCAGCAGCGCGGGGAGGATTCCCAGGGCGAAGAGCCACCGCCAGCCCAGCGTCGGCAAGATCGCCGCCGAGGCGAGCGCGGCGACGATGCACCCCAGCGCCCACCCCGACTGCATGAGTCCGATGGCCTTGCCTCGATGCCTCGCCGGCCATGTCTCGGCGACCAGCACCGAACCCGCCGACCACTCCGCGCCAAGACCCAGTCCCACCAGCACCCGCCAGAAGGCCAGTTCGCCGGGCGACCGTGACGTGGCGGAGAGCGCGGTGAAGATCGAGTAGAAGAGAATCGAGAGCATCAGCACCCGGACGCGCCCGATGCGGTCGCAGAGCACGCCCGCCGCCGCACCACCCACCGCCGAGGCCACCAGCGTCGCCGAGGCGATCAACCCGGCCTGCGCGTTGTCGATGCCGAACTCGGCGCGAATCTCGCCCAGCGCGAAGCTGTAGAGCATCACGTCGGTCGCGTCCAGCATCCACCCGGCGCCGGCCGCGATGAGCGCCATCCATGCCGCCTTGCCGACCCGGGCCTCGCCTGCGTGCTGATCGGAGCGTTCTTGGTTCATGGGGTGCCCAGTTCCCTTTCCACCGCGGCTCGCTGCGACCGGCTCGCCGCCCTCGCCTCCTGTCGATGCACGCGATGCAGCCGCACGGTATCACCGGGCGCGAGTTGCCCCAGCGCCGGCAGGTCGGCCGCGATCACGCACGCCACCACCTGGTACCCGCCCGTCGTCGGATGATCGACGCCCAGGATGATCGGCTCGCCGCCGGACGTCAACTCGATCGCGCCGTGCGCCATGCCCTCGCTTGGCGTCCGCCCGCTCGCCGCCCCGCGGAGTGCGTCGGCCACCTCGGGCGTCGCCTCCAGGCGGACGCCCACCCGGTCCGAGTGCACCGAGACCCGCAGCGGCGCGGCCAGCAGGCGTTCCAAGGCGTCGCGGCACGCGGGGCCGCCGCAGGGCGTTTCGACCACCCGAAGCACGCCGGGCCGAACCGCCTGATCCAGCCATGCCGCCAACGACGGCGTGGCGGCGCGAGGACTCGCCTCGGGCACGGGCCCGACCTCCAGCACGTCGCCCGCGCGGAGCATTCGGCCTTCGACGCCTCCCATGGCGCACGACAGGAGCGTCGATGCGCTCCCCAGCCGCGACGGAACCTGCACGCCCCCGCCGAGGCAGAGGTATGCGCGCAGGCCGGGGCGAATGGCCTTCACCACGAGCCGCTCGCCGGCGCGGGCGGCGAGGGACGTCCATCGCGGCACGGCGTGCGTCATCCCGCGGGCGTCGATGAAAACGGCCTGCGCGCAGGCCCCGGCGAGGCACCATCGCGTCGTCTCCTCGAAACGAACCTCGGCGCCGAGCATGGCCATCTCGATGGCCGGCGCGGAGGCGGGATTG
Organism: Phycisphaerae bacterium; assembly: GCA_037139735.1. Lineage (GTDB taxonomy): Bacteria > Planctomycetota > Phycisphaerae > Phycisphaerales > UBA1924 > UBA2402. The sequence goes on from JBAXFU010000068.1 coordinate 2,838, forward strand.
CCAAGGAGGCGGTTGCCGCACTCGAGCGAGAGCGCGTCGGCCGCACCGCCCCGCGGCACCCCGATCGCGCCGTGACCTGGGCGGCCCAGATCCTGGACCAGCGATTGCACGCCGGGGGAGATGATCGTGACGCGGCTCATGGGACCGGGGGCGTGGAACGGCGCAGGGCTTCAAACCGATCTCGCGGCACCAAGACGAAGCGAACGGCCATGCCCGCCGAGAGCAACGCCGGCGACTGGCGTGCGGGATCGAAAAGCGTCAGGGGCGTGCGACCGATGAGCCGCCAGCCGCCCGGGGAGTCGAAGGGGTAGACGCCGGCACGGTCGCCACCGATGCCGACGCTTCCGGCGGGCACGCGTGTGCGGGGTCGCTCGAGACGCGACGCGGCAAGGTCGCCGGGCAACCCGCGGAGGTAGGCGAATCCGGGCATGAAACCCAGGAAGTCGACGGTGAACTCGGCGGCGCAGAAGCGTTCCAAGAACCCACGAGGCTCGAGCGACTTCTCGGCGGCGAGCGACTCGAGGTCCGGGGCCAGGTCAGGGTCGGCACAGAACGGGATGAGCGTCAGGGCCTCCGGGGGGCTCGCGGGGAGCGAGGACCATTCGCCGGCCAAGGCCTCGAGCCGGAGGAGAAGCGTCTCGTCGTCGATGCGGTCGGGATTGAACTCGAGGAGCACCGACGTGGCGGCGGGGATCAGGTCGATCAGGCCCTCGGGTCGATGGGTGGCCAGGTGCCGGGCCACGCGAGCGGCATCCCCGGGCCGGGGGAGCGATATGCGGACATGGCGATCCGAGAACCAGGTTGTGCGAACGGCTTGGGGAGGCGGGGCGGCCACGCGGGGGCAGGATAGTGGGCCGGGATGGGGGTGTGGCGCGGCGGTGGGTGGCGGCACGGGAAGGATTCAACGTGGCGAAGGGATGGAGCCGAACAGGAAGCGGTCCGGGGTGAAAGACCGGAGACGGGCGTCGACGGGGTTCGTGCGGCGTCCGGGGCGGCTTTCGGGTCCACGCGGGTGGGCGGCGAATGCGGCCCATCGATGTCCTTTCAGACTGCCCGTGGAGAATCACATGCACCTTCGCACCGCATCGCTTCTGGTGACCCTGGCGGGTCTTTGCTCGACGACCTTCGGCATGCAACCCGCGGGGCTTCCCCCCGAGGTGCCCAAGCCCGTCGCACCGGCGGTGACGCCCTCGGCCGGATCGAAGATCACGTTCAACGAGTTGACGCACGAGTTCGGCGTGATCTCCGACGAGAAGGAAGTGGAAACCAAGTTCCGCTTCACGAACTCCGGCACGTCGGAACTCGAGATCTCGAACCTGCAGGGCTCGTGCGGCTGCACGGTGCCCGCGCTCGACAAGAAGAAGTACGCCCCGGGCGAGAGCGGCGAGATCACGGTGCGCTACAACCCGCACAACCGGCGCGGCAAGCAGAGCACGAACGTGACGGTGACGACCAACTCGGCGGACCAGCCGCAGGTGGTGCTGAGCGTCAAGTCGGAAGTGAAGCCGACGGTGCTGACCGAGCCGCAGGTGGCGACGCTGGGTCAGGTGGAGCGCGGCAAGGAGGGGAAGACGACGCTGATGATCACGTCGCGGAAGCTCGACCTCGAAATGACGCAGGTCACGCCCAACGACACGAAGGTGAACGCGAAGATCGGCCAGAAGGTCGAAACGACGCTCGAGGGCGAGAAGGTCGTGCAGTACCCGGTGGAGATCACGCTGGCCTCGGGAGCCCCGGTGGGTCAGGTGCAGACGCAGTGCATGGTTCGCACCAACGACCCGAACCGCACGCTGAACTTCATGGTGCTGGGCGAGGTGGTGGGCCAGGTGAAGGTGGAGCCGCAGCGGGTCACGCTGGGCGGCCTCGCGGCGGGTCAGGAGATCAACACCTCGATCAGGATCACGGCCCGCGACGGCAGCAATCTCGAGGTCGCGGCGGCGACCGAAGTGCCCGCGCTCATGCCCACGCCGAACAATCCGCAGGGCGTGCCCGGCGAGAAGATGTTCACCCTCAAGGTGACGAAGGACACGACGACCACGCCGGCGGCGTGGGTGGTGACGCTGACGGGCAAGGCGCCCGCGAGCCAGGCCTCGACCTTCCGGGGCGACATCATCCTCAAGACCAACATGGCGGGCGAGGAAGAGGTGAAGGTGCCCTACTACGGCTTCATCCGCCAGAAGCCCCAGCCGGTGGCGCCCCAGTCGCCCAGCGGTCAGCCCAACCCCAGCTTTCTGGTTCCGGAGTGAGCCGGGTGCCGGCGTGAGCCGCGGCGGCGAGGACGCACCCCTCGCGACCCGTCCCGCTCGGGCCCATCATCCTGACCGCATTCCGTGAACGTCCCCGGCGCGAACCGCCGGGGCGTTCTTGCATCACGACCGACCCGTCCCGCGCCGCTGTGCGACCATGCTGCGGGCGTTCCGAGGAACCATCGACCGTGCCACTGCACCTTGACCTGCACCGGGCCTGCACGATCGCCCTTCTGGGCGTCGTGGTCGGCGGGGTGCATTCGCTCTCGCGACCCATCTCGCTCAAGCCCGCCGCGCCCGAACCGCTCTCGCCCGAGGGCGGCCGAACCGCTCCGGGCCCAACGCCGCCGACCGCGGCCTCTGGCGGCACGGTCGCCGCGTCGGGCAAGGAGGGCGACATCACGCTGGCGCAGGCGCGGGCCCTGTATCAGCAGGGCGTGATGTTCGTCGACGCCCGGTCGCTCGCGGAGTTCACGGCCAGTCACGTGGAGGGGGCGGTGCACCTGCCGCTGGAGGCCCTTGAAGGGGGCACGCGTCCCGCCGCACTCGACGTGCTGGACCCTTCGGCCAAGGTGGTGATCTATTGCGGCGGGGGCGATTGCCATGCGTCGCACGACGTGGCGATTCGGCTCAATGGGCTTGGCTTTCGCAACTGCTACGTGATGACGGAGGGTTTCCCCGGGTGGAAGGCGGCGGGGTACGAGGTGACGGGAGGTGCGCCATGACGTCCGGCAAGCCGCCCGCGGCGACGGGCCTGATGGTCGCGATCGTTCGAATCCTGCTGGGGGGGCTCTTCATATTCGCGGGGGCGATGAAGCTCAGCGACCTCCAAGGGTTCGCGTTTTCGGTCAAGGCCTTCGAGATCTTCCCGGCGCACGCCGAGCACGCGGTGCGGCTGGTGACCTTCGCGGTGCCGTGGACGGAGCTCATCATCGGCGTGATGCTGGTGCTGGGGTACTGGACCCGCGGGGCGGCGTTGCTGCTGGCGGGGATCCTGCTCGGCTTCGTCGCGGGCATCGTCTCGGTGCTGGCCCGCGACATGAACGTGACGTGCGGGTGCTTTGGCCGCTTTGAGCGCCCCTGCACGGGCCCCATCGGCGTGTGCCACGTCATCCGAAACGGCGTGCTGCTGCTGGGCACGCTGTTCGTGGTCTGGAAGGGCCCGGGCTCGATGGCGATCGACCGACAGGTCGAACGGTGAGGGCGTGGGCGACGTGGCGGCCGGTCGGGGGACCCGCTAGAATGGAGGCCCACCGTCGCCCGGGAGGGACCTGCCTCGTGGCGGGCCATGCACCCGGGCCGATGTCCAAGACGGAGCCAGCGATGTCGAAGTTCCAGCGTTTCGGTCCTGCCCAGAAGTCCTCGGTCACCACCAAGAGCGGCGAGGGCGTGCTCCACGTCGACTGGAAGGACGTCGAGAACCTTCGCAAGCTCATGAGCCCCAACGGCAAGATTCTGGGCCGCAAGCGTCTGACGACCTCGGCCCGCGAGCAGCGGATGCTGTCGCAGGCGATCAAGCGGGCCCGCTTCATGGCCCTGCTGCCGTACACCTCGGCGACGCTGTGATTTCCCTCTGAACGCTCGACTTGCAGGCGGCTTCGTGCCGCCTGTTTTTGTTTTGGAACGGTTGGCTCGCCCCCGCGGGTCGGCGCCTGCTCACGCCCGGAGCGAGAGTTCGCCCGAGAGCTTCTCCATGACGAACTGGGCGCCGACGTTGGCGTCGATCTCGGATTCGGCCTCGCGGAGGCGGTCAACCATGGCGAGGATGGGCTCGAGGGTGTCGGGCCCCTTGTTGGCGCGGGCGGTTTCGACCAGGCGGCGCTGCAGGTGCGTGCCGACGAGGCGGAACATCCACGCGGCGGCGTCCTTGTTGGCGGCTTCCTTGCTGGCGTTGTCGTGCGAATCGACCCAGGCCTCGGCCCACTTGCCGATCAGGTCGGCCATGAGGGTGCCGAGTTCCGGCGAGTACTGGCCCTTCTCGGCGGCAACGAGCATGGGGCCCAGTTGCTTCCACCAGGCGTGGATGCCCCCTTCGCGGGCGGCGAGGAAGACGCCGGGCGAGCCGGAGGCGAGCCGCACGAGAAAGTCCGTCTCCTCGGGCGACACGGGCTCGTCCTCGCCGAGCGTGGCGGTGGCCGAGCGTTCGAGCCACGCGTTCATCTCGTGGGTGGCCAAGGGGCCGAAGTAGACACGCTGCGAGCGGGAGCGGATGGTCGGGAGGAGTTCCTGCTCGGCGGAGGTGACGAGGATGATGACCACGCCCGGCGGGGGCTCTTCGAGGATCTTGAGCAGGGCGTTCTGCGCGTAGACGTTGAGCAGGTCGGCCTCGTCGACGATGAAGACGCGGCTGGCGATCGAGTCGGTCGCCATCGAGGGACGAAGCGTCGCGTGCTCAACGAGGAACGTGCGGATCACCTCGACGGGAATCGACGTGAGCTTGCGATCACGGACGGTGGAGTCTTCGTGGAACTTGGCGAGCTCCTTCACGACGACGAAGAGGTCGGGGTGGGTGCCCGCGAGGAGTTGCTTGCGGGTGTCGGAATCGCCCGGCGAGTCGTGCACGCCCGAGGCGTTGGCCTCGGTGGCGGGGTCGAGCAGCAGCGAGGCGAAGGTGAGGGCGGCGGTGAACTTGCCGACGCCCTTGGGGCCGTGGAAGATCCACGCGTGGTGGACGCGACCGGCGGCCATGGCGGCGTCGAGGCGTTCCCACGCCGCACGGTGGCCGATGAACTCGCCGCGACAGAGGGGCGGGGGCGTAGGGAGAAACTTCTCGGGATCGGGGCCCGAGACGGCGACTTCCCTGGGTGCCTTGGGTTTCTTTGCCACGCCCGGGAGGGTACGCGGCATTCGGGGGCGGTCGTCAGCCTTCCCTGACGGCGTCGCCCGTGATCTTGAGGGCCCGGTTGCCCTTGAACTGGCCGAGGTTGGCGAAGAACTTGCGTTCCCCCTCGACGCAGACCTCGATGGGCGAGGAGGCCGACTTCTCGGTGACGATGATGTCGCCGATCGAGAGGGCCAGCAGGTCCTTCATCGAGATGGTGGTCGTGGCGAGCAGGCCGGTGAGCTCGAGGGGGGCGCGGGTGAGGTTCTTCACCAGCTGCTGCTCGGTCTCCTTGGTCTTGGTGCTCTTGGTGACGGCGAACCAGTTCTGGCTCGAGAGCTCCTCCATCATCGGCTCGATGACGTTGTACGGGATGCAGAGGTTCATCGTGCCCGCGCGGTTGCCGAGCTTGATCTCGAAGGCGATGACGACCACGACCTCGTTGGGAGGCACGATCTGCACGAGCTGCGGATTGCTCTCGGTGGCGCCGATGCGGAAGTCGAGCTGCTTGATGCTCGCCCAGGCCTCGGAGAGGGCCTGCAACCCGCGGCGGGTGACGTTGCTGATGAGGCGGGCCTCGATCAGCGTCAGGGGACGCTGCGGGATGAAGAGATCGGAGCTGTCGCCGCCCAGGAGGCGGTCGATGATGGGGTAGATGATGAGGGGGCTGAGCTCGAGGCACATGTGCCCCTCGAGGCCGTCGGCGTCGACGAGGTTGAACGAGGTCGGGTTGGGGAGTCCGGCGGTGAACTCCGAATAGGTCATCTGCTCGCACGCGGCGACGCGGACCTCGACGATGGTGCGCAGAAAGCCCGAGAGCGCGGCGCCGAAGTTTCGGGCGAAGGACTCGTGGAGCGTCTGCAACGCCCGCATCTGGTCCTTGCTGACGCGCTCGGGCCGCTTGAAGTCGTAGGACTTGATGTCCGTGTTGTCGGGATCGCGCTTGACGCGGCCGAAGATCGCCCCCGGCGGCGACTGCTCCTCCACCTGCGCCGTTTCGACGGCGGCAAGGAGGGCATCGATCGAACTTTGGTCCAGAACATCCGACATGAGGCGGTCGTACTTCCTGACGGGGTGGCCGAACGGGGCGATCCTGCCCCGCACGGGCGCGGCATGACCCGGTGTGGTATCGGATGCCCCCCGGGGCCCCCTTGATTTCGGGACCCCGTGCGCGGCGACCCGGCCCGACCGCCGCCCCCACTACCCTTCCCACGCCATGAGACCAGCCTTCCTCCGAACGCCCTGGGCGCACGCACTGCTGCTCGTCCTGGCCTGCCTGATCGGGCCGGCCACCCTGCCCGCGTGGGCTCAGCCCCGGGCGGTCTCGGTCGCCTTCGACGCCGACCGCGCGGCGGCGGCCCCGGGGAGCATCGTGCTCGTGGCCGTGACCTACACCCACGACTCGGGGTGGCACATCCATACGCAGGCACCGGTGGTCCCCCCCGAGTTGGGTGACTTCGAACCCGTCCCCACGACGCTGAAGACCATCGCGTCGCCGGGCGTGACGGTGGGGAAGGTGCAGTGGCCCGACCCCGTCAAGATCAAGGTGAACCTGGGCGAGAAGCCCGCGATGTACGGCGTGTTCGATCATGTCGCGGTGGCGATCGTGCCGCTGCTGATCGGCGAGGGCGTCACTGGCCAGGTGGCCGTGTCGTTCGCGACTGGGTTCCAGGCGTGCAACGAGGAGACGTGCCTTCCCCCGGACGAGGCCAAGGGGACGGTCACGATCCGCGTGGATCCTGCCGCGGCGAAGGCCCCGGACCTGTCGAAGGCGCCCTTCGCGACGTGGAAGCCCACGACGATCGACGCGACCGCCTCGGGCGGCTCGAGCGGAGGGGCGAAGGCGGATCCGACGCCCGGCGCCGACGAGGGCCGTTTGGAGTTTCCCTTCTTCGGCTGGAGTTTCTCGATCGACCCCCGGGGCGCGACGGGCATGGCGTTGCTGCTGGGGCTGGCCGTCTGTGGCGGGTTCCTGCTCAACGTGATGCCGTGCGTGCTGCCGGTGCTGCCCTTGAAGATCGTGGCGTTGTCGCAGGCGGCGGGGACCAAGCGTCGCACGCTGCTGCTGGGCCTGGTGATGAGCGCGGGCATCGTGGCCTTCTGGCTCGCCTTGGGCGGCTTCATCGCGTTGTCGACGGGCTTCAAGTCGGCCAGCCACATCATCAGCACGTGGTGGTTCTCGGTGGGCATCGGCGTGCTGATGATCGTGATGTCGCTCTCGCTCCTTGGCACCTTCTTCAACCTCAACGTGCCGGGATGGGCCTACGCGATCAATCCCCGCCACGACACGCTGCACGGGTCGTTTCTCTTCGGCGTGCTGACGGCGGTGCTGGCCACCCCGTGCGTCGCGCCGCTGGCGGCGACCGCGATGGGCTGGGCTGCGTTCCAGCCCGCGCCGATCACCATGCTGGTCTTCACGGCCATCGGCGCGGGCATGGCCATTCCGTACGTGCTGCTGGCGGCCAACCCGCAATGGGTCGACAAGGTGCCCCGCGCCGGCGCGGGGAGCGAACTCATGAAGCAGACCATGGCGCTGCTCATGCTCGCCGTGGCCTCGTTCTTCATCGGGGTCGGCATCCGCAGCCTGCTCGTCACGTCGCCTCACCTGGGCGAGACGATCCACTGGTGGTTCACGGCGGCCTTCAGCGTCGTGGCGAGCGGATGGCTCATCGTGCGGCTCTGGCAGATCAAGGCCGGGACCACGCCTCGCGTGGTCTTCACGCTCGTGGGCCTCATCGTCGGCGGCACCGCCGTGCAGTTCGCTCGCTACCAGACGGACCTGGCCCGGGAGTCGCACGTGCCCGGAGGGAAGGCCGGAGCGGAAAGCGGACTGTGGAAGCCCTACACGCCCGAGCTCTTCGAGCGGTCTCGCGCGGAGGGCAAGGTGGTGGTGGTCGACTTCACCGCCGAGTGGTGCCTCAACTGCAAGGCCTTCGAGATCATCCTGAACGACGGCGAGGTGCAGGCGGAACTCGCGCGACCCGACGTGGTGGCGATCAAGGCCGACCTGACGGCGCGCACGCTGCCTCAGGGCACGCCCAACCCGGCGTTGGCCTACATGCAGGCGCTCAAGGAGGTCGGCCCGCCGATTCTCGTGATTTACGGGCCCGGCCGCACGGACTTCTTCAAGGCCAACTCGTACACCAAGGACGTGGTGCTGCGCGAGATCGCCAAGAGTCGCGGGTGAGTCGCGGGATTCGGCGCCCCGCCATCGCGAGGCGAGGGATCGGCGCCGATCGTCACCGCTGCGGACGCAGCGTGATCGAACGCACGTTCACCGCGGCTTCACCGGGCTTGGTCGACGCGCGGAGCACCAGCGCGTGGATGCCGGGTGTCAGCGTCGTCTTGCCCACGGGCACGTTGCGATACGTCTGCCAGCCGCCGGTGGCGGGGACCGTGAACTCGAGGTCGCCCGAGGGCGTGGCGAGCGTCATGATCGCGCCGGCCGAATCGTCCTTGCAGGCGAGTTCGGCCTCGATGGCGTACTCGCCGCCTTGCGAGGCGCCCAGTCCCACGGTGAAGGTGGCGGATGCCGCGGCGTCGAGCCAGTAGCCCAGGTTGTACCGCACGTCCCCCACCGCTCCCACCTGCTCGACGCGCAGCGAAGGTCCCGCGAGCGTGGCGTCGTGGGGATGGAGCGCGAGCGTGCCGTCGGCGGCGGGATAGGCCGCGAATGGCAGGGGCTGCACCTCGCCGTCGAGTTCGAGCCTCACGACCGAGCAGGACGGGTCGGCGGGTTTCTTCGGCAGGCGGAGTTCAAGCCGACCGCCCTCGCTCGCGTTGCGGCGGCACGCCACCTCCTCACCCGTGCCAAGCACCCTTGCGCCGCGAACTTCGCCCTTCATCGGAACGAAGAGTCGCCCGTTCTCGGGCCACTCGAAGACCATGAGATAGAGCGTCCCTTGCTTCTGCGTCGCGCGACCCCACGGCAGGCGGGCGAAGGGGCTGGCGGTGGTGCCGTGGATCGCCTCGCCGTTGATCTTCATCCATGCGCCGACGCCCTTGAGGGCGGCCTCGGCGGGTTCGGGCACGCGGCCATTGGCATCGGGCCCGATGTTGAGCAGCAGGTTGCCGCCCTTGGAGACCACGTCGCACAAGAGGCGGACGACCGTCTTGACGTCCTTCCAGTTGGCGTCGTGCAAGCTGTAGCCGTAGGACTCGTTGAGCGTGTGGTTCACCTCCCAGTCCATGCCGGGCAGGCCGGTCGGCGGCACGTACTTCTCCGGCGTGCCGTAGTCGCCGTTGCGGTTCTCGAGCCCTTCGAAGAGACGGTTGTTGACGACGATCCCGGGTTGCTTGACGCGGAGGTCCTCGAGCAATGACGCCGCACCCCAGGCCGCGCCTTGGTGCTGCTTGTCGGAGTAGTCGAACCAGATGGTGCTCAGCGGCCCGTAGTTGGTCAGGAGTTCGTCGACGTGGGCGCGAACGTACGAGACGTACGCGGCGTGGTCGCGGGTTCGCGCGGGCCTGGGATACGCGGGAAGCGCCATCTCGTAGGCGTCGGGGTGCTGCCAATCGAGGAGCGAGTAGTAGAAGCCGGCGCGAAGGCCTCGGGATCGCATCGAGTCGGCGAACTCCCTGGCCATGTCGCGGCCTTCGGGCGAGATGTTCGTGCCGCCGGAGATCGGGTTGGAGATCGAGTATTCCTGCTTGGAGTTGAAGAGCGTGAAGCCCTCGTGGTGCTTGGCGGTCATGACGGCGTATCGCATGCCCGCCTCCTTGGCGAGGTCGGCCCACGCGTCGGTCGCGCCGGGGTCGGGGCGGAAGAGGGGCTTCATCGCGCGGGCGTAGTCGTCGCACGGCACCGCGGCCCAGTGCTGGATCCATTCGGCGTAGTGCTGCGGGTAGACCTTGCCGTTCCACGCGCCTCCCGCGCCCGAGTAGAGGCCCCAGTGGATGAACATCCCGAAGCGGGCCTCTCGCCACCACGCCATGCGCTGGTCGCGAGACTCGCTCCAGCGGGCGAGCTCCGTCGCCTCGTCCGGCGGTTCGGCGGCATGGAGCGGCGCGACGGCGAGGCATGAGGCGATCAGACCGGCGGCCAACGCGCGAACGTGGATCGACATGATCCGATCGTATTGCGCCGAGGCGGGCCGGCCGCCCGCGGTCACGGCCGCTCGAGGCGGTAGATCAGGCGAGGGCTCATCACGCCGCCGACCGGCACGTCCTGCGCGTGGTGGAAGGCGGCCCCGATGCGTTCGAGGGCCCTTTGCGATCGGACATTGCCCGGGCTGACGTGGAAGTACACCGTTCGGGCGAAGCGGAAGGCGTGGTCGACCATGAGGCGCTTGAGTTCGCGGTTGATCGTGCCGCCCCACGCGGCACGTTCCAGGAAGGTGTAGCCGATCACCACGCTCCGGTCGGCCGGGTTCCAGTCGTAGTAGCGGCTCGACCCGACGATGCGGCCGTTGGCGGCGTCGAGCACGGCGAGCGCGCCCCCCGAGGCCATCGCGCCGGCGAAAAATCGTTCGAAGACGGGGCGCTCGTGGCGGTCCCTTTCCGAATGCTGCGCCCAGACGAGCGGATCGGCCGCGGCGGCATGCAGGGCGTCCAGATCCTCGGCTCGCAGCGGTCGCACGTGGATGAGCGTGCCCCGGAGCGTCGGTTGCCAATCAGGCGTTGCGGGGGGCGTGTGGGACGTGGGGGTCGTGTTCACGGGATGAGTCGCATGGGGGCGGAGCGGCCTGGCGGCATCTCGTCGAGCGAGCGTCACTGCAGGCGGTTGATCAGCCGCACGTTGCACTGCGTGACGATGGAAGGAATGAGCAGGGCGTCGATGAGCCACCAGAGGCCCCAGAGAAGGTACCCGAACCACCCGACCACGACGAGCATGAGCACGCAGGAGATCGCGAAGAGCATCAGCATGACGATCGCGCTGCCGGTGCGGCCCAGGTAGAAGCGGTGCGCCCCCGCCCAGCCGAGGAACCACCAGAGCAAGTAGGCCACCAGGAGCGACTTCTTGTGGGCGTCGTACATCAACTGCCGGTTGACTTGCGGATCCATCATCAGGTGCTCCGTGGCTCAGGTCCTCCCTGCGGCCCGACTCGCCGAACGGGGCGAGACCGGGAGTGGTTGGTGGGGATTATCGTCCGGCGGTTGCATTCGACATGATCATGTCCGCGGCCGGGAACCGCATTCCCGGCGCCAAGGCGGTGGGCGTACGGTATCTTCGACGCGACGGATGCCCCGTCGGGTCGCCAAGGAACCCGCGCCATGCCCAGCCTCCCGAGTTCGCGTCGCGACTTCATGAAGCAGGCCGCTGCAGCCGGCGTGCTGCTCACGGGTCTGCCCCGCACCGCCAAGGCGCGAGTCGACACCAAGCTCCGGGTCCTCTCCATCGGCGTCACCGGCACCATCGGCGGGACCGACCGCAAGATGATCGCCTCGCACCCCAAGGTCGAGATCGCCGGCCTGTGCGACGTCGACGCCAACGCGCTGGCCCAGGCCGCCGGCGAACACCCCGGCGCGTTCACCTGCGCCGACTACCGCGAGGCCTTCGACAAGCACGGCGGGAAGTTCGACGGCGTGATCGTCGCCACGCCCGACCACTCGCACTGCGCGATCATGACGACGGCGCTGGCCCGCGGCAAGCACGTCTACGGCCAGAAGCCCCTCGTGCACCAACTCGGGGAGCTCGGGCTCCTCCGCAATGCCGCCGCCGCCAAGCCCGAACTGGCCACGCAGACCGGCGCGCAGCGCATCGAGCACGCGGCGCGGCGCGCGGCGGTCGACATCCTTCGCTCCGGCGCGCTGGGCAAGGTGATCGAGGTGCACATCGCCTTCGGCGGCGGCGCACGGGCCGGCGGCTTCTATTTCAGCGACGGCACGCTGGGCGACCCCATCGAGCCACCCGCGGGCTTCGACTACGACCTCTGGCTCAACGGCGCAGCGCATGAGCCCTGTCGCCCCGGCATGGTGCAGCGTCAGTGGCGGAGTTGGTGGAACTTCGGCGGCGGCCAGATCGCCGATTGGTCCGTCCACCTCACCGACGTCCTCTTCTACGCCTTCCCCGAACTCAAGAGCCCGGTCCGCGTCTGCACCCGCACGCCCTCGCGCGACCTCTCCCACTTCCACGCCCAGCGGGTCCTCTCGACGCTCACCTACCCCGTGAGCCGCGATCGCTTCGCGGGAACCACCTGCAACTTCCACTTCTACGACAGCGGCATGATGCCCGATCGGGCGCAGCTGGGCCTGGGCGAAGGCAAGTGGCCCGGCGGCATCCTCACCATCGTCGTCTGCGAGGGGGGCGTGCTCGTGCTCGCGCCCGAAGGCCCCCTGGAGATCTGGCGCGACGGCGTGATGACCGACGGCCTGCAGTGGCCGGGACTGCCCGCGTACGAGAAGTTCAACCACTGGCACGCGTGGGTCGATGCCGCGATGGGCGTCAAGACCCCCCACCTCTGGGCCCCCTTCGACGTCGGCCTGCGCTGCACCGAACCCGGCCTGCTCGCGGTGAAGGCCGCGAAGTTCCCGGGCCAAACGCTCGAGTGGGACCGGAGCACGCTCACCTTCACCAACCACGCCGAAGCCACCCGCACGATCGTGCGACGCGCCTATCGCACCGGCTTCGAGCCCGTGAACCTGGGGGGCTGAATCGACACGCAGCGGCCCGCAGGGCCGACGAGCGTTGCCACGGATGAGCCGAACCCGCGCAGCGGGCGAGGTGAACCCGTGGAAAGACGCCAACTCGCGCAGGGCCCCGGCGGGGCCGAGGAACAAGCGCCAACTCCTCGCCCACCCCTCGCGGAGCGGCGGTCGCGTGTCGTGCATCACCGGGACGGCGGGTGAGCCACGCGCCAATCCTCCTTCATGCTCACCACCGTCCACCCGCGGGCGGCAGCCTCGTCGAGCCCGGCATCGAGCCGCCCGATGCGCGATGCCCGGTCGTACGCCCACTCGCGCGATGCGTCGTCGTGGTGCACATACAGGCAGAATCTCGCCCCCGCGCCCGCGGCGGTCCACTGGAGCATCGCCAAGTCACCATCGGAGTTGCCGAAGGCCATGACGGGCCGACGCCCGAAGTGGCGTTGGATGGCGATGACCTTGCCTTCCTTGTCATCGACGAAGTCGATGGCAAGCTGCTTGACGAGCACGGGCACGCCCTCGCGCCATTCGAACTTCAGCTTGTCCGTCGAGCCGATGACCTCCTCGGGACGAACGCCGTAGGTCTCCTCCGCATACGCCCGGATGAACTCGACGCCACCGCCCGACACGATGCACGTGCGGAAGCCCTTCGCCCTCAGGTGCGTGAGCACCTCGAGCATCGGCTGGAAGACCATCTCCTGATACGGGCGTCCCGTCGTCGGGTGGCGAGCCGTCTTGAACCACTCCCTCACAACGGCGGCGAACTCCTCGGTCGTCATGCCGGCGTGCGTCGCCGCCACGATCGCGGCGATGGACTTCTCGCCCTGGGCCGCGACCCCCTGCAGGTCGCCCTTGAGCAGCGAGGCGAAGGGTTCCTCCTCGCGCCACTGGGGCCGATCGGCCGCCATGGCGCGAACACGATCGACTGCAAAGAGCAACTGGAAGTAGGCGGGCTGCTCGGACCACAGGCACCCGTCGTTGTCGAAGACGGCGAGGCGCTCCGCGGGCGGGACGAAGTCCGGACTTCCCGGCGTCGTGACCTTCGCGACAAAGTCGATGATCGACCGCTTCGCGGGGCCTTCGTTCCACGAGGGGAGCGGGTCTGGCCGGCGCGTGGCGCAGCCGATGGAGGAGCAGGCGACCAACGCCGCGACGACGATCCAAAGCACTCGATGCATCGAAGGGCTCCATCTCGACGAGCGATGCTCGCGCGGCGCGAACGTGTCTGCCAGAAAAGCCCGGCGAGGCCTGTCGGCCTCGCGGGGGAAGAAGGTCGTGCCGCGATCGGTCAGGCGAGCCGCGAAGGGCTCACTGCCCCTGGGGCTTGCTGACGGCCTCCATGACGCGCTCGAGGTTGAAGCTGCCGGGCTTCTGTCGCGGGGGGAACTCGCGGAAGCTCTGCAACCACTGGCCGACGTAGCCGGCCGCGGGCGAGATGAGGAACATGCGGTCGAGATACCACCGCTGGTACCCGATGGCGTTCTCCTCCTCGGCTCGCTCGAAGGGGTCCATGCGGAGGTTGGTGATCATCGGAGCGCGGAGCTCGACGAAGGGACGCTGCCACACCTTGAGGCCCTCGGCCTCCTGCATCAGGAAGGTGATCTTCCAGTTGCCGTAGCGGAGTGCGGCGACGCTGCCGTCGTCGGTCCAGTAGATGAACTCGTTGCGGGGCCACGCGGCCTCGCCCTTGAGCGCGGGGCCCAGGTCGTAGCCGTCGAGGTGGACCTTGTAGGTGGTGTCGCCGATGGTGCGACCCTTGAGCAGGTCCTGCTTGACGGTGGGGTCGCCCGCGGCTGCGAGGAACGTGGCGAGCATGTCCTCGTGGGCGCCGATGTTGTTGACGATGGTGCCGGGCTTGATGACGCCGGGCCAGCGGATGGCGCAGGGGACGCGGTAGCCGCCCTCCCACTGGGTGTTCTTCTCGCCGCGGAACATCGTCGTGCCGCCGTCGGGCCAGGTGAAGGTCTC